>JAFRWW010000029.1 GCA_017441585.1 Lachnospiraceae bacterium
CCCCTACAGGTTCTACTACTATCCTGGTTGCTACCGTAGAGAAGAGCGTTACCAAGGAAGAGATCAATGCAGCTATGAAGGCAGCTTCAAACGAGTCCTTCGGTTACAATGAGGAAGAGATCGTTTCTTCAGATATCGTAGGTTCCACCTATGGTTCAATCTTTGATGCTACACAGACCATGGTTGGCGAGGACAATCTGGTACAGGTTGTTTCATGGTATGACAATGAGAACTCATACACCAGCCAGATGGTTCGTACCATCAAGTATTTCGCTGAGCTTGCATAATCTTTTACCGCAGGTTTTGTGATCAAGTGGTTTTACGGCCCGGCCCCTTAGGGTCGGGTCGTTTTTGTTGCTCGAAAGTAATGATAAATATCTAAGGAGGAAAATATGGCACTTAATAAAAAGACTGTTGATGATTTTAATGCAGCAGGTAAGAGAGTACTGGTAAGATGTGATTTTAACGTACCCCTCAAGGACGGACAGATCACGGATGAGACACGTATCGTAGCGGCTCTTGATACCATTAAGAAACTGATAAACGACGGCGCTAAGGTTATCCTTTGCTCACACCTGGGCAAAGTAAAGAACGGCCCCAACGAGGGCGAGTCTCTGGCACCCGTGGCAAAGAGACTGTCCGAGAAGCTGGGTAAGGAAGTAGTATTCGTAAATGATGACAATGTAACCGGAGAGGCTGCTACCAAGGCTGTGGAAGCTATGAAGGACGGCGATGTGGTACTCCTTCAGAATACCCGTTTCAGGGGTAAGGATGAGACCAAGAACGAAGGTACCTTCGCTAAGGAACTGGCTGATCTGGCAGACGATTATGTATGTGACGCTTTCGGTTCAGCCCATAGGGCACATGCTTCCGTATCGGGCGTTACCAAGTATATCACCGAGAAGGGCGGAGTAAACGCAGTAGGATATCTGATGCAGAAAGAGATCCAGTTCCTGGGCAATGCAGTGGAGAATCCCGAGCGTCCTTTCGTGGCTATCCTCGGCGGCGCAAAGGTAGCCGATAAGCTGGCTGTTATAGATAACCTTCTTGAAAAGTGCGATACCCTCATCATCGGCGGCGGTATGGCGTTTACCTTCCTCAAGGCTCAGGGCTATGAGATCGGAAAGTCACTGGTGGATGATGAGAAGCTTGATTACTGCAAGCAGATGATCGAGAAGGCTCAGGCTAAGGGTAAGAAGCTCCTTCTTCCCGTAGATACCGTAGTAGCAGATTCCTTCCCTGATCCCATCGACGGACCTGTTGATGTTCAGATCGTGGATGCTACAGCTATCCCCGCTGACAAGGAAGGCCTTGACATAGGTACAAAGACCAGAGAGCTTTTCGCGGATGCTGTTAAGAGCGCAAAGACTGTAGTATGGAACGGACCCATGGGCGTATTCGAGAATCCTACTCTTGCAGCAGGTACCATCGCAGTAGCCGAGGCTCTGGCACAGACTGACGCTACCACCATCATCGGCGGCGGTGATTCCGCAGCAGCCTGCAACCAGCTGGGCTTCGCATCAAAGATGAGCCACATTTCCACCGGCGGCGGCGCATCCCTTGAATTCCTTGAGGGCAAGGAGCTTCCCGGAGTTTATGCAGCAGATGACAAGTAAAATAAAATAATTTGAGACGAAAGTGCCGAAAGCGATTGGATTATAATAAAAAAGGAGAAGAACCATGGCAAGAAAAAGGATAATAGCCGGAAACTGGAAGATGAACAAGACTCCCGAAGAGGCAAAGGCCCTGTGTGCCGACCTTAAGGATCTGGTAGTAAACGATAATGTAGACGTGGTATACTGTGTGCCCGCTATCGATATCACCACAGTTGCCGAGGCAGTAAAGGGTACAAACGTACACGTGGGCGCCCAGAACTTCTATATTGAGGATAAAGGCGCATTCACAGGTGAGATATCAGCTCCCATGCTCAAGGAAGCAGGAGTGGAGTATATCATCATCGGCCACTCAGAGAGAAGAGACATCTTCGGTGAGAATGATGTGCTCATCAACGCAAAGGTTAAGAAGGCTTTCGCTTCTGGACTTAAGCCCATACTCTGCTGCGGCGAGTCACTGGCCCTTCGTAAGGCCGGCACCTACAAAGAGTGGATCGAAAGACAGATCAAGTGGGATCTGACTGATGTGACCGCAGATCAGGTTAAGAACCTGGTTATCGCATACGAGCCCATCTGGGCTATCGGTACAGGCGAGACCGCCAGTGCAGACCAGGCACAGGAAGTATGCAAGCTTATCCGCGATCTCATCGCAAAGCTGTATGATGCCGATACCGCTGAGGCAGTACGCATCCAGTACGGCGGATCCATGAACGCAGGCAACGCTGCAGAGCTTCTGGCTAAGGACGACATCGACGGCGGCCTTATCGGCGGCGCTTCCCTGAAGACGGATTTTGCACAGATCGTAAATGCCTGATTGTAAACACCTGACTGTAAACGCCTGACCGTAAACGTATGACTGCGTAAGATTTTTTACAGATTATGCAGGATCGGCTAAAACGCTGTTAAATCAAGGGATTGTCTCTATACAAATGGAGACAATCCCTTTTATTTGTGGTATAATCACATAGGCTTAGAGGTAACGTGCTTTTAGCAAAAGGTGCATCGGCAAAATTATTCTTTGGATGATTTTGAAAAGCGATGGTGAGGAAAGGGGGAAGGTATGGACAAAGAAAAAATACCGGTGATAACTATCAACAGGGAATACGGGGCCGGTGGACGTGCATTGGCGAAGGTTTTATCCGAACGCTTGAAAATCCCGTATTATGACAAGGACTTTGTGACCAAAACCGTGAAGGAAAGCGGCTATGATCGAGATGAAGTCGAGAGGGAAGGCGAAGAGATATCCAAGGCTGCCCAGGTGATCGATTCTTTTTTTGGAAGTACTGTTTCATACAGCAGCTCTTATGATGCAATATTTGAGGCGGAAAAAAAGGTGATACTGGAACTGGCAAAGGAACCCTGCATCATGGTGGGACGATGCGCGAACAGGATATTGGAAGAGGCCGGTGTCGATGTGGTGAGTATTTATCTTCATGCACCCCATGAAATGAAGCTTAAAAGGGCTGAACAGCTTCATGAATACGGTGATGAAAAGCCTGAAAAATTCATGGAGAAAAGAGATAAGCAGCGGGCGAATTTTTACAAGACATATACCGGCTGCGAGATCTCTGATGCGTCCAATTATACCCTTACATTTGACGTGGGGAAGATAAGCGTGGAGAGCATTGCTGATATGATCATAAGAATCTTTGACGGCGTGAATTAGATTATGAAAATTGGATCTGATATTGTCATTTTCGAGAAACGAAGTGACGAAGAATCTTAAATGAGGGAGATCAACATGAGAAAACACCTAAGAAAGAGCCTTATATGCGTGCTCATTGCATCATGCATGTTACTACTGGCGGGCTGCGGCGGCAAGCGTATGATGATGGGAACCGGCGGAACCGCCGGTACCTATTATGCCTTTGGCGGCGTGCTGGCCCAGTATATGAAGAATAATTCCGATTATAATGTAACGGCCGTTTCTACGGCTGCATCCAAGGCCAATATCCAGAGCATAGGCGATGGCGATTATCAGATGGGATTCACGCAGTCCGACGTTATGAGCTATGCCTGGGAGGGCAGCAGATCCTTTGAAAAGGACGGCCCCAGCAGGGATTTCAGAGTCATGGGCGCCCTGTATGCGGAGACCGTACAGCTGATCACCATGAAGGAGGATATAAAGAGCGTGGCAGACCTTCGGGGCAGGAGCGTATCCATCGGAGCCCCCGGTTCGGGCGTGTACTTTAACGCCGTAGATGTACTGGAAGGCGCAGGACTGTCCCTTGATGACATAAAGGTTCAGTATCAGAGTTTTGACGACAGTAAGGAAGCCCTTAAGGACGGACAGATCGATGCGGCATTTTTGGTGGCGGGTGCGCCTACCTCAGCCATCACGGAACTGGCCACCACCAACGGCGTATTCCTGGTACCCATAAACGGGGAACTCAGGGACAATATAATGTCAGCCAATCCTTTTTATGCCCCTATGCAGATACCGGCAGACACATATCCCGGACAGAGCGAGGCCATAGATACCATTACCGTAAAGGCTACCATGATCGTGGATGCAAATCTGGACGAGGAGGCTGTATACCGGCTGACGGCGGCCATTTTTGACCACGCTGCCGAGATAGCTGCAGAGAATGCCAAGGGCAATGAACTTTCCATCGAAAATGCCACCACGGGACTTACGGTTCCCTTTCATCCCGGCGCCGCCAGATATTTTGCGGAGCACGGCGTGACTGTGGCGACTGAGTAAAGGAGGGCAGGATGAGTAAGAATAAAGACAAGAGAGAATATGAACTCGCCCAGGAAGATCTGGACGAGGTGATGAAAAAATATGACAGGGAGTCGAATGTCCGCGTGTGGAAGGGTACGCCCGCCATCATAGTAAAGGCTGTTCTCATCGGTTTTTCCCTGTTCTGTATATGGGTGACGCTCTTTGCCACCTTCCTCGAGGAAATCAGGCTTACGGCATTCATGGGCCTTATAGTGCTGCTGGGATTTTTGACCTATCCCGCAAAGAAGGGCCAGAACAAAGTGAATTATATCCCCTGGTATGACGTGGTGGGTATGATATTGGGCGCAGGCGCGTTTTTGTATTACACCTTTAACGCCAATGAGATCATCCAGCAGGGTACCAGGTTTCAGATGTATCAGATCGTCATCGCGCTGATAGGTATAATAGCACTTCTGGAAGTGACCAGGAGGAGCGTGGGCTGGCCCATACTCATAGTGGCACTGGTTTTCATTATTTACGCCATCGTATACGGTCTGACCAATCCTTCCATGGTGGGCAGGATCAGATATCTGGTGCGCAATCTGTTTTATGACAAGACGGGTATTTTGTCCACCCCCGTAAATGTGTGCTCAAAATATATCGTGGTGTTCATTATATTCGGCGCCTTTCTGGAGAGGACCGGAATATCCGAGTTTTTTATCAATCTGGCAAACTGTGTGGCCGGAAAATATGCCGGCGGCCCCGCGAAAGTGGCGGTCATATCTTCGGCGCTCTGCGGAATGGTCAGCGGATCATCCGTGGGTAATACTGTGACTACAGGTTCCGTTACCATCCCCATGATGAAGGAGACCGGATACAAGTCGGAATTTGCGGGCGCGGTAGAAGCGGCGGCCTCCACCGGAGGACAGATCATGCCACCCATCATGGGCGCGGCGGCGTTCCTCATGGCGGATTTCATCGGAGTGCCCTATTCCGATATATTAGTCCGTGCCATCTTCCCGGCAGTCCTTTATTTTACGGGAATCTTTATCGCGGTACATCTGGAAGCCAAAAAATATAACCTGACAGGTATACCCAAGGAAAAGCTTCCGGTATTTAAGAGTCTGCTCAAAAAGATATATCTGCTGCTTCCTCTTATCCTGTTGGTGATCTGGGTTTCAAACAATATGATGACCATGCAAAGGGCGGCTGCATATTCCATAATTGCAGCCATCGTGGTGGGCATAGCGGACGGAATCCTGGACGGCAGTTATAAGAGCGCCATCGCGGATAAGAAAAAGTCCGGCGATAAAAGCGCCGCAAAGAATGTTATCCTGGGCTTTAAGGAAGAATCGGGCAACTGCTTCACCCTTAGCAAGTTCCTGGATTCCTTTGAGGCAGGCGGAAAGGGCACTATCACGGTGGGAGCCGCCTGCGGCGTGGCCGGCATTATATCAGGTACCATCACCATGACCGGTCTTGCAAATGAGATGATCAATGCGATAGTGGCAGTGGCGGGAGACAAGCTCTTCATAGCATTGTTCCTGACCATGCTCTGCTGTATCATACTGGGAATGGGCGTTCCCACCACGGCTACCTACTGTATAATGGCTGCCACCTGCGCCCCCATCCTGACACGTATGGGAGTTCCGATCCTGGCGGCGCATTTCTTTGTATTTTACTTTGGTATCGTGGCGGATATCACGCCTCCCGTGGCACTGGCTGCCTATGCGGGAAGCGCTATAGCCAAGTCCAATCCCATGCGGACTGCGTATAATGCCACGAAGCTGGCCATAGCAGCCTTTATCATACCCTATGTGTTCTGCTTCAGCCCCCAGATGCTGCTGATCGACAGCAGTGCATCGGAGGTGGCACTTATCTACGCCACATCTTTTGTGGGTATCTTTGGAGTGGCTGCCGCCCTTGAGGGCTATCTGTTCATGGATATGGGCGTTATAGAACGTATACTTTTGATCGCCGGAGGCATTATGATGATCACTCCGGGACTGATGACGGACGCTATCGGTCTGGCACTGATCGCGGCGGGTGTCGCAGTCCAGTTTGTGATGAGAAATAAGAAGGCTCAGGCATAGATTTTACAAAGGTTTTACAAAGGTTTTACGGGAGGTCAGTTTCCACAAAGAATGTGGAACTGACCTCTATATTTTTATTATTTTTTACATATCAAATTTTGTGCAAAAGTGATAAAATATTACAAGGAATTTTGTAAAAATATAAGTTGGTGTATTATGGCTGCAAACAGAAGAAAAAAGAGAAACAATGAATTGCTCAGATTTATGAGGGCGTTTTTTTTGACCCTCATTATTTTGTTTATTCTTGGAACCACCGCATATCTGGTGGTAAACATGCTGGGTGAGTCAAAAAAAGAAGAGAGCGAGATGGAGCAGGTGACGGTGAAGACTGTCCGGGTGGACGGCATCGAGACCACCGGCTTTTCAAAGGCTGAGCTCAAGGAATCCCTTACGAGACGCCATTTCTGGGATCTTAAGATAACCTACGGCGATCAGGTCTATGAGTGCGACAATGCGCTGTCCACACTGATGGACGAGATCCTGGACGAGGCTTATTCAGAGGGCGCGAAGCCTTCATACACCGTGGCTTTTGATGAGGACAGGGCGCAGAGCGCGGCCAGGCTTATCACCTCTTCATTTATGGGGAATGTGGATCTGACGGTGTCCCAGAATGAGGCCATGGTCTTTGACAAGGATTCCCATTCGTTTATTTTCCATGACGCTAATGCGGATAAGACCATAAATAAGGACCAGCTCACATCTGATGTGGCAAAGGCTCTTATGGAAGGTGATTATACCGCCTCCATAGAGGCGACTACTATCGATTCGGATGTGTCCTTCAGGGCTTCAGATTTTAAAAAGATCGCGACATACGTGACCCATACCACCAACAACAGCAACAGAAACAATAACGTGGATCTGGCCTGCAAGGCTGTGGACGGGATTATAATACAGCCCGGGGCAAAGTTTTCGTATAATGAGACTCTGGGTAAAAGAACCGCGGAAAAGGGCTATAAAGAGGCCGGAGCCTATGCCAACGGCGAGCATGTAATGGAACTGGGGGGCGGCGTGTGTCAGCTGTCAAGTACCATCTATAATGCTGTCATAGCGGCCAATCTCCAGGTGGATGAGCGGACGGGACACACCTACGAGCCCTCGTATGTGACTCCCGGTGAGGACGCTACGGTGAGCTACGCGAAGCCCGACTTTGTCTTTACGAATAACACCCAGGCGCCTATCGGTATCCTGACTTCATTTGTGGACAGGACAGTGACTGTGGATATATACGGCATACCCCAGCTGGAGGAAGGCGTGACCAGACATTTAAGGTCTGAGAAGATAGCAGACACAGATCCCCCGGCGCCGAATTATGTGGAGGATCCCACGGTGATCCCCGGTTTTGAGGATATAGTAAAGGGCGCAAAGAACGGCAGTAAGTGGGCTACCTATCTGGTGCTTGAAAAGGACGGAGAGGTGATCGATGAGGAATATCTTCATACCACCACTTACAAGGGAGAGCCGGCTACCATAAGGCGTAATCTCACGGGACTGGCAGCACTGGGACTTTTGCAGCAGCAGGATCCGAATCTCGTGCAGCCGCAGCCTACTCCCGAGCAGCCTCAGCCTACTCCCGAGCAGCCTCAGGAGGCGCCTTGATGTAACCAGTTGTCATTCTGAGCGGAGCGAAGAATCTTATGGAAGATAATAGTGTAAAGATCAGGCGGATGAAAGAACTCATCCCCATTCTTGATAAAGCTGCCGCCGCCTATTATCAGGGCGACGGCGAGATCATGTCAAATTTTGAGTATGATGCTTTTTATGATGAGCTGGATGCGCTGGAAAAAGAGACCGGCGTGGTCCTCTCGGGCTCTCCCACGGTAAAGGTGGGATATGAAGTGGCGTCATCTCTTCCCAAAAAGGATCACCCCTCACCCATGCTTTCCCTGGCAAAGACTAAGGACAGGGGAGAACTGCGTTCATGGCTTGGCTCTCAAAGGGGCCTTTTATCATGGAAGCTGGACGGACTGACCGTGGTCCTCACCTATGAGGGCGGAGAGCTTAAGGAGGCTCTCACCAGAGGAGACGGCACCACCGGGGAGGTCATCACTCAAAACGCATTGACTTTTGTCAATGTACCCCATCGAATTGCATATAAGGGCGAGCTGGTCCTTAGAGGCGAGGCTGTCATATCTTATGCGGATTTTGAATCCATCAATGCTCTCATAGAGGATGATACCCAGAAATATAAGAATCCCAGGAACCTGTGTTCAGGTTCGGTGAGACAGCTTGACCCTTCGGTGACGAAAAGCAGGAAGGTCAGGTTTATCGCTTTTGCCCTGGTGAGTGCGAAGGATGAGAGCGTGGAGTTCGATTTTAAAAACTCAAATGAAAACAAATATATATTCCTTAAGGACCAGGGCTTTGACGTGGTGGAATACAAAGTCACCGATGAAGGTCACATAGAGGATGATATCGCAGACTTTTCAAGGCGGATAGAAGCGAATCCCTATCCCAGCGACGGACTGGTGCTTCTATATGATGACATCGCATACGGGGTATCTCTGGGGCGGACTGCCAAGGCACCCAAAAACGCCATGGCCTTTAAGTGGCAGGATGAGACAGCCCTTACGCATCTAAAGTACGTGGAGTGGAGCCCCAGCCGCACCGGCCTTATAAATCCTGTAGCCGTATTTGATCCTGTGGAGCTGGAAGGCACTACGGTGACCAGAGCTTCCGTGCATAACATAAGCATAGTGGAGGAACTTAAGCTTGGAATAGGGGATGAGATAAGCGTCTATAAAGCCAATATGATAATCCCCCAGATCGCAGCCAATCTGACTCTTTCAGGGAATCTGCCCATTCCGGATAAGTGCCCTGCCTGCGGAGCGGACACAAAGATCGTATCCGAGAATGATACAAAGACTCTGGTGTGTACGAATCCGGCGTGCCCGGCAAAGCAGATCAAATCCTTTGAACTATATTGTTCAAAGGAGGCCATGAACATAGAGGGACTTTCCGAGCAGACTTTGGAAAAATTCATCGCAAGGGGCTTTATAAGGGAGTTTGACGATCTGTATCATCTTGAAAGGCATGCGGATGAGATAAAGCAGATGGAGGGCTTTGGCGAAAAGTCAATGAAGAAACTTCTGGATGCTGTGGAAAAGTCCAGGGATACCCAGCTTTCCCGTTTCCTTTGCGCCATAGGCATTCCGGGAATAGGCGTTACCAATGCAAAAAATATAAGCAGACATTTTGACGGTGATTTTGAAGCGCTGGTGGCAGCAGATGAGGAAGAACTTAAAGCCATAGATAAGGTGGGTGACGTGATGGCGGCAGACATCGTCAGCTTCTTTTCGGACGAAGGACGCCTTGATATGATAAGGCGCGTTCTTAACGAATTAAGGCTGGCAAGTGAAGCTGCGATAGCCACCGATACTGCCATATCGGGACTTACCTTTGTGGTGACGGGATCGCTTAACACCTACGCCAACAGAAATGAATTAAAGGCCTATATAGAGTCGATGGGGGGCAAAGTGACGGGCTCTGTCACGGCGAAGACGGACTTCCTCATCAACAACGATACCACATCAAATTCATCGAAGAATAAGACCGCCAAGCAGCTAAACATACCCATAATTTCGGAAGAAGAATTCAGAGAAAGGTTTACATAAAATGCCAATTAAAACACAGAGGGATTTGCCCGCCAGAAGTATTCTTGAAAATGAAAACATATTTGTGATGGATGAGTACCGTTCGGCTCATCAGGACATAAGACCGCTTAAGATAGCGATCCTTAATCTGATGCCCCTTAAGGAGGATACCGAACTGCAGCTACTTCGGGCATTGTCCAATACTCCCTTGCAGATCGACGTCACATTTTTGACGGTGAAGAGCCATGTGTCAAAGAATACTCCGGCCAGTCATCTCAACCGGTTCTATATGACGTATTATGATATACGAGAGAATAAATTTGACGGCCTGATCATAACCGGCGCACCTGTAGAACTTATGGATTTTGAAGAGGTGGATTACTGGGATGAGCTGTGTGAGATAATGGACTGGTCAAAAAGAAACGTGACTTCTACCTTTCATATCTGCTGGGGAGCCCAGGCAGGGCTTTATCATCACTTCGGGATAAAGAAGATTGTTCTTCCACAGAAACTTTCGGGTATTTATTCTCATCGTGTGATGAACAGGAAGATACCTCTGGTAAGGGGCTTTGATGATATATTCCTGGCACCCCATTCCAGAAATACGGCTACAGATGATGCGGCTATTGATGCGGATGACAGGCTCACTGTACTGGCAAGATCCGAGGAGGCCGGGATTTATCTTTGCATGGCTGACGAGGGCAGGCAGATATTTGTGCTGGGACATTCGGAGTATGACAGATATACGCTCAGGCAGGAGTATGAGAGGGACCTTAAGAAGGGGATAAATCCTATCATCCCCGTGAATTATTTCCCGGATGACGATCCCACGAAAAAGCCCTATCTTCAGTGGCGGTCACACTCTAATAACCTGTACAGCAACTGGCTGAATTATTACGTATATCAGATAACGCCCTATGATCTGGGTGAGATAGATTACGGTATGTGGATATGAGGATCAACAAGTATCTGGCAGCATGCGGAGTTTCATCAAGGCGCGGTGCTGACCGCCTGATAGATGAAGGCAGGGTTATTATTGACGGGCGTGTCGCCGTAAAGGGCGATGAAGTCAGAGATGAAAATGTGGTGACTCTGGACGGTACGGTGCTAAAGCCCAGGGACAGAGTGGTGCTGGCCTACAATAAGCCCGCAGGCGTGGTGTGTTCCGACAGGGCTCAGGGCAAGGATGACATTACTGTCACGGATGCCGTTAATTATGGTGAAAGAGTATTTCCCATAGGGAGGCTGGATAAGGAGTCCACAGGGCTGCTGCTTTTGACCAATGACGGTGATCTTTCGGATCATATCATGAGGGCGTCCCATCATCATGAAAAGGAATATGAGGTGACGGTGGATAAGCCTGTCACATCAGAGTTTGTAGATGCCATGTCAAGGGGCGTGAATATATCCTTTGAAGACGGAAGTATCTATGAGACCAGAAAGTGTCAGGTTAAAAAGCTTGGTAGCAGAAGCTTTTCCATAATTTTGACGGAAGGGAAAAACCGGCAGATACGCAGGATGTGTCAGGCTCTGGGCTACAAGGTGGTGAGCCTTAACAGGATAAGGGTGATGAACATATGTCTTGGCAGCCTTAAGAGAGGCGAATACAGAAGACTGACGGAATGTGAGATCGAGAAGCTTTGAAGTCGCTCAATGCTGCGACAGCCTCCCCGGATATGAAATCGGGGGCAAAATGAGTTGGGAGTTTAGAGAGTGAATTTTGTATCGATAGATCTGCTGCGGGCGCTGGCCTGTGTCATGATATTCTTATACCACTGCAATACATTTCTCCCGGGAGAGTGGAAGTTTATCACACTCTTTGGTGAGGACATCGGGAATAATCTCTTTTTCATGATAAGCGGATTCACTTTGTACCGTTCGGTTATGGCAGCGCCCTTTAAAGATTTTTTGCCCTGGTATGGAAAGAGACTTTACCGTATCCTTCCTCTGCTGATCCTGGCATATGTCCTTTCAGGTTTTTCCGGTTTTTATGGATTTTCCGACAAGGCCCAGGTTTTTGCAGTGTTTGTGTATCCGACGTTATACTGGTTTGTGACGGGAATACTTGCCTTTTATCCCGTTCTTTTTGTGTTGGGCAAGCTGGTCAGACCGCCGTATATGCTTGCGGTTTCCATTTTTCTTCTGGCACTGGCACTGCAAAGGTCGGGGACGCTGGAGTGTCATTATCTCACCGGTTTTTTTGCCATGTATGCGGGATTTTGCTTGGCCGGCAGCTATAATAAAACTTCTCCTGACGGAGAAGTTTTGAAGTCGCTCAAAGCCGCGACAGGCTTCCCCGATATGAAATCGGGGGCAGGAATGCTGAAATTTCATATTTCATACTGGATCAGCGCTATCGCCATGACGCTTGCCTACATAGTGGCAAAAAGATATTTCCCGGGGCGTGTTTCCTTGGTGTTTGCCATGCTGCTTTGTATTTTTCTGGTGTCTGCTTTTGTGGTGACGGAGGATGGATTTAAGGCTTTCGCTGATAAGCGGGTGAAGCTTTACGGCTTTTTAAAACATGTGGGGAATATGGCGCTGGTACTGTATCTTGTCCAATGCTTTAACGGAGGACTGATCGGGTTCACCATCGGTCAGAGGGTTAAGTTCCCCCTTTCATTTTTCGTTAACTTTGCTGTGATATGGTCGCTTACCTGTGGATTGTATTTTCTGGACAGGCTTTTGTTTCGCAGGAATATTGGGGGAATGCGATCAAAGTGATAAAAAAAAGATCCTTCGGCTGAAGCCTGAGGATGACATTTGGCAATGTCATTCTGAGGAACGAAGTGACGAAGAATCTGTTGATGAGGTATAACTATGACTGAAATTGACAGACCTGATGAAAGTTTGCTGAAAAAATATGAGGATTTGAAGGCTTATCTTAACGCTCTTGGAAGTGTAACGGTGGCTTTTTAAAGCGGCGTTGATTCGACCTTTCTTTTATATGCGGCAAAGGAAGCCCTGGGAGATAAGGTGTTGGCCATGACGGCATCATCCTGTTCCTTTCCTAAAAGAGAACTTGAGGAAACGAAGGCGTTTTGTGAAAAACACGGGATCCGTCAGGTTATCGTCGAATCCGAGGAACTTAAGATCGAGGGCTTTTCAAAAAATCCAAAGAACCGCTGTTATCTGTGTAAGCGGGAACTCTTTGAAAAGATGGGTGAGATATCGAAAAATGCAGGTATGAACGCGATAGCTGAAGGGTCAAATCTTGACGATAACGGTGATTACAGACCGGGGCTTAAGGCTGTGGAGGAACTTGGAGTAAAGAGTCCCTTGAGAGATATCGGATTTACGAAGGAAGAGATAAGGATACTTTCAAAGTATCTGGGATTGCCCACCTGGGATAAACAGTCCTTTGCATGTTTATCCAGCAGATTTCCCTATGGTGAAGAAATTACGGAAGGGAAACTTAATATGGTGGATAAGGCTGAGCAGTTTCTTTTGGATATGGGCTTTCATCAGTTAAGGGTGCGCATTCATGGGAATGTGGCCAGGATAGAGATCGATCCGTCGGAGTTTGACAGATTTATGGATGAAAAGATAAGGGCAAAGATATATGAGGCGTTCAGAGGATTCGGGTTCTCCTATGTGGCGCTGGATCTTCTTGGATATCGCACCGGGAGCATGAATGAAACTCTGTCCGACCGGACATAGGATCAGTATCGAAAAATGCTTGTTTTTCCTGATCGTTCCATGATACAATATGCAGGATTTTTTGCCATGGATATGTTCGGAAAAATTTATGTTATAGTTTTTACATCTTTGTTATATGTCATTTGTCCTTTTGGATGGATGGAACTTTTAACTGCGGTTATACGAGTGACACATGGTGGAAGTTTTCTGGGTGTGTATTTTTAATGGGTCAATCATTTTTTCTATGTGATACATCTGCCGCTTACCCAGCGGCATAGTACGTTGATAGTTGCATAAAAAAGGTTCCTCCGTTAAGATTGGAATGCATCTTGCCGGATGTAACAAACCAATCAAAAGGAGAAACC
>JAFRWW010000030.1 GCA_017441585.1 Lachnospiraceae bacterium
GAGCTGTATATCTTATCATCCTTTACGTAGAATTCATCGCCGTCCTTTGATGTGATGACCAGAGCCTTATAGATATCATAAGTCGCTCCCCTTGCTATAGTCATCACGCTATTATCCCAATCCTTTGAATTGATCTCGAATCCGGGCCACTTATCACCCTCATCCGTAACATTCTCGATCTCATCATCCATGATCAGTTCAAAGGTATACCAGCCCGGATGATCCGCCACGGCGCTGACAGGCGTTTCATCCTGCATGAAGTCCCTGATATCAGCCCAGGTCTTTACATAAAGTCCGGACCAGTCTGTGTCTGAATAATAGAATACCCTTACTGTCTTGTCCGCTTTAAAGAGCCTTACCAGATTATCTATGGCACTCTTGAGTCCTTCATAAGCAGCCTTTATATCATCTCCCTCGATCTCGGCAGCTTCATCATCAGTAGCATCCTTGTAATCGCCTGATGAAAGGATCTCATTGGCGGATACCAGCGCTTTGGCAAATACATCAAAGCTGTCCTGTGTATAGGATGAAGCCTCATAATCCTCCACTGACGCCACCAGTTCACGGAGCATCAGAAGCGTAGTCAGCTCAGCTGCCTCAAAAGAATCATAAAGAGCACCGTTTTTGATATAAAGGGTATCCCCATCCTTGGAATCTATTACCATGGCCTTGTACAGATCATAGTAATTGCCCTCGCCGAACTTATCCTTTTCAACCGACCAGTCGGAGCTTGCCAGCTCAAATCCGGGCCACTGTTCATTTCCCTCTACAACCGATGCGATCTCATCTTCCATTTCCAAAGTGAAGGCATACCAGTCGGGATGCTCATCCCCCACTGCCGTAACGACGGAATCTGCCTTAATATAGTCGCGTATGCTTTCCCAGGCCATGACCAAAAGTCCTGACAGATCTTCCTGGGAATAAAGATAAACCTGCACGGTCTTATCTGCGCTAAAGAGCTTTTCCAGATGCTCCACACAGGCTTTAAGCAAATTGTAGGCTTCCTTTATGTCATCGCCTGTCACGCCCTCGGCATCGTCATCCGAAACACCCTTGTAATCGTCTTTTGAAAGGATTTCATTAGCTGATACCAGAGCAGCGCTGAATTCGGCGAAGCTGCCCTCTGTATAAGAAGATGCTTCATAACCGCTGACCGTTGCCACCAGTTCACGGAGCATGGACAGCGAAACCGTCTCGGCATCCTCATAAGATGCATAAACCGCTCCATCCTTAACAAACAGCTCATCACCGTCTTCGGAGTTTATGACCAGAGCCTTATACACATCCTCATTATTTGACTTCTCAAAGGTGGCCGCCACATTCGACCAGCTCTGATCACAGATCTTAAAGCCGTACCATACGCCGCTTTCATCATCCACTTCCTTGATGCCGTCATTTAAGGAAAGAGAAAAACCATACCAGCCGGGATGCTCCTCGCCGTCGGCCACCAGAGGTGCATTCGACCTCATATAATCTGCAATTCCCTCATATGCCATCACATATAATCCGGCAGCATCATTCTCCGAATAAAGATGTACAGTGACTGTGCGGTCTGCGCTAAAGAGCTTCTCAAGGGCTTCATAGCTTGCGGACAACGCTTCATAGCCGGCAGAAATATCATCTCCTGTGGTCTCTTTTGCCGTATCATCATCAAGCTCCTTATAATCAGCTCCATCAATAAGTTTCTGTGCGTTTTCAAACGCAGTCTTGAATTCACCGAAACTCTCCTGTGTGTATTCAGCCTCTGCTACGTCGCTGCAGGTAGCCACGAGTTCTCTTAACATATAAAGCGTCACCCTCTCGGCATCCTCGTATGACTCATATATTTTTCCGTTTTTGACATAAAAGGAATTTCCGTTGGCCGAATCCACGATGACAGTTTTATAAACAGTGCCTGATATGTCGCCGGCCTTGCCGCTCCAGTCGGATTTACAGATATCAAAACCGCCGGTGGCCTTTTCTATACCATCAGCTATGGTCATTGCAAATGTATACCAGCCGGGATGCTCATCACCGACTGCATCGATGGCTATGTCATCATCCACATAAGAAGATATGCCGTTCCAGCGCTTTACTACCAGATCGGACAGATCGGTACTCTCCGAATAATAATATACATTTATGGTCTTGGGCCTTTTAACAAGTGCAAGTACCGCCTCATTCAACACATTGTATGCACCGGCTATGGTATTCGAAGTCGTGGTCTCGGCCTCCTCTTCGCCCACAGCTGTATAATCAGCAAGTATGGAGGATATCTCATTAAGCAATGAAGCCACTCCCGACCATGAATCTTCCGTGTAGTCCTCGGGATTCATATCCGAGACTTCTGCATACAGAGCTCTGAGCTGTGTCAGAGTCGCGCCTTCTGCCTCGCCCTCAGTCTCATAACCTGTTGAATACAGTCTGATACCGTCAAACTGGACGCCGCCGGTTGAATCATTATAGCCTGTGGTTTCTTCCGTGGAATTGATCGCCACAAGTACGATGGCATCCTCCATATCTTCATCTACTGTTAAATGTCTTGTAAACTTCTGAAAAGCACCGCCACCGGTTTCAACACTTCCCACCGACTCGAATTCATAACCGTCAAGGGAAGATACCAGTGCCACGTCCACATCAAAACCCGTAGACCAGTCATATACATAAGCATCCAGATCGTATTCACCTGCGGGAACAAAATCAACGGTATTATAGATCATAGCCGTGCCTGTTTTTCCCTGATGCCATGCCTTTACGGAAGCGCCGTCATCATGCCCCCAGCCGTCTGTCTCTATAGCGCCCCAGGTTACACCGTCTTCATCCTTGACGCTCCAGTTACCCACGCCATCCGTGAATTCTTCATTCAGGATATCGTTTTCCACTATCCTGTACAAAGTCACGCTGTCCACATACACATCATTTCCGTCTGCACTGTCAGTATTGAAGGCTATTCCTGCCACACCCCCGGTTATATCATTCTCCACCTCAAATGTCTTGGTTATCCTGGTGAAGGTATCCGGTGTATTTGAATCTACCGCCTCCGTAAATTCATATTCATCAATTGAAGAAGCCGCGAACAGATCTATGTCATATTCTTTCTGCCAGCTGTACACATATGCCGACATCTCATAGGTTCCGGCGGGAAGTGAATCCACATCCGTATATACAGCCTGCACTCCTGATGCTCCGTTTACGGTGGTCAAAGCCATGGAATAAGAGCCTGAATACCCCCATTCTTTGGACCAGGGCGACCATTCGTTGAAGACTGCGCCATTACCGCTGACCGTCCAGCCATCCACACCGTCTTCAAACTCACCGTCAGAGATATAATTAATATAATTCTCCTGATCGCCGAGCACCGCTTCCCCGGCTTCATCCGCCATTACAGGTGCAGGCACGACAAAGCTCGTCACAACCATGGCTGTCGACAATAATGTCGCCAGACTTCGCTTGAACCTCTGTTTCAGATTTGATCTTTTCATTTCCTTCTCCTTTTTACTATCCTTTATTGCAAGATGAATGATTTAAAAGAATTCACATGACCTCGATGATCTCGATAATCTCATATGATTTCAAAGATCTCACAGTCTGCGCAACCGATTGTTCAATTTAAAAATACTACACCTCACCGTCAATTTGCAAACTGTTTTTTTACCGTAACAGCTTTTTCTACTTTTTTTACAAAAATCGTTTTGGGGTTTTATCTCAAATCACTAAAAGACAGATCAAAGTATCTGGGTGGATTCCTTGAGCAGGACCTCATAACCCAGCATACTCTTCTCCGGTACGCATTCACCGTCAATGCACTTAAACAGATTCTGACATGCCATGATCCCCAGTCCCCTGGGATCATAACGAAGTGTAGTGATGGCCGGCTGATTATTTTCCAGCAGAGGACTGTTGTAAAAGGATGCGATCATTACATCCTCTGGCACTTTGACACCATCTCTTTTAAACTTAGCCAGGGCAGTGGTACAGATAAAGTCATCCATACATACCATACACTCCGCCCCCTTTATCAGGGCGTCTTCCACTGCCACTTCTATATCCAGGATCTCGCTGCCCGTTATGAACACCAGATCCTCATCCACTTTTTTATTCTGTAACTCAAAGGCCTTGCGAAAGCCCTCTTCCCTGCTCTTTGTGACAACCATGCCGTCTCCGCAACCTATGAGAGCCAGCTTACCCACGCCCTTCATGAGCAGAATTGACGTGAGTTCCGCACAGGCCTTGACATGATCGTTATCCACCTGGATCACGCCTTTTTCGTCAGTGCTGCCTATCACCACAAAGGGAAGTCCGGTCCCGGACAGATACCTTATACACTCATCATCAGTCATGGTGCGGGCCAGGATCAGGCCGTCCAGCTTACGGTTATCCACTACTCTTTTCAAATGGGATATATTACCCTCGTAAGTCATGGATATGAGCAGATCATAATCCGCCGCAGCCGCCACATCCAGCACTCCGGACATGCACCTCTGGAAAAAGGGCAGAGCTCTTGAACCGGAATCCCCGGGGATGACCCAGCCGATATTGTAGATACGGGACTGAGCCAGTCCCTTGGCCAGAGGACTGGGTCTGTAATTATGCTCCTCTATGTAATCAAGGACCTTTTTTCTGGTAGCTTCACCTATCCTGCCTTTACCCGATATGGCTCTGGATACCGTAGTCTTAGATATGCCCAGTGCGTCTGCCACATCCTGAATTGTGATCGTATTGTTATCCATAATTCATGCTCTCCCGTTTTGGCATGAGGTGGCATCTGCAAAGCAGATGAGGTCATCCTGATGCCATTTTCATATTTTTCTTTACATGATCTTTGCAAGGCGGCTTAGCGCCTTATCTGCCTGCCGGATTTCGGCATTACACCTTTAGATGCCTTTCGTCATCGGCAAGCCTTTTCAAAGATAACGGTTCGATTGCGTCTTTACAATCACGATATAAAGTGCTACCATATACGCAACCGGTTGCATACATGGTAACATCACGATTATCGATATGTCAACATCGAAATTCCACTCGATTTACCGTTATTGCGCAACAAAAACGGAGATCATGTGATAGATAATAAAAAACAGCATCATAAAACCAGAATAAACGGACATTTCCCGTTGTTCAAAGACAAAACAAAAATATGATCACAAAAACATAAAACAAAAACGACACAACATTAAAGCAGCGCAAATCACCACAATAAAAAGGAGAAAAAATGAAGAAAGCATCACAGATCAAAAAAAGCATTTCGGACAACAGCCTGGACTCATTACTGCTGGACATCTATCCCGACAGTGGTTCCCTTGATTATCAAAAGGACAGATATATAAAAGCAATTGATTCTTTTTTAAAGATATATGAAAGGGATGAGGATACCGAAATATCCATTTTCTCAGCTCCCGGAAGGACAGAGATAGGCGGTAATCACACCGACCATCAGAACGGAAAAGTCCTGGCGGCAGCCATCACGGATGACGCCATCGCCATAGTGGCTCCGGGATCCGACGATCACAGTGTCCAAGTACTGTCGCAGGGATATGACATGATCACCATCGACTCACGTGACACAGGAAAAATACAGTCAGAGGAAGGTACCACTGCCTCCCTTATTAAAGGAGTGCTGTACAAACTCAAAATGTCGGGATACACCATCGGCTCCTTTGACGCATACATCACCAGCGACGTGCTGCAGGGCTCAGGACTTTCATCCTCCGCAGCCTTTGAAAATCTCATCGGAACCATAATTTCCGGTCTTTATAATGACATGAAGATCACGCCTCAGGAGATCGCCGTCACAGGCCAGTTCGCAGAAAATAAATATTTCGGCAAGCCCTGCGGCCTCATGGATCAGATGGCATCATCCATGGGCAGCATGTGCTTCATCAATTTCAGGGATCCCGATGACGTCATCACTAAATCCATAGACTGCGACCTGTCAAAGTACGGTTACAGCCTGTGCATTACAGACACAAAGGGTTCTCATGCGGATCTCACTCCCGACTATGCAGCCATCCCCTCCGAAATGAAGGCAGTGGCGGCCGTATTTAACGCCAGTCTCCTCTGTGAAGTGGATGAAGAAGTGATCATGGCCAACATTGGAAAGATCAGAAACAAAGCGGGAGATCGCGCTCTGCTGCGCGCACTGCATTACTATGAGGAGAACAAAAGAGTCGATCAGGAGATAAAAGCGCTGTCCGAAGGGGATATGGAAGGATTTTTAACAGCCTTCAGACAGTCTGCCGGCTCATCATTTAAATACCTGCAAAATGTATATACTCCAAAGGATCCCGCTCACCAGAACACCTCTGTCGCACTTATGATAAGCGACATGATCATAGGGGACGACGGTGCGGCCAGGATCCATGGCGGCGGTTTTGCCGGCACCATTCAGGCCATCCTGAAAAGCGGAAAAGTGAATGAATACAGAAAAAAGATGGATGAGATATTCGGAGAGGGCTCATGCAAGATATACAGCATCCGCAAATACGGCGGCATGAAGGTGATCTGAGGCAGCAGGATAACAAAAGAATTATCGGTATTAATAAAGGCCTTCCGTCATCAAAACGGAAGGCCTTTTTGATCATAAATACCCCAAAAAGGGAGGATGCCGGAAATCCTCCCGGACTCCGGCATTATGAAAAAGTTTTATATCATGGCGTAGTTATAATGAACTACCGAAACACTGATTTCGTCAACGTGCTGGCCAGCCTCGTCTAAGTCAAATTTCTTAACTCTGAAATGAAGTATACATAACAAAAATGACGTGGGAATTAGCATTTAATAAACATTTACATAACTTTTTATGAACATTTTGTAAACACACGTTATAATTTACTGTTTTCTGCACGATGACTGTATGCCACGGTTTTAGCTGTAGGAATATAGGAGTCCGGCTAAAAGCACTGCGAAACAGTGACCTTAACAGAGCGAAAGCTCCAAGGGATTTATGCTTCGTTAAGGAATTGATCCAATTCATAAGGGGTTCCCAGCACATGTACCTTATCCGGATCCACGTCGCAAATGTAAATATCCCCGCCTATTGTCAGCAGATGATCATAAAGGGGGGCCACATATTTCTCTCCTCGCACCAGATTGGAATCATCACTGTAATATTCTTCATACAGCTGCCTGTACAGACCGCAGCTTTTGAAATAATAAGCGCCAAGAGTGCAGTGGTCGGATATCCTCTCCTTTTCTTTTATTTCCACTGCTCTGCCGTTTTCATCAAGGCGCACAAAGCTCCAGTGATCTCCGGGAGCCTTAAAGCAGGGAATGAAGCCGTCACCCTTAAGCTGACCTGAGTTCATGCAGCCCGGCTCCACATAGGTGTCTATGTTATAAATAAGCAGGGCGTGATCCTCATTCCAGTATTTGGACGCCAGCATCGCCGTGGTAGCCTGCCCGTCCGTCAGATACTCAAGAAGAATGATGTGATAGTTTTCAATCCCGAGTCTGTCACAGCGCTCTTTCACAAAAGCCTCCACATCCGCATCCTCATTTCTCATGGCAATGAAAATATATTTATCGGCCACAGCCCTATAGCCCTCAAGGCTGATCATGGACCATTCAAAAAGAGTCTTTCCCTTTGCCTCTATCATATATTTGGGGACCTTATAGCCCGCATCCAAAAAGCGCTTGCCCAGGCCACCCATGGTTATCACTATATCCAGATTTTTCATAATACTACCCTTTGGCATGACATTACCCTGACCATTATCATTCCAAAGACGAAGCCTTTAGAATCTTAAGTTCTCCCGTTCCGTTTCCTTTAACACTTATATCCCCGTCTTCGGATGATGAAAGATAATCAAACCGGTGCGACTTCAGTTCATCGATCACTTCACCATCGGCTTTATCAGCCACAGAATCCGTGATGACGGCCAGGACACTACCCTGCGAAAACCTTTGCACATGATCCAGCAGTTTATCTGTATTATCTTCCACACCACCATGGCGGGGCATTTTTACGAGAGTATAACTATGCCCGTAATCCATTTGACACAAGGCAGAATCATTCAGAAAATATTTTATGCCGGGCTTTTCTATATCACCCAAAAACAGCCAGCTCTCATTTTTGTTATCCATCCTGAGCATCAAAGACATGTCATTATCATTTTTCTCATCCGGAACATATACGATCTGAGGAGCCTCCAGGACAAAATCCAGGCCGTCCTTTTCGAAGCCCAGGCCCTCTCCCGGCTGCATCCTGTATTCCGGGATCCCGGAGGAATTGACAGCTGCCCTGTATGCGTCATAGGTATCCTTTACGCTCTCAAAGTCAGGTGAATAGATCTCTCCCACATCATACTTCGATAAAAGCGAAGCTGCGCCTCCCGCATGATCCTTGTCAAAATGTGTGATCACAAGGGTATCGATCCTGTCTATTTTTTCTTTTTTAAGAAAGGCATCCACCTTATCAAAGGTATCCTTATATCCCGTATCTATCATCATGGTATATGAATCCGTGCGGATCAGGATACAATCGCCCTTTCCCACATCCAAAAAATCGGCTCTGACACTCTTCCCCGGCCGGGACAGGGGACCTATGATCCCGCCTGAAAACAGGATAAGTATGACCAGCGCCACCAGGAATAAAACAGGCAGGATATATTTGATGTAATTTCTACTCTTCATTTTTCTGCTCCGACTTAGTCTGTATCTGTTGCTCCGGGTTCTGTACCGGCTGTTGTACCGGCTGCTGTATTGGCTGTTGTACCGGTTGCTGTATTGGTTGTTGTACCGGCTGCTGTATTGGCTGTTGTACCGGTTGCTGCATCGGCTGTTGTACCGGCTGGGGCATCGGCTGTTGTACCGGCTGGGGCATCGGCTGTACAGATGCTTTCGGTTCTGACGCCTCTCCCAGTTTCTTATCCGCCTTCGTATATACAAAGCTTATGATCAGACACAAAACGCCGCTTATGATAAAGCTCATGGCTCTCATGGCACTGTTGTCATAGCTGATATCGTACATCACCAATTTTACGACACTTATCAGGGTAACCGCCAGGAAATATATACGCATGGCCTTCTTTTTGATAAAGAAACCGATGATGATGCCCACAAGGGCCAGTGCAAAGCAGCAGGTGGAAAAAGTATAATTCTGTGCATCAAAGGCCGAAAGCAGAGCCAGCATATAAAGGTTAAACCTGAATCCAAGATAAACATCCGCAAATGGATTCCGAATAGCCTTTATCCTGTCCAGATTCACAAACAAAAGCGCCAGAGTGACCAGAAGGTAAGCCCACTTAAACCCGGGTGCCTCCTTCATGAGATTCATTTGAGTCATACCCACCAGCATCAGGACCACATTGATGATATACATGGGCACTGCCATAACCATGTCGAGCTCTTCCTCATCATCCTCCTGCCTGATAAAGGAAGTCCTGCTCAAAACAGCATTGGCAACGGCTATGATGATAAAGCAGAAAAGCCCTGCCACCGCTTCTCTTTCCGAGATCCCGGCCATTTCACCGGCACTGAGCATATAGTAAAGGTCATCTGCCTGATCTTCAAAGGTATCAAAATAATAAAAGAAACTTCCAAATAAAGATAAGAGCCCCAGCAGATAGTATGCCAGCTTATTAGCCTTTCTGAATTCACAATCCTTAAAATGCATGAGCACGTGAGGAACAAAGGCAAAGGCCAGGGTGAAGGCCAGCAGACAGAAGGCTCTCCCTTCATTCGTGCCCCCCATATCATAGCCAAAGCAATAAATGAAATAGACAGCCATTCCGCAAAAGGTATAATAGACATCCTCCGCCAGGAAACCGTAAAGCACCACTGCCAGAAGCACAGGCGCCACACCCATATTTTCAGAGACCAGATCCCAGTTTAACCAGCCAAAGGTCAGAGTCAGCATAAATATGGAAAGCCATGTGGCCTTGACGGCAAAGTTGCCGCCGCTCTCTTCACCCTTGAACCGGTAGAAGGCCGTGACAGCCACCACCATGACAAGGCTCGCCAAAGGCAGGGTTCCGTTTTCATCGATGACATAGCAGCACAGCAGCAGATATACAAAGCTCGCAAACATGGAAGAAATGGATGCAGCCATGGGATATTCATCAAATTTAAGTGCCATTGAATAAACAATGAAAGCTATGACAAAAATAAGCAAAAGTACTCCTGCAGGCTTTTCATCTGACCCCATTTCCAGCACAAAGAAAATCGTCAGGCTCAGACAGGAGAACACAATGGCTATGGCATCCGTCAGATAGGCCTTAAGCTCCCTCTTACTTGATATCAGGAAAGCCACGGAGCCTATGATGAAATATGCAGTCAGGAATATGGTCTTAGAAGGTTCGCCGATTTCCAGGATATGGAATGAAAAAAACACCGAAACTACTATCCCTATGACGCCGATCAAATGGAACAGGTAAGAACCATATCTGGACAGGACACAGATAAATATGATCCACAGCAAGAGCAGGATGTACAAGGGTATATCATCCAGGGATTTAAAATACACAGCCGTGACATATAAGGATATATAAACCGATCCCATGCCGCAGGCAGCCAGGATCACTCCGAAATCCCCGCCCTTTTTCCTCACCATCATGGTAATGCCCACTGCCGTAAGGGCAAAGGAGAACACAAACATGGCGGCCATCTTTATGCTGTCCGTCAGATTGGGGATTATGAGCATTGCAAATAAAGTGATACCTATGAAAATAAGGATCGAAGCGGCGATACCCATGATCTGCCGTCCGATGGTACGCTCCATATCCTTCTTTTCCTTTTTTACGGGAGCGCCCGTATTTACACGGTATGCATTTCCCATGTGGGGCGCACCCTGCTGCATGGGCTGTATATTCTGAGATACCGGCGCACCCTGCTGCACGGGCTGCATATTCTGAGGTAACGGAGCACCCTGCTGTGCGGGCTGCATACTTTGAACAGGCGAAGCGACCTGTGGATTTTGCGCGTCTATGGGTTTCATGATCACCGAGGGCTCCAGCACAGGAGTCATTTTGATCTGCGGTGTACTTTGAGGTGCGCTTGCCGGGCGCGAGCTAAATACCACGCCCCTTGCCATTGCAGTCTTTGCCTGCTTAAGTTCTTTATCAATGGCCAGCATCCTGTTATCCAGGGTGATCTGGGCATTTTCAAGCTCCCTTAGTTTACGACGGTTAGTAAGCGCCTCATTTTTTAAAGCCGCCATCTGGCTTTCCAATTCTCTGATTCTGTCATCCATATCGTCCGTCCTCTAAAGCTTCTTCGTCACCTTATTCCATCAATTGACAGCTGCTTGTAATAAGAAGTATAATACCCTAATGATTCAGAAAAAGCAAATCCGACTGGACAAATATCTAAGCGACTGCACCCCCTTAACCCGCAGTCAGATAAAAGCAGACATAAAAAAGGGACAGGTGACTGTCAATGATATCATCTGCAAAGACCCGGGATATAAGATAACCCCGGAAGTAGATGTGATATGCCATAAAGGCCAACGGTTAAACTATCAAAAATATCATTATTACATGCTCAATAAGCCTGCCGGGGTACTGTCCGCCACCGAAGATTCAGAACAAAAAACCGTGCTGGATCTGTTCCCTGCGGATATCCGAAAAGGCCTTTTCCCCGTAGGGCGCCTCGACAAAGACACTGTGGGGCTTTTACTCCTAACCGACGACGGGGAAATGTCACACCGGCTTTTATCTCCCAAAAAACATGTGGAAAAAACTTATCTGGTGCATACTGCCGAGGCGCTGTGCGATGAAGATGCCACCGCTTTTTCCCGGGGAATCACATTAAAAGACGGCACTCTATTAAAAAGTACCGTCCTTAAGATCGATCAAAATGATCCCCATATAGCTCATGTCACCATCACGGAAGGAAAATATCATCAGATAAAACGCATGATCGCCTCCCGCAAAAACAAAGTGATTTACTTAAAGCGCATCTCCATGGGCAGCCTCACCCTCGATGAAAACCTGCCGGAAGGAGCATACCGTGCTCTCAATGAGTCTGAGATCACCAGCCTGCTAAGTAACAACAATTTACAATCTCATTAACCCGACTCTTGCATAAAGTATATCCCGCGCAGGCAAAGACCAATTTTGCAGTTTTACAACAGATGTGCAATGATCTCCTCATAAGGCATATCCATGAGCATGGCAGGAGCCACATCAAACACAGTCTTACAACCGGTCTGCCCGGCCTCATTCATACGCACGGCTGCCCTGGCATAAGCCACCAGCACCGATCCCGTAAACTCGGGATTGGAATCCAGCTTGAGTGAATACTCAATCACATGCTTGTTTTCAGAATCAAATCCGGTAGTTCCTGTCCTTATGACGCTGCCGCCATGGGGAAGTCCCTTATGATCCCTGTCCAGTTCTTCCTGTGAAATGAAATGCACGGTGGTGTCATAGTCGGAGAAGTAATTGGGCATCTCCTTTATCTCTTTCTCGATCTTAGCCTGATCGGCGCCTTCCTTTGCCACCACGAAAACTTCCCTTGTGTGCTTTTCCCTGGTAGTAAGCTCGGGATTCTCGCCATTTCTCACCTTTTCCACTGCTTCGGGCACGGGAATGGTATACTGTCTGGCATCCTTCACGCCCTCGATACGTCTTACCGCATCAGAGTGTCCCTGGCTCACGCCCCTGCCCCAGAAGGTATAATCCTTTCCGTCCGTAAGAATGGCGTTGCCGTAAAGCCTTGAAATGGAAAACATACCGGGATCCCAGCCGACTGATATAATGGCTGTATTGCCGCCGGCTTTTGCTGCCTCATCCACATTTTTGAAATGGGTGGGGATATTTGCGTGAGTGTCAAAGCTGTCGATCACATTGAAATCCTTTGCGATCTGAGGCGTCATCACGGGAAGATCCGTAGCAGAGCCTCCGCAGAGGATGACCACATCCATCTTATCCTTAAAGGAAGCCATATCCGAAAGCGCATAAGCCTTTGCCCCGGGAGTTTTGGGGGTAAGAGTCGCGGGATCTCTTCTGGTAAAGATTCCCACCAGCTCCATGTCCTTATTTTTGGCAAGAGCAGCCTCCACACCTCTGCCTAAGTTACCGTAACCTGCAATTCCTACTTTGATCATTGTTTTTTTCCTTTCCTTTGTTTTATTGAAATGCCAAGTCTGTCAAGATCCTTCCGGTTGCTTCGCAGCCCTCAAGATGACAAAAACACAGGCATCATTTCCACTCTATGCTTTCCACATAAAAGACTTCGCAGGAGCCGCCTCCCGAATCCTCTCTCGTGGTACTGGAATGCCAATGGAAATCCCTGCCATCGGACTTCATTCCGTCTATATTCACCAGATACCCTTTCATGTGAACGCACTCTCCCACCTTTACGGTCTTTATAAGAGTACGTACAGTCTCATCAGCGGGGATGATATGATTATTCGCAGAATTATATGACACAACCTGTGTACCGCCTATGGCATTTGCCTCATCCCAGGAATCCATCTTCCAGTGATACCATCTGCCGCTCTGACTCCAATGAAAATCATGCTGATCATTTATCTCGGCCAGTTTACCCCATCCCAGGGCAAAATCTCTGGGAGAGAGCTTATCATCCACGGAAAAGCCGTTATAATTGTGGGTACTGAGCACAAGCGCCGTGATGTCATAGCTGTACAGCTTGCTGATGACGAACTCATAATCATCAAGCTCCAGTTTGATCTGTCCCGATGCCTTTTTCTGAATGGGCTGTCCCAGACCCTTGACTGAGTTATGGGCATAATTAGAACCACAGCCGCTAAGAAGCAGCACCAGGGCCAATATCAGAATTGTTTTAATCAGGGATTTCTTCATCATCCGCCCTCAGTGAGTCATACATCAAACGTGAGAGGAAATAAAGGAAGGCCCTCTCATTTTCCTGCCATATCCTCTGACTTCTGGTGCCTGCACATATAAGATATCCCCTTGTATCATCCTCAGAACCGATCCTGGTGATGAGCACCGACTGCATCACATGATCACTGAAAGCCTTATAGAGCATAGGAGCAGTCACCTTCATATTTTCGCCCACGTGGTCAAAGTACAGATCGTCACCGAGCACATTTTCAATATCGGATACATCCTCTGAAAACCGGTCATCATAAACGGCGCGCATTATCTTATTTTTGCCCACATAATACATATCCTGAATCTGAAGCTCATCCTTAAGAAAAGGCATCACGGCTTTCAGACGATTCCTAAATCCCCTGACAGAATCCACTTCCTCGGTGATCATCTTCATGCCTGCATACAGCCCTTGACGGGCCAGTTTTCTGATATCCAGACCTTTATGCTTCTCTTCGGTATAGATGATGTAACAGTTCCTGCCCTTACTCTTTCCGCGATAAAGGGTTTTATCTATCAGTGTAAACAGATCCGTGTAATTCTCCGCATCCAGCGGATAAGTAGCGCAGCCCACGGTAGCCGTGATAAAAAGACTGCAGTCCTCATATCTGAATATCTTCCTGACGACCTTATTACAGTTAAACAGTTCCTCGAAAAAGTTCTTCTTTTCAAAATAGACCTGATCCCTGAAATTGAGAAGCAAAAGCTCATCGCCGCCGAAGCGTCCCACCAGACCGTAGTCCCTGACGTATGCGGCAAGCTCTTTCGTCACATCCATAAGCACCGCATCACCTGCGGCATGTCCGTGGCTGTCGTTTATGAATTTAAAATTATCCAGATCGATGATGGAAAAGGTAAAGGGCTTCTCATTTGCTATCAGATATTTTACAAAATCCAGCATATAACCTCTGGACAGAGCACCGGTAAGTGGATCCACCAGCTGAAGCAGGGGTATCTCATCCAGGATCTTATCAAAATAGGGGTATTTACGAAGCTGTTCCTCGGTGTACACAGTCTGGGAAGATATCAGACCCTCTTTGAGTCTTAAGACCTCCGTCACATCCACAAAACTGCCCACCAGGCCCACTATCTCTTTGCCGTCATATATGGGGCGCTTGGATGCTATGATATCCCTCTCCTCCCCCTTTATTATACATTTGCCGTGAACCTTGTACGTGCTCTCTCCCTGCAGTACCCTCAGCTCATCCTGCATAAAAGGATCCGGGTCGTTATGCCAGCCCATGTCCTCATCCGTCTTTCCTATGAGAACATCTACGGATGCGAAGCCGTAATAATCAAGGAACGCCTGATTCACTCCCACAAAACGTCTATCCTTATCCTTCCAGAAGACGCAGTCCTGGGCTGTATTTATGATATCGTCAAATAAAACTTCAGTCATTTTCATAATATGCACCTCTAAAAATGATTCACCTTAATGATATGATCAGCGTCGCTTCGCTCAGAATGACATTTGAAAGATCGATCCTACAGAATGACAACTGAATAATAAATCTTCAAAACGACTTATGAATCTTCTCTTGCAAAAAATATCTTTTCAATGTTACAATATACCAAATAACTCTTTTTTTCAAGTTTTTGAGGATCGGGACATGAGAATAGGCGCGATATCCGGGACCTCCCCGGCAGATAAGTTCATATCGATGCCCTATGACTGGCTGGTGAAGGCCGGTTCAGGTTCTGATGCGGCTCAGGGTGAGGATGCAGCCTCCACTACAGGGGCAGCCCACAGAAAGGCCATAATAGCCGAAGAGTCTAATCTGACAGGTTCCGATACATCTTCCGCAAAGGGTGTAGACGGCGCAGGAAAAACAGAAGGCGCCGATCTCAATCCCGGCGAATCCAGGAAAGTCAATCCCGGACGCAAATCATCTCCCGCAGAGTGTAAGACCTGTAAGGAGCGCAAATATCAGGACGGTTCCGACGAGATGGTCTCCTTTAAGAGCGCTTCCCACATATCTCCCGAGGCCTCAGCCGCCAGGGTCAGGGCTCACGAGCAGGAGCATGTGAATAACGCCTATGAAAAAGCGGCCTCCGAGGGCATGAGATCCGGCGGAAAGTCAAAGGCCAAGGTCATCCAGGCCAGCGTATCCCTTAAGACCGCCATCTGTCCCGAGTGCGGACGCAGTTACGTGGAGGGCGGCGTGACCCACACCCAGATCGCATATAAAGAGGATTCTCCCTACGATAAAGAGAAAAAAGCCATCGACGCACAGTCACTGTCGGGGGCAAACTTCGAGGCTGATGTATAAAGATTCTTAATGGGTCATTCGAACGACAGTTGATCATTTTTAACAATAAAAAGCTTAACACGTAAAAAACCGTGCATCCTTAATGAGCACGGTTTTTTTCATATTCAATATTGTGATGCGTCTTACTCCTCGAGTCCGAAAGCATCGTGAGCCGCATTCAGGGCCTTCTCGGTATCCTTCTCATCAATGAGCACCGTAACCCTTATCTCTGAGGTGGATATCATGTTGATGTTTATATTTGAGTTATACATACACTCAAACATCTTTGCAGCCACACCGGGATTTGATCTCATACCGGCACCCACTACCGAAACCTTGGATACATGATCGTTATAATCCAGCTTCTCATAATCCAGCCTGCCGGCATTATCCTCCAGAAGTTTCATAACATCTGCAGTGGCATCCTCAGTGATGGTAAAAGATATGTCCTTCTTATCATCACGGCCTGTAGACTGAAGGATCATGTCCACGTTGATATTCGCCTTGGCCAGCATATCAAAAAGCCTGAAAGCCACGCCGGGGGTATTATGAAGACCAATCACCGATACTCTTGTAACATTCTTATCTGCGGCAACACCGCTAACCAACATTCTTTCCACTTTAACTCTCTCCTTTACTACAGTACCTTCCTCATTGTTCAATGAAGATCTGACTACCAGCTGCACATTATATTTCTTTGCCATTTCCACGGATCTGTTATGAAGCACTCCCGCACCCAAAGACGCCAGCTCCAGCATCTCATCATAGGTGATCTCCTTCATCTTGCGTGCATTCTGTACAAATCTGGGATCCGCAGTATATACGCCGTCCACATCAGTATAGATCTCACATGCATCCGCATGGAGGGCAGCTGCCAGGGCCACTGCAGTGGTATCGGAACCGCCTCTTCCCAAAGTGGTGAAGTCATCATACTTGTTCACGCCCTGGAAACCGGTGATGACCACTACCTTTCTCTGATCCAGCTCATGTCTGATACGCTCGGAATCGATCCTCTTAAGTCTGGCATTTCCGTAATTACTGGTGGTATGCATAGCCACCTGGAAAGCATTCAGTGATACAGCGGGGATGCCCAGGAAAGAAAGTGCCATGGACATAAGAGCCACCGAAGTCTGCTCTCCGGTAACCAAAAGCATATCCAGTTCTCTCTTTGAAGGATTGGGATTTATATCCTTCGCCTGATCGATGAGCACATCCGTCATCTTTCCCATGGCGGAAAGCACGACCACCACATCGTCTCCGTTTTTGTAGGCTGCCTCTATCCTGTGGGCCACGTTAAAGATACGCTCCTTGTTGGCCACGGAGGTGCCTCCGAATTTTTTTACGACTAACATGTTATTATCTCCTGATATTATTCATATAGGTTAATCTTGTGTTTATTATAAGATCCTTCGCTACGCTCAGGATGACAAATGGACTCAGGATGACAAATGAACTTAGGTTGACAATAGTCTTTTCATGAGCATGGGACCTTCAGCCAAATACAGTCCCGACGCCTTTGCATCCTTCTCATTATATTTATGATCGAAGCTTCCTTCATTTGTGGAATCATATATCATGAAGGGCACGGGATCCGAACTGTGGGTACGTATCCTGATGGGCGTGGGATGATCCGGCAAAATGGCCAGCCTGAAGTCCACTCCGGCCTCCTTAAGTCCCTCTACCACAGGCCTTATGACCCTTGCATCCAGACATTCTATGGACTTTACCTTTTTCTCCACACTGCCCTGGTGACCCATCTCATCCGGAGCTTCCACATGTACATAGGCCAGTTCGAAGACGTCCTTTGTCAGTGCGTCCACGGCAGCCTGAGCCTTGCCTTCATAGTTGGTATCCAGGCCTCCGTTGGCTCCGGGCACCTTTATGACCTTCATTCCTGCGCCCACGGCTATGCCTTTAAGCAGATCCACTGCGGATATCATGACTCCTTTTTTATGATACGCGTCTTCAAAAGACGACAGGGCCGGCTTGGTGCCTGCGCCCCAGAACCAGCAGCAGTTTGCAGGATTAAGGCCCGCTTTTTTACGCTCTATGTTAATGGGATGATCCTTTAATATCTCATAGCTTTCCTTCATCATGCGAAGAAGCTCGGAATCCTCAGGGAGGAACTCACCTATCTTACAGCCCAGATGATCATGAGGCTGGGAGAGATCCATAACTTCACCGCCCTTTATTATCAGACAGTGGCGATAACTGGTACCAGGATAAAGCTCATATCCTTCCTTCAAAAATCCGGGAGTGGCCTTAAGAGCCTCCACCAGTACAGTACAGTCCTCGGTGGATATCTCTCCGGAGCTGTGATCCGTGATGGTACGCTCCTCAAAAGGTATGCCTTCTTCCTCGGTAAGGGTAACTATATTACACCTTAAAGCTATATCGTCAGTCTCCATGGGCACTCCTATGCTGAGAGCCTCCAGAGGAGATCTGCCGGAATAGTATTTCTTCGGATCGTAGCCCAGTACCGAGAGATTGGCAGTGTCGGATCCGGGTTTCATGCCCTCGGGGATGGTGTGCAGCATACCTATCTCCGATACGGCTGCCAGTTCATCCATCATATCTGTTTTTGCGTATTCAAGAGGAGTTTTTCCTCCCAGAGACTCTATGGGCTCATCCGCCATTCCGTCCCCTAAAACGATCACATATTTCATTATTTCACCCTGATACGGCTGACGATTCCGACCTTATCGGATGCAGCCTTGAAATCCTTTTCCGACATTTCCTTTGTGATAAGACCTGTCACACCGCCGGAGAGCTCCACACTTTCCGCCGCGCCGAAGGCTTCCTTTGCTTGTGCCACCTTGTCACTTTGAACGCAGACCATAAAGCTGCGTCTGTCTTCGTCTATTCCTTCTATCTTAAGTGTCTCGGGAAGCCATACCACACGCTTTGTCTCACCTGTGCCTCTGGCTGCATTGACCACGTCTGCCACTACTGCCGACGCCGTCTCCATCATGCCGGCTCCACTGCCGTAGAGCATGGTGGATCCTACCGCATTACCCTTTATATATATAGCATTGTAAGCGCCGTTTACGGCACAAAGAGCATTATCCTCGGACACGAAGAAGGGTGACACCATGGCATAGTACTTACCCTCTTTTTCCCTGAAGGATGCGATGAGCTTAATGGCTCCGCCTCTCTTTTTTGCAAACTCCATATCATAAGGGGTAATACCGGTTATGCCCTCTGTATATATGCTTTCGAAATTCACGTTTTTGCCATAGGCAACTGATGAAAGAATGGCGATCTTACGGCAGGGATCATGCCCCTCCACGTCAGCCTCGGGGTTCCTCTCGGCTATACCCATGTCCTGAGCTTCCCTAAGGACATCGGCATAGGCCGCACCCTCCTTGAGCATTTTTGTGAGGATAAAATTGGTGGTGCCGTTCAGGATACCTGAGATCTCCTCTATCTCATCTGCCACATAAGCGCAGTTAAGCGCCCTGATAACGGGGATACCGCCTCCGCAGCTGGCCTCGAAGAGAAAATCCACATTCTTTGTCTTTGCCAGTTCCAGAAGCTCCTGGCCGTGCTTTTCCACCAGTTCCTTATTGGAGGTGCACACGCTTTTACCGGCCTCTATGCACTTTTTCACAAAAGGATAGGCGGGATTAGTACCTCCCATGGTCTCCACTACGATATCGACCTCGGGATCATTCACTATATCATCTATATTATGGGTTATCAGCTTTTCTGCCGGTGTCCCGGGAAAATCCTTAAGATCAAGGACATACTTCGCATCGATGTAGTCCCCGGCAGAACGCTTTATCAGTTCCCTGTTCATCATAAGCACCTTTAAAACACCGGAGCCTATGGTACCATATCCCATTATTGCTGCTTTGCTCATATTCGTTCCTCTCTTTTTGTGATCCGCTTTTGCATTTTTAATCTTTTCAATTCAAAAACAATCGGCGAATATTCTATCATATATTAGCTCTAAATGCAAATCTGACGATACAAAAAAAACAGTGTAGTTGACGATACAAAAAAACAGTGTAGCTGACGATACAAAAACTGCGATGATACCGGTGCACAAAAAAACTGCCGGGCACAGGTCTTAAAGCCCATGCCCGACAGCTTCGATCAATATCCGTTATACATTTAATTCCGTCAGATTATGGATCACTCCCGAGATACTGTTTACATTAGCGGATATCTCCTTATTAAGCGCGGTACAATCTCTTGCGAGCTTACCTACCTCACTGGCCACCACCGAGAAGGCCCGTCCGGCCTCGCCGGATCTGGCAGCCTCTATACTGGCATTGAGTGCAAGTATATTCTGCTTCTTCTGAAAAGCGTCCAGCTTTTTAGTATCAGCCTCTATATTGTTCACATATTCATCGCACTCTTTGATACCGGCTGTGAGACGCTCGATCAGTGTTCCGTTATACTTTGAATTATACTCAGCGTTAATGAAATTATTCATTACCTGACCCAGAAGATTAGCGGATGCGTGTATTTCCTCCTCTGTCTTTACATTGACCTTTTTCAGAGCATTTATATATTCATCTTCATTTATGCCAAGCTCACGTGCAGTCGCCCTGAATTTATCCTCATCAGGATCCTGGGGGAGCACCTGTCCTCCGATAACCGACCCGAGCACCGTGCCGTCTTCCAATGCAAGGGGGATACCAAAATCCACAAGACCGGCGTGACAATGATATACGCCCTTGCCTTCGGCATCGCATTTCTCACATCTCCTGCATCCTTCCTTGCTGCCTCTTGTAAGCTTTATGCAAAAATCAGTAAAGTTATAACAGCCGGATATATACTTTCCGTCAGCCCCCACTGCCACCGTGGCAAGACCGGTTGCCTTTGCCCAGTTACTCATGATGGCCTCAAACTGCTCCATATCCGCAAAATCTTCTATCTTCATACAAACACCTCTGCCTTACATCAACTTTTTAAACATTTCTCTGAACTGCTCCAGATTTGCAGGCCTCGGATTTCCGGGTGCGCAGGCATCGGCAGCGGCCGACTCACAGAGGAAATCCAGATCCTCTTCCTTAAGCTTCTCCAGCTTAGTGGGAATACCCACATCCACGGAAAGCTGTCTGACTGCATCTATGGCGGCCTTTCTGTACTCATCCTGGCTCATGGCAGAAGTATCTATATCAAATGCCTCTGCTATATACTTAAACTTATCGCCGGTTGACTCAGCATTGAATTCCATAACTATGGGGAGCATCATGGCACAGGCCACTCCGTGAGGCGTATCATATACTGCACCCAGAGTATGTGCCATGGAATGAGCTATTCCGAGACCCACGTTTGAATAAGCCATGGCGGTAACATACTGTGCAAGAGCCATGCCCTCACGTCCGTCGGGGTCATTTTCCACAGCCTTTCTCAGATTCTTCGCTATAAGTCTGATGGACTCAAGGTTCAGACAGTCGGAAAGTTCCCATGCAGCGCCGGTGGTATATCCTTCAATGGCGTGGGTCAGTGCATCCATTCCGGTGGATGCGGTAAGTCCCTTAGGCATGCTGGACATCATATCGGGATCAACTACTGCTATGTCGGGGATGTCATTAGGGTCCACGCATACGAACTTACGCTTTTTCTCAACGTCGGTGATAACATAATTAATGGTGGACTCTGCACCTGTACCGCCGGTGGTGGGAACTGCTATAGTGAAAACAGTGCGATTCTTAGTGGGAGCCACTCCCTCCAGTGAACGCACATCAGCGAACTCGGGATTGTTAACTATGATTCCGATACCCTTTCCGGTATCCATGGAAGAACCGCCGCCGATGGTGATCATAAAATCAGCGCCGGACGCCTTATAGGCTTCCACTCCGTTTTTAACGTTTTCAATAGTGGGATTAGGCTTAATATCCGAATAGAGTTCAAAAGCTATACCGTTCTTTTCCAGCAGATCGGTAACCTTTGAGGTGACGCCAAATTTAACAAGATCCGGATCTGAGGCAACGAAAGCCTTTTTAAAGCCCTTAGCCTTAACGATCCCAGGAATCTCATTTATGGCACCATGTCCGTGATAAGATACTCCATTCAATACAAAACGATTTACACCCATAATTTTTACCTCCTATTTAAAAAAAATACCGTAACATGCCTATAGAACGACCGCTCCCCTTAATAAAAAAATCTTTCGTCTGCGATCATCCTCAGCTCTTAAAATATTAACATATAGAGGATTCATTTGCAAGAATATCGTAACAAAAAAAGCTCCCCGGGATTTCCCCGGGGAGCCGCTTTTCATTCAGGCTTTGCCTTACATTTATCAGTCCTTATTTTGCCACGATACCCTTGACGGTACAGGTTCCTGTAAAGTTATTCTTACCCTTAAGCACTACTGTGCCGTTCTTTTCATTAAAGCTCTTGGGATCGATCTCGAAATCACCCTTGCCGCTCTTCTTAACTTCCTTGACCTTGATAGGCTTAAGAGCCTTGCCCTTGGCATTGGTAGCTTTGGTATCTACCCTTAATTTTATGGAGAACTTACTCTTCTTAGCCTTGTAGGTTCCCTTTACTTCCACTATCTCGTTTGCCAGAAGCTGACGAGGTACGATCTCAAAGGTCAGATAATTCTTCTTAAAGTAGTCATTCAGCTTCTTAACTTCAGCCTTGATCTTAGCCTTCTCCTCCTTGGAGAACTTGGAACCGTCCTTCTTTGTCTTGGCAGCCTTGAACTGAAGCCTCATCTGAGCTGTACCTACGAACTTATTGTTTTTATACTTGATCTTCTTAAAGATGATGGTGTTATTGCTGATGGTACCGCCCACCTTTGCTCCGCCGAATTCGAAGTAAGGAAGATATATCTTTGCTCCGTTGTAGGAAATGGACTTGTTATAGTTTACGTCATAACCCAGAACATTATTACGGCTGATGCTTCCGTCACCTTGATTCTGAGGATCATCCTCGGGATTATCGGAATCATCCTCAGGATCCGTTTCATCCTTACGAAGTCCGGTAAGCTCTTTGGGCTCCTTATCACCTACAGTAACCTTATATTTCTCATCCGGCTTAAGCATGGGACATCCGAAGATGATAAAGGTTCCGCCAAAAGGAAGTATATCTTCATATATCAATTCATCTTTGGAATCTTTTACCACAAAGTGCTCTCCGGCGCTGAAGGAAAATTCTCCTGCACCAAGAACATCCTCATCATAACCGCCTGTAGAAACGTCTCCTGTCTTACCGCCCCATACCAGATATACTCCGGCGCCTCCGGTGGGCAGTGACTTGCCATCCTTATCCGCACCGGTGCCCAGCATCCAGGGTCCGTTGGTAAAGATGAAATCATTATTTGTCTTGAAAGGGATCTTGTCTTCGTGGGAATCGCCATATACCCTTACAAAGCCTCCGCGGTCATCATATTTGCCATAGCAGTTGATTCCATTTCCGCAGGGATAAGCCTTGATAGGAGTTCGGCTGCGATCACAATAATACTGAAGAGTCTCTTCACTGGCAATGTAGATATCCACATTGCCCGAGTAAGTCTTAAGCATATTACCCTCTTCAGAAGGAGTGATCTGCCTTACATACCGGGGAGCTATTCCCTGGGTATAGTCGTTTTCCGTATAATATATTTCTTTGATCGCCGCACTTGATGCGCATATTCCATCACCCATACACCAGATCTCACCGAAGGGTTTTACATCATCATCCTGTAAAGCTCCGATGAGCACGTTAGGGCTGACCGTTGATTCTTCTTTTTGACCGATCACGATCTGTTTGCCTTCTATACCCTTATAACAATTGGGGATCTGAAGGTTCGCATCATTGGCAATGGTCACATTCTCTCCTGCCCTTATTCCTCTGTCGGAAGCAAAAAGGAAAACATCACCGCCGGTTATCTCTACATCTTTACCTGAATATATGGCATCGTCGGGAGCCCCGATGATATAAACGCCTGCATCTGTTTTATCCAAAACCGAATCATCTTCGATCTTATCACACTTAAGTCCGTTAAAAACGGTAGATAGATTAACCATGCCACCGCTTATTTTAACAGAACCGCTGGCAGGCACCGAAATCTCATTTTTTGTATCATACATAGAAACGGTCTTCGCTCTCTCTCCGGCCTTGATAGCTTTATGAGAACCCGGATTAAGGATCAGACGATCCTCAAATACTCCATCTTTAAAAGAAAGGGTGTTATAGTCGGTCGAATCCGAGCCCGAGGTATAAAGCTTCTCATGAGCCCTTTCAAACTGTGTGTCGATACGCACATCTCCGCCGCTTATGTCAACATTCTCCACATCGATTCCGTCGCCTGCAACCTCAGTCATTTCCACTCTGCCGTCCTTAACATTGACTGTTCCGTTTGTACCTTTTACTCCATCATATGTAGGCTGCAAAACATAGAGAGTTCCTCCTGTCACATTAAGGGTTCCGCCATGTATATCTATTCCAGTACCCATATATCCTACCGAAAGCCGTCCGCCATTTACGTTAAGCAAACCGTCTTTAACATTTATACCGGTTACTTGAGAATTGTTGGACGAAATGTCAAGATTACCGGAATTCATGTTAATGGTACCTTCTGTAACGATAAAGTCATATTCAATATTGGGACTACCATAGGATGAGACATATAAACTCGATTCCGAAACCAGGCCGGCCAGATTTACATCGATAACGGAATTGCTGCCTTTCTGAGATATAAAACCGCCTCCGCTAATACCAACCTCTGATGTATCAGACACTTCGACAGGCAAAAGAGTTATCTTACTTCCGGATCCCGCCTGTATCAGAGAAACACCTTCATGTTCTTTATCCAGAGGAGAGGTTTTATTTTTGCCCAAAACATAAGCCAGTCTCTCATTATCCACTCCGAAATTACCAAATGAAAATTTTGCATCAACATTATCTGCCACATTAATATAAACGTTAGAAGGGCTGACAGGTCCACCGCAAAATACATAATACTCACCCGGAGCAAGGACATTTATCACAGTATAGTCAAGAGATTCGCCTCCGGGGATCTGAGCCGTCTTCTTTTCGAGAGTTAAAACTCCCGGCTCATCACCGGCAGCCTCACCAACCCATATCTGACCGCTAAGATCGATACTGCCTTCGACGCTGTCTCCGGCTACATCCGCCTCAAGATTTTCCTCATCTGAAGCAACCTCTTCGCAAGCCTCCTGTACAGTCTCTGCAGACTCTTCCTCACCACTGACTTCCACACTCTCGGAATCAGCAGCCTGTACTTCTTCAACTTCAGCTTCAACCGCCGGTTCCCCGGCATACGCCTCTTCCTGTGAAGACAGCTCCACATACCCTGACTCCACGGCCACGTCCTCAGCAGCTATAACTGCTACGGGGGACAGCACTTCCGTCGCCAGCATTGCAATCGCTGAAATAAGAGCCACGCGATTACCGATCCGTTTTCTCATAATTTACCTCCTTTATATACATCCTCTTGTTAAAAAATAAACTACATCTTACTATATACGATTTGACATAGATAATATTTTGGCTTCTGCCCTGGCAAACTCTTCAGGAGTGTCAATATCATAGTTTTCTTCCATAATATATCCCGCCACCTTTATTCCGGACATAGAATGCTGGTCCAATATCACGGAAGGGCGCACCACATCTATACAGGCATTCTGATAGTAAGCCTTTTTCAGCTGCTGTCTGGGCATGTTGTAACATTCCGGGGGATCGTTTATGACTGGGGTGATGGTGATGCCGTCATCCGACAGGTACCACATCTTATGGGGAATTTCCTTTGCGGGTGCGATGCACCTCATGGAATCTATGGTATCATCTGCGAGCATCCGCTCGATCATGGTATCTATATCCGAAATCTTTCTTATAGGATAAGTGGGACGAAGCTGTACCACCAGACGGGGTATGTACCCTTCCTTTTCCTTAAGGAAAGTGAGCGCATGATAGAACACGTCCACGTCAAGAGCCGTGTCAGTAGCCAGCTCGGCAGGTCTTATAAAAGGCACCTCGGCGCCGTACTCGCGGGCTATGGCGGCGTACTTTTCGGAATCCGTGCTGACTATGGTGCGGGTGATGTACTTTGAGGCTGCCGCATGTTCTATAGAATAGGCCAGCATGGGCTTTCCCGCTATAGGCCTTATATTTTTGTCCACAACACTCTTTGAACCGCTCCGGGCCGGTATCAACGCCAATATATCCATATCGTTCCCCTCATTAATAGATTCTTTGCTTCGCTCGGAATGACATTTTTTGATCGACATTTATCCATAAGTTTAATTATTTTTGACAGTCGCGTCAAGTTTAACAAAAATCCCCCTCAGATATAAATCTGAGGGGGATTCGCATATACAGAGGTGCTGAACGGATTTGAACCGATGATCAGGGAGTTGCAGTCCCACGCCTTACCACTTGGCTACAGCACCATTTAGGGACAATCTTACAATTAATATCGCAAAACTGTCAATGACCCCGACGGGAATTGAACCCGTGTTACCGCCGTGAAAGGGCGATGTCTTAACCTCTTGACCACGGGGCCATAAAAAATATGAGATATGAGCTATCTCGTAACTCCCCGAGTTGGGCTCGAACCAACAACCCCGCGGTTAACAGCCGCGTGCTCTACCATTGAGCTATCGAGGAACAACAAACAGTATCTTACTATACATTCGCACAAAAATCAAGTAAAATTTTCCCGGGTGGAAGGTTCCAGATACCTGACCCCTTCACGGCCAATTATCAATCTGTCATGGGAATCGGTAAATCTTCCGATCAATGAGGCCTCCACGCCCTGAGATTGCAATTCTTCCAGAATCGGGGCAGCGTCCTTCACTGCCAGCAACACACTGCCTTTGGATGGCAGCTGATAAGGGTTTTCATCCAGAATATCGGATATCTCCACGGTTTCCTGCAATATGGGTATATCCGAAAGCTTCACCTTAAGGCCGCATCCGGAAAACTCAGCCATATCCCAAAGGCCGGCGAAAACACCGGAATCTGACAGTTCATAGATTGTTTTGATACCAAGATCTGCTGCGATACGGCGCTCTTTTGATACATCAAGGTACTCTTCAAAATCCCCGGCGCTGTGCAAAAACCAGGCCGGAAGTTCCTTTTTAAGCGCTTCTTCATGATCTTTGACCGCTTTTACGGTCCATGACAGGGCCGCCCATTTTGTCATGATTATTTCCCATCCGGGCCCTGCCGCATCTTCCATTGTATGTAAAACTCTCACAAAATCGCCTTTCCACGGTATAAAAACTTTATCGCAATCGACTGACACATCCAAAAAGGCCCGTAAAATCTTTAGTTATTCTACCGCTATCTATTTTATGTAAATCGGATTATACTTTACACATATAAAGATTCTTCGGGCTATGCCCTCAGAATGACAGTGTATGATCCGAAGAAATCATGAGGCATCAGGACTCCGTCATCTGCTTTACAGATGCCACCTCATGCCGAAGAAAGGAGGTACCTGATATGAATTACATCATCACACTTTCAGATGGCCGGGTTTTCGGCGGATGGGATCCCATCGACGGATCGATCGTAATACTCCCTCCTGAACGCAAAGACCTCGCATACAGGATGCAGAGGACTGTAGCAGTCAGGAACCTTGGTAAGATCGAGACCTTCAGCCGCTGTGACTGCACCATCGAACGTATAGCAGCGTAAAACAATTGCAATGATTCAGGATAACAACCGGCAAAAAACGAAATAACCGAATCGAATAGCAATACGAATTCAATCAGCCGGAACTAATTCCCGGAATTCATAGCTTTCATCCTTGTCCTCATCACTTAAGGTGATGGTATAACTCTTGGTGGCATAGCCATCCTTGCGCAAGGTGATAACATGGGTTCCGGGATCTTTTTTTATGCTAAGGGGTGATATTCCTATATAAGAACCGTCGTAATACACCTCCACATCATCGGGCTCATCTATGAACAGAAGCGGCGTTTCATCAGGCTCCACCTCTTCGCCCTCCACATCCGAAGCCTCATCGTCATCATCCTCTTCTTTTTCAGATGAAGATGAAACGGTTGATGAGGGCAGACGCGTATCCACATTTGCGGGAGGCAAAGGCGCCGTATGTGTCCTTGAGGAACTTGAAGCAGCGGAGGATGAATCCTTATGCAGATCGGGGGCAGGCTGTGAGTAATCGATCACCTTTGCCGAGGATGAGGTCATATCTTCCTCATCTTCTTTTCCCTTGGTGATATCTATCTCTATCTCGGCCTCCGGCTTCCCCACGCTTATGTAGGCAGAATAGGGATCACAGTCTTCATGCTTTACCGTCACCGCATACACTCCGTACTCCAGCTCCACAGGCAGAAGTGTCAAGGTTTCTTCTCCGTTTATATAAAGCTTCGCATCGACGGGCTTTAACTTAAAGGTCACCTTGCCCTTCTGCAATAGTTCATCCTCAAGATCCGTTATATCCACCAGCGTCTCTTTATCCCGCTCTATGGTCACGTTTTTTGTGCCGCCCCTGCCCTTGTAGGTGATCCTCATTTCATGTTCCCCCTGGGGCACCATCAGCAACATATCCTCCGAGATCCGGATTATGGTATCTGCTATCTCCAGCCAGCCTCCCGTAAATTTATCCTCCCCCAGCAGTTTGAGATAACCGTGTCCGCTTTCCAGGGTGCAGGTGAGCACGGTGCGATCTATTCCCCTTACGGTCAAAATATCCCCGGGGCAGATATCCCTTATCTCGCCGGCCTCTCCGGAAAAAAGCAGCAGCGTACGGTCCGAAAGGCGGTAATTGTCCTTTCCGACACTGAGCATATGCTTATTCAGGTCGAAGGTATAGCGGGAAACATTTCGGAGAGTAAAAATATCGGGGGAAAGCTTAAGACTTTTAAGATACCCTGAATGAACGGACATGCGCACATTCACGATATCGCCGGAATTCACCTGAAAACCGGCAATGGGCTGATCAAAGCTGTCAAAAAATTCAGTCCTGCCGTCATAGGTCAGTTCATATCTTTTTGACCCTGCGGAATTCTGAAGAACGATCTGCTTAGCTTCACTGTCAAGGCTGATGACCACAGCCGTATCCTCCACCTCCAGAGCGTCCATAGCGTCTTCATCCTGCTTATCCGAAGACGAATCCAATAGCGTGCCGGTCTTTGAACCGGCGTCATCGGCAGGCTTTGAATATCCTGTGACCGGCCCGTTTTTGCAGCCGGTCAGCAATATGATAACAGCAAGTATTGTTAAGAACCTGTATTTCAAATCTTTACCCAACAAGATATCCGACCGATCAAACGGATCGATCCTTTTAAGATCGGATCAATGAACAAAAAAGTATTTCTCAGTAAACTATAGCCGAAGGGGAATTGCCTCTGGACATTTCATCGGTCTTAAGGGCCACCTCCGGCGTATACTCCGCTGCCAGCGTCAGAAGACGGCCCTTTTCATTGAGCTCCGGCCGCTCCAGCACCAGTGTCAGAAGATGCTTCAGTATATCTCCGATCAGAGGGCCTTCGGCTACGCCTGCCTTCATCAGGTCCTGACCGTTTATATCCAGATCCTTTATGAACAAAGGATCCTTCCTCTCCATTATCCTCTCATAATACTCCACCGTGGTCTCAAGACGCTTTAATTTTGCATCTCTTTCATAATCGGACTGGGCCATGATGTCCGCAGTCTGCACATCCACAAACACCCGGGCAGTCTCGGATCCCATTATATTTATAAGTTTTCGAAGACCCGGAACCGTGAGCCTCGGTCTCATATCATGATAGAGGACCACGGAAAGCACGGCGTTTTTCGTCTTATTGTCAAATTTAAGCCGTCTCATGATCCTGGCGGCTATGTCCCTGCTGACCTGAGGGTGTCCTCCGAAATGATCGATCCCCTTTTCATCGGTGGTCTTGCAGGCAGGCTTTCCTATATCATGGAAAAGCATGGCGTAGCGAAGTACCACCAGATCGAATTCATCATATTTGTCCCTGTCGATATTACAGATGGCATGTATGGTATGCTCACCCACATTATATCTGTGATGGGGATTATTCTGGGGAGTATCCATCATGACATCAAACTCAGGCAGTATCACAGCCGTGATCCCCAGTTCCCAAGCCCTTAACAAAAACTGTGGATGGTAGGAGGTTATGAGCTTGGTCAGTTCATCCCTTATGCGCTCGGCGCTTATCTTTTTTAGATTCTTCGCCAGTTTTTTTGCCGCTGCCGAAGTCTCCTCTTCTATCTCATAATCCAACTGGGCTGCAAAACGCACGGCCCTCATGATCCTCAGGGCGTCCTCATTGAAGCGGTCCACGGGATTCCCCACCGCCCTGATGATACGATCCTTAAGATCCTTTTGGCCCTCAAACAGGTCCACCAGACCGGTCTTTTCCGAATAGGCCATGGCATTTATGGTAAAATCCCTGCGCTTTAAATCCTCCGTGAGGCTCTTGGTAAACTCCACGGACTCGGGATGTCTGCCATCCTCATATTTGCCGTCTATGCGAAAAGTGGTTACTTCATAGGACTGATCCTTTATCAGCACCGTCACCGTCCCATGCTCTATGCCCGTATCCACACAGCGTCTGAACAATTCCTTTACCTGAAACGGCTCGGCTGAGGTCGTAATATCCCAGTCCTCGGGCTCACGCCCCAGAATGGAATCCCTTACGCAGCCTCCCACCGCATAAGCTTCAAAACCCGCCTCATTGAGACGGGTTATGATATAGTTTACGTTTTTAGGCAAAGTTATCTTCATGATCTTATCCTGAAATACCCTGCTTTTATTAATATCTTAATACGCCTTGCCCCAGATCACCAGATGCTTGGCCGGCCTGCCACAGCATACACACACATCGCTTATGGGCTTATCTTCCATCTGACCTTCAAAGGGTATACAGCGTGATGTGGCTGTGGTATCTTCCTTTATCTTGTCCTCGCAGGCCTGATCGCCGCACCACATGGCTTTTATGAAGCCGGGCTTGTTTTCCACCGCATCGCAGAACTCTTCATAGGTTCTTGCCTCATTTATGTGTGAATCCCTGTGAGCTCTGGCGGTTTCCAGCATATCCTTCTGGATCTGAGTCAAAAGTTCAGGTACCTTAGTCACCAGCTCGGATATGGCCACTTCTATCTTTTCCTTATTATCCCTGCGCACCAGCACACATACGCCCTTTTCGATATCCTTGGGACCTATCTCTATCCTTATGGGAATACCTCTCATCTCCTGCTCGGAGAATTTCCATCCGGGGCTCTTGTCGGAATCGTCACATTTAGCCCTGACGCCCGCTGCTATCAGGTCTTCTTTTATCTTTGCGGCCGTCTCCAGCACGCCCTCGCTCTTTTGACGGATGGGGATCACCATACACTGCACGGGGGCGATAGCCGGAGGAAGCTTTAATCCTGAATTGTCGCCATGTACCATGATGACCGCACCGATAGTTCTGGTGGTGATACCCCAGGAGGTCTGGTGTACATATTTCAAGGTATTATCCTTATCGGTATACTGTATGCCAAAGGCTCTGGCGAAGCCGTCGCCGAAGTTATGGCTGGTAGCGGTCTGCAGCGCCTTTCCGTCATGCATCAGAGACTCCACCGTGTAGGTCTCGGTAGCGCCTGCGAATCTCTCCTTCTCAGTCTTCTGACCTCTGATAACGGGAATAGCCAGTACATTCTCACAAAATTCCGCATATACATTGAGCATCTGACGGGTACGCGCCGTAGCCTCTTCCTCGGTGGCATGGGCGGTATGGCCCTCCTGCCACAAAAACTCCCTGGAGCGAAGGAAGGGTCTGGTCTCCTTTTCCCATCTGACTACGGAGCACCACTGATTATACACTCTGGGCAGATCCCTGTAGGAGGTGATCTCCTTTGAATAAAAATCACAGAACAAAGTCTCTGACGTAGGTCTCACGCAAAGTCTCTCGGTAAGCTGGTTCAAACCTCCGTGGGTAACCCAGGCCACTTCGGGGGCGAAGCCCTCCACATGATCCTTCTCCTTCTGCAAAAGGCTCTCTGGGATGAACATGGGAAGATATACATTTTCAACGCCCGTGGCCTTGAATCTTTCGTCAAGCTGCTTCTGGATCAGTTCCCAGATAGCATAGCCGGGAGCCTTGATCACCATACAGCCCTTGACGCTGGTATAATCGATAAGATCCGCCTTGATCACCACGTCGGTGTACCACTTGGCGAAATCTTCTTCCATGGATGTGATCTCTTCTACTAATTTTTTGTCTGCCATTTTAATTCTCCTTAAACAAAGCCTCAAACTCATCCTTGGTCATGCGCTCATTCTCCACCAGGAAGGCTGCCGCCTTATCAAGGACATCACGATTTTCGAGGATTATCCGCTTTGCATCATCATAACACTCGCTGATTATGCGGCGTACTTCCTTATCGATAACTGCCGCCGTCTCCTCCGAGATGGACTTGGCCCTGGCCAGGTCCCGGCCTATGAATACATTGTCGCTGTCGTCTGCATAATTTACCATACCCAGTTCATCGGACATACCGAATTTCATCACCATGTTGCGGGCAGTGGCCGTAGCCTGCTTTATATCCTGGGAAGCGCCTGCAGTATAATCGTCAAATCTGATCTGCTCGGCTATCCTGCCGCCCAGGGCCACTTTTATGCTGTTGACAAGCTTGAGCCTGGTCAGGTGTCTGTCATCATTCTCACCCAGTGGCATGGTATATCCAAGGGCATCGGGCCCTGTGGGGATTACTGATATTATGTAAACCGGACCCACTTCATCCAGAAGATGGAACAAAATAGCGTGTCCCACTTCATGATAAGCCGTGATCTCCTTATCCCTTGCGCTGATGACTCTGGAATGCTTCTCCACGCCCACTCCGGTCTTGATGAAGGCGTGTTTGATATCCTCCATCATTATGTATTTCCTGTTATTCTTGGCAGCGATTATGGCCGCCTCGTTCATCAGGTTTTCAAGATCCGCGCCTGCCATTCCCGCTGAGGTTTTGGCAATATAGTCAAGGTTTACGTCCTCGGCCAGGGGCTTATTCTTGCTGTGGACTTTGAGTATCTCGAGTCTGCCCTTCACATCCGGCAGGCTCACCGTCACCTTACGGTCAAATCTTCCTGCTCTCATGATGGCAGGATCCAGTATATCCACGCGGTTGGTGGCCGCCAGGACTATGAGTCCCTGATTCTCGGAAAAGCCGTCCATCTCCACCAGAAGCTGGTTCAAAGTCTGCTCCCTCTCATCGTGGGAGCCGCCCATTCCGGTACCGCGGCGTCTGGCCACCGCATCAATCTCGTCTATAAATACTATGCATGGCGCATTCTGCTTGGCATCATCAAAAAGGTCCCTGACTCTGGATGCGCCCACGCCGACGAACATCTCCACGAAATCCGATCCCGATATGGTAAAAAAAGGTACCCCTGCTTCACCTGCCACGGCCTTGGCCAACAGAGTCTTACCTGTACCCGGAGGTCCCTCCATCAGCACGCCCTTGGGGATCCTGGCTCCCAGATCCAGATACTTCCGGGGATTTTTGAGAAAATCCACTATCTCCTTAAGCTCTTCCTTTTCCTCATCCAGTCCCGCTACCTGGGCAAAATCCGTCTTCACATCCTTTGCCGATATCTTGATATGGCCTCTGGAAAAGGCAGCCATCTTGCCGCCGCCTCCGGGAGCTCCCGACATGAACACCATGAATACAAAGATCATGGCTCCCACCATCAGAAGGTTACCCGCTATGCTCCTTATCATGGCGTCCTGCTGGGTATCCTTTACCGTATATGCGGGGAACTTTTCCCTGAGCATTTCCTCAAATGCAGGAGTATCAGTGAGGCTCAGCTTCTTTTTATAGCTGGCTCCCAGATAGATATCCGCCGTTCCTGAAATGGAATCGGTGCCCGGCTTTATGATGACAGCTGTCACCAGCCCATCATCCAGATCCTGCATAAATGAAGTGTAATTATATGCAGTCGCCCTGTTTGTGGTGGTGGACAATACATATATCAGCGAAAAGATGCTGATCAGCACCACCAGTGTCAATAATCCTTCGGTTTTTTTCATATTTTATTCAACCACCAATTTTAAGATTCTTCGCTTCGCTCAGAATGACAATAAGTAAATTGCTCTGAACAAAAGCGAAGCATTTATATATTTCAGTCCTGCTCAACTACGCCTATGTAGGGAAGCTGGCGGTAATTCTGAGCATAGTCGAGGCCATAGCCTACCACAAATTTATCGGGTATGGTAAAGCCCGTATAATCCGCCTTGATGTCTGCGACGCGACGGTCCGGCTTATCCAGAAGAGCAACCAGTTCAATGGATGCAGGCTTTCTGGTCTTAAGATGCTCCATGAGATAACTCAGGGTCCTGCCGGTATCTATTATATCTTCTATCACCAGCACATGCTTGCCTGCGATATTCTGATCCAGATCCAGAAGAAGCTTCACATTGCCGCTGGAAATGTCGCTGTTGCCATAGCTTTCGCATCTCATAAACTCCATCTGACTGGGCAGGTTTATGCGCTTAGCCAGTTCACAGGCAAAAAACACGGCGCCTTTGAGTGTACAGATAAGCACCAGTTCCTTACCCTCATATTTCTTTGTGATCTCATCGCCCAATTCCTTTATGCGCGCATCGATCTGATCTTCCGTCAGCATTACGCTTATTCTGTCAGCCATATCAACCTCGCCTCCAATATGCTTTTTGTGTTTACATCCGTCATATATCTCGTATTGATGCGGCTTATTCCCTCGCCCATGACCCAGAGGACCTCCCCGTCCTCCAATGTCAGCAGCAAAAGGGAATCTCTCAATCTCTGCGGGATCTTCTGTTTGATAAGAAAATCTTTGAGCAAGGTCCTTCCCGCAGCGGTAACGATGTAATCACCGGGCTGTCTGTGCCGCCACTGAACATGACTATTTATTTTATCATAATCAAACCATTTTATACAACTGTCATTTGGAAAAACGGGCAAAATCCCGGTTTCTTCCCGCTCAAATACCCTTAAGTCAGTCTTATAGGCCGTCATGGCGCCGTCACGGATCATGTGATCCCCATCGTCTGAAGATGCTATTTCACTTGTTTTCAGGGAAAAGATCAGATCATCATAATTTTTCCTGACCTTAAGATCATAGGGCAGATCCAGTTCCCTGCCGGAATCCCCGCTCATCCCCAGCCTTAAGACAGGCAGGATGTGCTGTTCGGCTCCTATATCCTTAAGATAACCGCAACGTTTTTTTATGCAAACCCTTATCACTCTCTGACAAATGACCCTGTGCTCCTTTTCAAAGCACTCACAGGACAAGATCAGATCATCTGACTCCTTTCTCACCCACTTATCGTATGCTTCCTCAGTCTCCGATTCCAGGTAATCCTCCACATCACGAAGGGCAGCGGCACTTTGGGCCATATGCTCCACGGATCGGGCATTTATCTCCTTTGTCAGGGGGATCAGTGAATGACGTATCTTATTTCTGGTATATTCTCCCAAAAAGTTGGTCTCATCCATACAATATGAAATACCGATTTCATTAAGATAGGATTCCGTATCAAAGCGTCCCAGACAAAGGAGCGGTCTTATGACTCTCAAGTTTCCTCTCACGGATACGGGTGCCATGCCCCCAAGACCCTTTATGGCACTTCCCCTGAAAAGGTTATGGAGTACGGTCTCTGCCTGATCATCCATATGATGTCCCGTGGCGAGCACAGGCCTGACAGCCTCCTTTTTTTCACCGCTTTTACATGTATTAGCAAAAGCCAACTTCTCAAATACCTCATAGCGAAGTCTTCTGGCTGCCTCCTCCTCTGATTCTCCGGTCTTTTTCACCTCAGAGGGCACATCTATTCTTACATTCTTACAGTCTATGCCTGCATCGGCACACACTTTAAGAGTATATTCCTCATCCCTGTCCGCCGAGTCACCGCGGATCCCATGATTTACGTGCACCGCTTCCAGAGAAAACCGGGGGGCCGCCTCACTTTTCAAAAATCTGCACAACAAAAACAGGAGGCACAGTGAATCTGCTCCTCCCGATACTCCGACGATGATCCTGTCTCCATCCTCTATCAGCTTATTCTCATGGATAAAATCCGAGAATCTTTTAAATACATCCATTACTGATCATTGCGCACTCTTAAACACTATCTCATCCGAATACACCAGCCCCAGTTTTTCCTTTGCGACCTGCTCGGCGTATTTCTTTGTCTTAGTGTAGGTCTTCAGCGCCTTGAGTTCCTCTGTCCTGGCGTTCTGCTCTTCTATCTGATCCACCAGCGTCTCATACTGTGTTTCCAGTTCGGCCTTCTTTTTCTCCAGGTTCATGCTGTCATACTTCATGATGACAAAAAGAAACAGGAAAAGCCCCACCACAAAGGCGAGAGACCTTATCTTTGAATTATCCTGTCTGAATGCAGCTTTTTTATACAACATGAACTCCTTGGAAACAAAAAAACGCGAAACACGTTTACATAATACACAAATCCTTATGTCAAGTCAACAAAAAAAGCCTTTATTTTAAAGGCTTTTTTGGTACTTACTATATCTTGTGGTTACCATAATAAAACGCCACAATTTGTAGATTGCACAAATCTGAACAGACAAAACGGCTTCTTTTTTTATATCCCGCACAGTAAGGTTGCCTTTTACGCTCAGACAGAAAATCAATTCGCTTAAAAGGCGATCTTACTGCGCGGGCAAAGTGCCGGGCATAAGTAAATGATCGAAAAATATCAGGGATTATAAAATACGTGATTTCCGATTATCTTGCCGGAGATCTCGGGGATGACGGTACGGAAAAACAGACAGTCTCCCACGGGATTCACTCCTGCCATAGCCTCATCCGCCGCATTGTAACAACTTTCATTTGCCCCCTGAGCCAGCCTGGCGGCCAGTCTGCCGCTGGCAACCGGAGCGAACTGTCCCGACTGATAGATGACTCCGGTTATGGTATCCGGAAAAGCACCGGACATACATCTGTTCATGACCACGGCGCCCACGGCCACCTGTCCCTTGTATGGCTCACTGCCCGCCTCACAATAAATAAGACAGGCCAGAAGGTCCCTCTCCCCGTCCGACACATTGATCTGTGACAGGTTCTTCTTGGCCATCTGACGGGATTTTTCCGCAAGGGCACGCTCCCTGGCCAGCTCGGCCTCCAGCTGCTGTATGGCCGCATTATGCGCCTGAATCTCAGCCTCATACTGCTTGGCGTCAGCCTCCGCCTGGGCGATCTGTCCCGAATATCCGCTTATCTGAGTCACAGTCTGGTTCACCAGACCCTTAACTTTATTCTGCTCTTTAGCCGCATCGGATTTAAGATCCTCTATATCCGACAGTTCCTCTTCCTGGGACTTTTTCTTTTCTTCAATATCAGCCTTGTCCTTTTCTACCTTGGCCTTCTTTTCCTTGATCTTGTCCCTTTTTTCCTTATAATTAAACAAAAGATTCTGATCATACTCATTGGCCCGTTCCACGTACTCTGCATAGTTTAGTATCTCGCCGAAGCTTTTAAGTCCCATGAGAGACTGGGCGGGCCCCATGCTGTTTTGCTCATACAGGCGCTTTATACGCTTTTTCATCACCTCATACTGCTCGTCAGCCTCAGCCGTGGCAGTCTCCAGATCCTTCTGAAGCTGCTCTATCTCAGCCTCCAGATCCTCTATCTCGCCCTGAGTCTTTTCTATCTCATCCTCTTTATCCGAGAGCTGTCCCTCTATTGAATTAAGTTCATTGGAAACCTGGGCCAGATCCGAATTAAGCCCTGTCAGATAACCCTGAAGGACCGTCTTTGAGCCCTCAAGAGTGCCGATCTTACCATGAGTCTCCTGAAGTTGCTGTTCCTTCTGAGCCTTTTCCTGTTGCTGTTCCTGCAGTTTTTGCTCCGTGGTCTTGTCAGCCAGCACCGTAACAGAGCAAAAAAACTGCGACGTCAGCATCGAGACGGTGAGCATCATGGCCGCAGATAATTTATGTATAGGTTTAAATCTCTTTGTCACTGTATAAACTCCGGTTCAAAGAGTAAAGGAAATCTCTCTGCCTGTCCTTTCGTATTTTTCATATTTAACGCCCGCTGCATCAAACATCTTTTTGGCAGCGATATTCCCGGCAGTACCGGCATATTTGTCACCGCCATAGACCAGTTTCTTTATGCCGCACTGGATGATGGCCTTGGCACACTCGTTACAGGGAAACAGGGTGACATACAGCTTCGTCCCCTCCAGGGAGCCTCCCCTGAAATTGAGGATGGCGTTAAGCTCCGCATGACTCACATAGGCATACTTGGTATTTACCAGTTCTCCTTCTCTCTCCCAGGGAAAGATATCATCGGAACAACCCATGGGGAAACCGTTATAACCCATGGACAGGATCTTATTCTCTTCGCTCACTATACATGCGCCCACCTGGGTATTGGGATCCTTTGAGCGCATGGAAGCCAGGGTGGCCACCCCCATGAAATATTCATCCCAGGATATGTAATCTTTTCTTTTTGTCGTCATTTTTCCACCACGTAAGATTCTTCGCTAATGTCCTAAGGCATCCACCACTTCGCGGTACACCTTAGGACGAAATTCGCTCAGAATGACATCTGATAAAAGACAGCTCAGTCCTCGATCTGCGACACGCGTCTTGCGTGACGCTCTTCACCCGAAAACTTTGTGTTGATAAAGACATCCACTATATCGAGGGCCATAAGGTCTCCCGTAATGCCCGCACCCAGAGCCAGTACATTTGAATCATTATGCAGTCTGGTAAGCTCTGCCATGACAGTATTCGTGCAAAGGGCTGCCCTGATGCCCTTGATCTTGTTTGCCGTGATGGACACACCGATACCCGTGGTGCAGATGACTATTCCCATATCCGCCTCTTTGTCCGCCACTTCGTATGCTACAGCTTTTGCATAAACAGGATAATCGCAGGATGACAGAGAATCGGTTCCCATGTCGTTTACCTCGTGTCCCAGCTTTGTGAGAAAACCCTTAACCTTTTCCTTAAGTGCAAAACCGCCGTGATCACTGCCGATTGCTATTATCATTTTCATCTCCTTTTTGCAATATGCTTTACATAACAAAAATACATTCGGAGTGATTATAACATCATCATATGATTTTTAGCAAGATTTTCTCGATTCTTCGCAATCTCATTAACTTAAGCCCGACACTTTGCCTGCAACGGCGGCACCCTTTTTCGCTCAGACAGAAAACCAACTCGCTTAAAAGGCTGCCTGCCTGCGCGGAATATATCTTGTGCAAAACTTAAGTTAATGACATTGCGATTCTTCGTTATTTCTTCGTCTATGCACATACATCTGCAGCAGGGTGATTATGATCATGGCCATGATACTGGTAAGAAGGGCTCCCGCCAGAATATAATCCTTCTGTGATATGCCTGCCGCCTTTAAAATTCCGGGATTTAAAAAGATATAGGTATATGCGCTGCCTGCTGTCACTATGAGGGCAGAGCATACGATCAACAGCCGTAACAGCCCCTTCTCGGGTATGTTTATAAGCGGATCATCCTCCTCATCTTCATATACCGGGGCCTTGTAATAATACTGTTCCTGCTCCTTATTAGTCTCGGCTATTGACGATCCGTCACTGGGTTGCGGTTGTTTTTGTACTTCAGCCTGCAACGATCCGCTTTTTTCACTCTTTATCCCGACACATATATGCCGCTTGAGAAAATCCGCCACATCCAACGCAGCTGTGTTTGCAACGTCATAAAAGTCATAGCAAAGCTTAACCGCCTGTTCGTCGGTAACATCCACCTTATTTATCAAAAATTCTCCCAGACGGATACAGTTTTCCCTGTAGTCGGGATCCGCAGCAGGACAATATATAAATGCAGGCGTGTGATCCTCACAGCCAAGCATTATCTTATCCGGTGAGAGCACCAGTCCTTCGCATTTCAATAAATGCTCCTGCGTTTTTTCCACTGCACAGCTCATGGCATGAAAAAACAGGGACACCTCCTTCCCCTTCATCACGGTATTCTCATAAACTAAAGACAACGGCCTTCTGTTTTTTACATCATAACAATATTCACTTTTTCCGTTCAGATTACGTATTCCCGCATCCAGCAGATATTCGGATTTCATGCAAAGGAGCATATGATCTCTGTATCCGTAATCCTTTTCTTTTTCATAAGTGATCTCAGTCATTTTTTCATATCCAAATTTAAGATTTATTGTTCTACGTTATATATTTTGTTATGTAACACACTAAAAACATCTGTCTATTCCTGTGCGGGTGTATCGGCTCCGGGAGTTGACGATGCCTCTGTACCGCCGGTTGAACTCGACTGTCCGGTGAGATCCGAGGCATAACCCTCCACCACCCTCATTTTCCTCACAAGACTGACGGGATTGATACAGTCTGCCTGTGCCTGGGCGTTCACCTCCAGACTGTCGCGCCCGTTGGTAAGATATCTGCAAAGAAGCGTGCCTGCAGGTATCTTCAACGCGCCCTTGTAACTGACACTGATCTTATTCTTTTGAACACTTACATCAGTCGTCACATCCTTCGTTGCCAGGAGTCTGTTTTTAATAAGCTTTTTCCCGGAATCTTCAACCACAGCATACACATCCTCCCCGCTCGTAAGCTGACTGCCCCGCATGGCTGCAGTGTAAGCCGCGCTGTTTAGCACCGTACGGTCATGCAGGAAAAAAGTGAGATAGATTATTATCACTATGACAGTGAGAATCATGGGCATCAGAAAGGATGCCTCTATGGTATAACTTCCTTTAAGGGTCAGTTTCTTTTTCATGACTTTCCTCCTCATTCCAATTTAAAGATGAACATCATCACGTAGGATATAAACAAAAACGGAACAAAAGGGTATTCTTTCTTTATATTCTTTTCCCTGATAAGCAGGTATACCGAAAACAGCGACGACAGCATAAGGGCCAAAAGAAGCAATGTGAGATTTCTTTCAAACCCCAGGAATATTCCGGTGACCAAAAGCAACAGGGCGTCACCCATTCCAAGCTCTCCATTAGTGCAAAAACTCACTAAGGCCAGACTTAAACCGATCAGTGCACCACAGATCGAATCAACAGGATTTAAGTTTCTGCCAAGACACAGACAGATCAACCCCGCCACAGTGAATAATATGAGAGCGACCCCTGAGATGGTGCGTTCTTTTATATCCGTTATTGATGTGTATATGAGCAGTATGCCCGGTAGTAATATTCTCATGCGATATCCATTCATGTATAAGTTAATAAAATTAAAATCCACATGTCTTACAGGCTCGTCTGCCCCCGACCTGAGAGAGGGGAATGGCTCTGACATCTCTCTTAAGTCCCTGACAGGCGACAGTAGTATGATATCTGTCTCCGTAGGCAGTCACATAAAATGTGCTTCCTCCCTTTGCTGCCTGACAGTACTCGCAGGGGTAATATTTACCTCCTGATGAATTGCGCTTCTTTTCAATCTCGGAAGCTAAGATGGCAGAGGGTTTGATATTCAGGTGGGGGCAATTCCTGTTTCTGTGGTAGACTTCTCCGGAGGCGGTTATGTATACGATCTCTTCATCATCTCTTTCACCGTCTGAAATGATCCCGGGTTCATATCCCGTAAATGCATGTATCCTGGCTCTGTCCACGAAGCGAAAGCTTCCGATACCAAAAAGATCAAAGGGAAGATTCAACTCTTCCACCGCCACCAGATCTATTATTCCTTTATCATTATATTTTGACCTCAGATATGAGATGCTCTTTGGCTCGATCCCCGCCTTAACCAGTGATGTGGAAACACGGGACGCCACATAAGTCTGTGATATGGCTACGCCGGATAATATTCCGCCGCCCACGCCGGCTGCGCCCTTAGTGAGTTTATCCTCACCGTAGGCTACAGCCGACATGGCTTTGGCACTTTCATGGAGCTGCTCCTGTACTATATTTGAGTAACGCAGTGTCTCATTTATATAAAGGAGCGACACCATGGCAAAAAGGAAAAGCGGAAGTACCACGGCAGTTTCAACCGTAAGGGTTCCGGGCAGGGAAAAACATTTCTTTGCCCCGGAAAAAGCAGTTTTGATATTTTTTATTATTGAATGCATTTTCCCTGCCTCATTCCCAAGATTCAATTAAAGTTCCTCCTCGGGACCTTCATATATCCGAAGTACCTGCTGATATCATAGTGATCTCTTTTCCCGCCCTTTATAACTGCTGTCGCTTCCAGAAATTCAATACAGTTATCCATTCTGAAATTCTCATTTCCGTTTATGCATCTCATATCGCATTCGATCATATCCATGCTTCTTGACATCTTTTTATTATTTCCCTCAAGCGTCAAAAAAAGCATCAGATAATTTTTATAATCAAGACCAAATACATCCTTAGGTGCATCATCAAAATGAGTCTTATATGCAAGGGCCTGTGGAAGAGACTTTAATGTCCAGGTAGTCTCATCCTTTACAAGCGGAACCCGTCCGCCCTTAAGAAGGGTATGTACATCGATGCAGCTTTCCGCAAAGGCCCAGGCATAAAGTATGGTTTCCTTGAGAGGTTCCTCCAGATCCTTACAGTCAAGCAGGGCTGCCGTAACCTTGGCTACGGCCTCGGCCTCCGTTTTCATCTTTTCATTATCCTTTGCATATATGCAGTTGGCGGCCTCCCTGGCGGCAAAGATCATTGCCACAGTAGCTTCCAGATTCTCCTTATCCGAATCCTTTCCGCACAGCACATATTCGATCTCATAACTTAAACCTTCTCTGTTTTTGGGCGCGGTATAGCAGGAAAACTTATCGTTCAAATATGTGATAAATAAAAGTTCCGAAGAAGCAGAATCCAGATTTTCATCATTAGCCACGATTCCGCAGCCCGTCTTAAGTTCCCTGTCCGACACAAGCTGTACACCGTCAAGGGCCTTTCCCGATATGTCCAGTTCTCCCAGAAGACTTTCAAGGGCCGTGGATCTGGTCTTTTCTATAACCTTTACCGGACTTTTAAACTTGATCTTATTACCGTCTTCATCTTTGAGATTTTCTGCTTTTTTAAGCTTCTTTTCCGCTTTCTTTCGCGCCTTTTCGGCATCAAATTCCTCTATGCCGTACTGCTTGTAATCCTTTTCATTTTTCTTAAGATTCTCAATCACACTTACACCGTATTTATCCTTAATGTAAGTGATGGCCTGTCGCTTAAAGACACGCCCGTCGGAGTCGGTTGCGAGGGATTCCATGGCTATGTTCACATCCGTGACCTTCAGTTTTTTCATATCTCTTGAAAAAGAAAGTACCAGCCCTTTTTGAGGATTCAGATTATAATCAAGATAATCCCTAAGATGCTCACCGGTATAATATGAACTCCCGTTTTCGCTGCCATAGCCGCAGTCTATAAAATACAGATCAAATTCTTCCAGCAGTTTTTTATTGTATTCGCCAAATACCGATAACAGGGCCAGATCCATGGAAGTTTCTATACGCTCCCTCATCGACCTGTCCACGGCGCTGCTGATGCAGGCGCTTATCAGGGATGTGATAACCGTAAGGGAAAGTGTCAGAAACACGGTTATCGTTCCCCGGCATACGCATCTGTCACTTTGATCTGCAGCCGTTCCAAATCTTTTCATAATCTCCTCATGACCTTTTCATAATCTCCCCGTGAACGTACCTTAAATCTACTCTTTGATACATTCACTGATCTGCGGCTCTCCGACGGCGTATCCAAAGCCCGTCATTTTTGAAAAACAGCTATATCACCATGGGTAACTGTTTTTCTTCACTTCAAACCGAATTACTCTGTGTGGTGATCTTATCAAAAAGATTATTGACTATAGTCTTTAACTGATCACGAAATATGATGACCAGCGCGATCAACACGATAAGGATCAATATCATCTCAACAGTCCCTATAGCCTCTTCATCATCGACAAAGTCTTTGATAAAATTCCGAAGGCTGATCCTGAACTGATTCAGGTAGATTTCACACATAAACAAACACCTCCCTTCGCTGCTGATTTGCTCCGGTATCCGTGGGGGAAGTTCGATAAAAGTGATCCATAAAGCTGAGGCAATAGCTGAACGGACACTATACCGGGCATCAAAACACCGAAGCATGCAGTAATATAATAAAAATGGGATAACGGCATCTGATATGATAAAGATGCCGGGAGATCAGGATAGACCATAACCTCCATATCCGAAATGGTAAAATGGATTATACACCGCGCATTGCGCCTTGTCCATTATGAATTTTTGACAAAATTTTTGAAAAGAAAAATGAGATAACGCCCTGCAGACGTTGGTATTACAGGATTTTTGGATGTCAATGCTTCCGGCTCAAAAGCAGTTTAAAGATCCGGCTGTGGTGGAGAATAAAAATAACCGCCAGCAAAAACAGATGGGTATAAAACACGCCTACGATATAATAATTCCTCTCAAGCAAAAAACCGTATCCAAATCCGAAATAACACAGTCCGCCCATCAGGCAGAGACCGAGAATGAGCATGAATACATTTGAAAGAGCCCTGCCCATGGTCTCGAGAAAGTCCTTAAAGGAGGCGTCAAAATATATAAACCGGCCTACCATCAGACCGAGATAATACATCATGACCGGACTGTATTCACTTTCATCGCCGATATGATTCAAAAAGATCAGAACGGCTATGGCGTAAAACATGGCAAGCAGCCTGATAGACGCCTTCTCTTCCCTCTGGATCAGTTTAAGCGGGATCAGCAGACTGTCAAGTATTCTGTCCAGAATGCATGACAGACAGATAAACAAAAGGAGCACAAAATCCTTATAGTTATCCCAAATATACATAAAACTGAGATATGGCTCACCATATGACCCCGCCTGCATATCCGAAAGGATCACATACAGATGATTCATGATGATATAAGAACAGGCAAAAAATATGGCTGTAGTACCGGATATGACCATCTCATAGAACATCTGGACACGGGAAAGTACCAGCTCAGCGCTTATTCCCCCGGCCTTAGTTCCATCCTCTTCATACGTCTCATCCGGATCTTTTTTCTTTCCAAGCTTTGCTCCGATGACGGTAATTCCAATGATCAGGAAAACACAGATCATCATCCCCGCAAAAGCCATCAAAAAATATATGAACTTTTTATCCCAGGTAAAATCCGGATTAAAATAAGCATCGATCGTCATTTTTTCAGAAATCCCTCTGGCAGACTGTGCTGCCATCACTCTTGCGAGTCACGGTCACAGACATAATACCGTCGCCCGATCCTCGTTCCATGGTCTCATAGACGCCGGCGTTTTTGAGAAGAGTTACATGACGTTCATCATCCAGAAATGTCTCATCATAAAGAACTGCTTTGGATTCATAATTTTTGTCATAAAGAAGAGGAGGAACTTCGTCACGTCATCCTCCGTGCGAAGATAATCCTCCTTCATGTATACATATTCCTCATAATCCCGGTCCCATGATTCGTAAGCCGCATCACCCCTGCGATCCGGCAGATCATAGTTCTCATCCAGGAACTCACCCATGAGCTCCGTAGCTTTTCTGGCGCCGGAGGGATTGAGATGATAATTGGAATCGTAAAAATCCGTGTCGAAATTCACCTCGGCAGCATCGTTCATATAAAGATATTTACGACCGTATTTTGCAGCCAGAGCCTCCAGGGAATTAACCTCGGGGGCGTCCTCTTCATTCACATTAAGAGGCATGTAGGTGAACATCACCTCTATGCCCTTTGCATCGCATTCCTTCAAAAATTCGGCCAGATACTTTTCTCCCAGAGTATCACCGCCCATAAGTACCTCATGATCGTAATCAAGGCGGCCCTCATCCTTTGCGGTAAGTCCCACTCTCATCTCGGCGCCCTTTTCCAATTTCTTCACCTGATGAAAATCAAACTCATCAAGCTCGGACCAGCGGTTGTGATAGATCCACATCTTCCAGATAAACTCCGCCTGATCCTCTTTTTCCATAAGATCCCTGACCGCCGCGATCTTGTTACGGCTTAATGGCAGGGCGTCAAAGGACATGTGAACATATCTCACATCCTCGGAATGCTTTAACATGGTACTGACGGAATTAAGATCCATCACTATGAGTTTCGGCGTGGTATAGTCCAGAATGTTTCTGGCAAGCCATACCGTGGTGGGCATCCTGTTGGCATGTCCCCCCATGTTGAAGGACGCTATGCCGTGATCATGATATAATTCCATGGGATAGATACCGTTCAGGATCCTGGAATTTCCGAAAAAAAGGACGTCTATATCCGACGGTGCCTTGAAAAAGGCATCGTACCTTTCATAGCCTGTGCGCTCTTCCAGCACATGCTCCACCTTTACATATATGAGCGCAAAGATGGCGATGAAGATTATGACTTTCGCAATTTTTTTCAAACGTTCCAAAATAAAAATCCTCGGGTAATGCCCTTTATATTACACTTCCGCCGCCTACCAGGATATTCTGTCCTATCATAAAGCTGTTCTCATCGGACAAAAGGCCGTCGATCACACAGACGATCTCCTCCGGGGTAGCCAGTCTCTTAAGCGGAGAATTCTCTATGCTCTTTTTAAGGGCAAGGGGTGACGCACCCTTTATGAACCTGGTATCGATCATGGTGGGAGACACTCCGTTCACGGTAATGCCCGAAGCAGCCAGTTCCACTGCGGCAGACTTCATAAAACCAAGCAGCGCATACTTTGCCACCGTATATGAGGTCTTAAAGGCCACCGTGGTGTGGGTTACGGAAGAGAGCATAAATACGATCCTTCCGAACTTTGCCTTCTGCATGGGAGGTATGATAGCGCCAAAGAGCTTCATCACGGAGAATACAGAAGTTTCAAGGTCGTCTTTTACCTTTTCAATATCCTGCTGATGCACTCTGGTCATGGCACTTTTCTGTCCCGCCAGATGTATATAATACTGAGGCAGCAGTTCATTTTCCTTAAGATATTCACCAAAGGCCGCCACTGCATCCTCATCGTTAAGATCCAGACTATAAGTGATAAGCTTATCCCCCAGCTCTGCCTTAAGTTCATTAAGAGCATCTGGTGTGGAATGGTATGTGCCCACTATCTTATCATAGCGGTCAGCATACTTTTTTATATAACAGCACCCCAGATCCGATGATGCGCCTGTTATAAGTAATATCTTCATAATTCCGTCTTTTATCCTTTACTTTTTTAACTTAATCCCTACTCTTTGCCTGCGCGGGATATACTTTATACATTTTAAGTTAATGACCTTATGATCTTTCAAGATTCTTCACCCCTTCGGAGTTCAGAATGACAATCATTAAGTATCTTTTTCATCACTTATTTGACACTAATTCTCCGTTCACAAAAGCCTTGCGGTCCGGCTTTCCCACAAAATTGCGGGGCACGCTGTCCAGAACGCCGTAAAGCTTAGGCATCTGGTGGTTTTCCAGCCTTTCCTTCAAAAACTTGCGGAGGGCTGCCTCATCAAAGGTCTCACCCTGCTTCATCACGACAAAAAGCTTTATGCCGTGTCCCGTCACCGGGTCCTCCACAGGCACGCATATGCACTCCGCCATACCGGGGAAGAGCATGGCTGCTTCCTCCACCTCTGTGGGTTCCACCTTAAGTCCGCCCACATTTATGGTGTCATTGGTCCTACCTATCACATATAAGAAACCGTCCTTATCGATATAACCTATATCGCTGGTATAAACATACTCACCGATCTTTACGGTGGCTGTGATCTCGGGATGCTTGTAATAGCCCTTCATGTTGATAGGTCCCTTGTTTGCCACCAGTCCCATGTGCTCCGAATCCGACTCTATTATGTTATGGTCGTCATCCACTATCACCACATGGGAATTCACCATGGCCTTTCCCACACAACCATGTGGCTGATCCTTATATTTATTAAAGTCGTACATCACCATGGCGCCGCACTCTGACAGGCCGTAATTATTATATAGCCTGGACTTTGGCAGCTGCGCCCTCAAAGTGGCCTTGTCCGACTCCGTCACGGGGGCGGTGGAGCACTCCACAAAATCTATCCTGTCCGCATACTCCGCCAGCTTATCACCCGAAGCCTTCCATATGGTGCGAAGGGATGCGGGGGGCAGACAAAGTGAAGTGACGGGGTAATTGTCCAGGGCGTCAAAAAATCCCTTTATGGACATGAGTCCATTGAGTATCACTATGGAAGTGCCGGCAATCATGCTGGTATAAAGCTTCCTTAAGGGATTCACATGATTAAGGGGACCGGGAACCGCCATGCAGTTATCCCTGCCCCACTCCATTCCAGTAAGATAATTCTCAGCCGTAGCCAGAAGCACGTGATGACTTACCTCCACGCCCTTGGCCCTGCCGGTGGTGCCGGTGGTGTACATGATATCGGCACTGTCCTCAAGCTCGGGGAACACATGCTCCCAGGCAGTACCTTCATACTGCGCAGCCAGTTCACAGACAGTCTTAATATTTATATACTTAATATCTTCTTTTTCTGCTCCCGATCTCTGATCGGGAGAGCCCGTCCCGGCTTTGAGGGACTTCAGAGATTCTCCGTTAGGAGAATCCTCCTTTTCTGCTCCCGATCTCTGATCGGGAGAGCCCGTCCCGGCTTTGAGGGACTTCAGAGATTCTCCGTTAGGAGAATCCTCCTTTTCATCAGAAAGGGGCACTCTGGAAATATATATCCTGCTCTCGGTCTCTTCGATGATATCCGCAGCCTTTTCATTTGAAATGCTGCTCTCCAAAGGCACAAAGACAGCACCGTTAAGGTGCACGGCAAAATACGCCACCGCATAATCAAGAGACTGGATCGCCCTCACACAAACGCACTCTCCCTTTTTAAGCTCACATTCCGTCTTCAGATAATAGGCAAAGGCCTTCACTTTTGCCCACATCCGACCATAGCTTGTCACATCATTCTTAACGATGACGGCAGGTGCATCGGGCTTATTCTTAGCATGATATTCCAGGTACTGCTCAATACAGGTAAAACCGTCAATGAAATAATCAATAACCATGATATACCGCTTCCTTTCTACGCCTTCGACGCATATAAGATCATGAGTTCATCATGATGGCGTCTTCTCGGGTAATGCCCCCTCCTATCGTCGGCGGCAAATCGCCGACGCATTTAAAATCATGACTTCGTCATGATGGCGCCTCCTCGGGTAATGCCCCCTCAGCTTAACCTCTCCACCAGATCCGCCAGGGCGTCAATAGAGTTAAAGTTATCCTCTGAGATCTCCTCAAAGGGAATCTCTATGCCATACTCCATGGTGATGGCAGCTATGATGCCCGTGATGGTAAGTGAATCCAGGATCCCGTCATCCACCATGGTATCGGACTCCTCAAAGTCGATCTCGGGAAATTCGTTTGACAAAAGCTCCAGTAATTCGTCTCTCATGTTTTTCTCCTCCTAATATTTGTTCTAAATACACTTTATTATTTTGCTGAATCTTTCAAGATTTTTCGCTTACCTCAAAATGACAGCTGACCTCAATATTTCATATATATAAAATCATTCGCATTGTATCCGGCCCCATACCAGCCCAGTATCAGCACACTGAAGATCAAAAGCAGATACAGAAACCATCTGAAGGCTATATTATACGAAGCCACGGTCTCCCTGATCCGGGTACCGGTCTCCTGCTTATACTCAAAGAACCACAAAACCGCCATGGCAATGAGGGCACAGAACATATTTCTCCGGTCAAGTCCCAGCGTATACAAAGACTCGTCAAAGAACACCCAGGGATTAAACTTCATGAACATCCTCTTAAAAAGGAGGATACATGTATCAAGTGACCTCGTGGCCACAATGGCCCTGGATATTAAAAAGATGAGCAAAGTCCTGCCTATCCTGAGGCGGTCAAACCATTTTGAGTTTGTATTCACATGCAGTATCTGCGCTGCCTTTTTGAGTTCCGGCGTAAAGACTGTGGAAAAAATGATCACCGCTCCCCAGTAAAGGCCCCAGAGAATATAATTTATCCCGGTGCCGTGCCAGAGTCCCGTCAACAGCCATACCACAAACAGCGGTATAACCGACAGCGCATTCTTGGCCACTCTCGGAGAAAACCTGTCCTTAAGCTTCTGGCAGAAACGTATGAGCCCGGGATTGGTCACCATGGGCATGTACACATAATCCTTGAACCAGGCTCCCAAGGTGATATGCCATCTGCGCCAGAATTCCGCGGCGGTCTTTGAAAAAAAAGGATGGTTGAAGTTTTCATAAAGCCTGATATCAAGGCACTGGGCCACACCGAGCGCAATATCCATACAGCCCGAAAAATCACAGTAAAGCTGCACCGCGGAAAAGATCACTGCTATGATGAGCACCAGACCTTCGTAGCTTTCCAGGTTTGAAAAGGCCTGGGAAGTGAACACCGAGAGCCTGTCAGCGATCACCAGTTTCTTGAAAAAGCCCCAGAGTATACGCTGCAGGCCGAAGCAAAACTGCGTATAATCAAATTTATGCTCCTTTTCAAAACACTCCGCCAGCTTTTTATGACGGGGTATGGGGCCCTCCACTATCTGGGGGAAAAAAATCATGAACAAAAGGAGCTTAAGGGGATTCTTTTGAGCCCTGTCCTTTTTCCAGAAAACATCTGCCAGATAACCTATGAGACCAAAGGTATAATAAGATATACCCATGGGCACAATCACCAGCCTCGCCAGTCCCTGTCCCCTTTCAACGCCGAGGGCATCCGTCACCCTGAAGCCGGCCTTTGACACTGCCAGAAGAAAGATCACCACAGTCAGGGCAGCTATCAGCACAGGCCTTGATCTTTTCTTAAGGGACTTCATGTCCTCATCCTTGCCTGCCTTATCGTATATGCCCTGGATCACCCTCGCTGCCACATACACGGCGGCCAGACTGATGGCAACATAAAAAAAGCCTGCGGCTGACGAGAGATAATAAAAGAACAGACTCGCCAGAAGCAGCAGTATCCACTGACACTTCGCGGGCAGGATATAATATAAGCCAAAAAGCACAAATATAAAAAATATAAAATATAAGGAAACGAAACTCATTGCCTTATATTAACATTTAAAGCCACAAAGCGCAATGTTTCACAAGAGCAAATCCATATTTTTTTACATTTGGCCGTCACACGCCTATGAGGTAAAAAACTTTGGTTTGATATTGCCCAAATCCGCCTGATTATATATACTATTGCTTATGAATACGGCCAAAGAAACAAAAAAGAGTATCCTGCTGTACACGGTTCTGTTTATTCTGGTATCCGTCATCGGTTTCGGGATCGTACCCCTGTCGGGGAAACTCTTCATCATAAAGGCGGACTGCCTCGGGCAGTATTACGTCTCATACCTTTATATAGGACAGTACATACGGGAACTTCTGACCTTTAAAGCAGGTATCAGCCTCTATGATCTGTCCATCGGAATGGGTGAGGATATCGCGGGCTGCCTCAACTATTACGGCTTCGGCGATCCCTTCGTACTTTTATCCTCCGTATTTGCCGATAAGAATACGGCTCCTTATATTTTCTCAAGCCTATATTTCATAAGACTATATCTGGCAGGCATCGCCTTTTTGGCTTACTGCTTTAAGATGAAGCTTGATAAAACGGTCTCGGCCGTCGCCGTCTTCGGGTATCTTTTTGCCGCCACCGGCATAATGAACATAAAGATACCGGTATTTGTGACCGCCCTGATCATACTCCCTTTATTCCTCACAGGCGTGGAAGGTTTTCTTAAGGATGAAGCTCCCAAAGCTTCTGCCATCCTACTGACCGTCACCGCGCTCTATGCCGGAATGAACGGCTTCTATCTCACCTACATGGTAGGGATCTTTGTCATCATCTATTCCGTGACCAGAGCATGTTTTCTTTATGGATTTAAGGATGTGAAAAAATGGCTGACACCTTTGTTAAAGGCCCTGGGCTGTGTGGTGACGGGACTATTTTTATCATCACCCTTTCTGGTGCCCGCCGTCTGTGCCTTTTTATACAGCGAAAGAAGTGAGACCGGCATCCTGACTATCCTCAGCGACTATCATAATTATCTGCCCAGCACCAAATTCCTGAAGGCCGCATTCTCATATCCCATATCCGGGACCGTGCATTTCCAGGGACTGTGCCTGGCGGAAGTCATAACAGGCATACTGGTATTTTTCTCCAAAAAATCGCGGGCGAGGCTCCAGTGTATGCTGGCAGTCATCGTATGTGCCCTAGGTTTTTCCCTGCCCATAACGGGATATATCTTCAACGCCTTTTCCGAGAGCTATACCAGATGGGCCTTCTGCATCTGGTTTGTCATGGCGGTCATCTTCATCCATGTACTTACGAGGGCAGAGTTTAGATTTACACTTCAAAAATTCAGACTGATCCTGCTCATACTCCTTGTGCTAAACGCGGCGGTAAATATCATAACCTACTACCATCCCCTCGGTACGGACATGACCGGCCGCATGACTGATAAGGACACAGTGCTTTTGGCCATGGAATCACCTGTCAGTGAGTCTGAGGTCATCGCCCGGGACCATTCCCTTTACAGAACGGGAATGGATCATTATTCCATCCTTTCCAATCCGGAAAACATGGCAATGCTCCATGATTACAATGGCCTGACCTACTGGTTTTCCATGGTAAACTCACGGTCAAAGAACACCTCGGATGCCATCAATCAGACCAGTGAAAAATGGAGATCCTTCGGTCTTGGCACTGATGAAGATATACTCTCACTCTTTGGAGTAAAATATTATCTGCGGCAAAGCAGCGAACTGCCTGAAGACTTTGAGAAAAGGGAAGATATCACATTCCATGGAGAAAACTGGGAAGTATACGAAAACCCGGGATATTTCGGCATAGCCTATGTAAGACATCATGTTCCAAAGGACATGATCCCTGAGGACAAAGATTTAAGACTTGATTACTTTAAACGGCTGTATGCCGAGATAAAGGACAATGTAAAACCTGTGGAAGTCACCGAGATGCGTGACGGCTTTAAGATGAGAGCTCTGGGATCTGAGGACAGTGAGCTGGTACTGACAGTCCCCGATTATCCGGGCTGGAAGGCAAAGGTTGACGGTAAAAATGTGCCCGTCTATGAAACCGACGGCGTGAACATGGCCATCGCCCTTACCGAAGGAGCTCATGAGATTGAATTTATGTACAGGCCCCTGTGGCCTCTGATCGCCGGAGTGCTATTCACATTTGGACTGGTTTCCTGTGGACTGTATGTATTTAAAAGAATGCCTGAAAAAGATTCTTCGAATCGCTCAGAATAACAAAGAATAATAGGAATGATAAAGAATAATAAGAATGATAAAAAGAGAGGAGCCGCAATGCTAATTACTTAACACTGCGGCTCCCTACTGGTAACTATCCATGGGACTATACCATCCTTTCTGTTTTCTCCGAACTTCTCTGTCTCCCTCACTGACAACTGATAACTGTGACCTATCCTCGCGTTTCTTTACACGCCTATATGATATCAATCGTGTCACGTCCTGCCGCCTGCGTCTTCAACAGATGCTTGCTTAAGTTCCCTTTGGACTGTACCTCCTTTGCTCAAATTTAGTAGAATCCTTGACTAAAGCAACCTCTATATGAAACCAAGGGCTTCGGCTATTCCTCAGATCAAGGATATCTACGTCCGGACTATCGATCTCCTCTAGAGGTGCTCCCTTGGAATGAATAAATCTTACTAAAAATCTTCCGAAATGTCAATCTGTTTTGTAGAGAATTTACAAAAAGTTCACAATGTATACAATCCATTTAAATACATTCACCTATGTAACTTAAATAGGCTGAAATGGTCATTCACGGATCTGCTCACAGACATCCATACTTACACATGTAAAAAATCCCATGAGATAAAACAGATAAAGATAGTATCTCACCAAGCTGGAAGGACCCAAAAAGTAAGATGAACAGATCAGAAGCGGCAACATCAGTGCTGCCATCAGTCTGTATTTTTTTTGATAAAAAAGATAAGCCATGGTAAATATCAGTATCCATAACATAAAGGCCGGAGCAAAGAAAAGCCTCACCACCGGGATCTTCTGGAAGGTCTTAAATCTGGATATCTTCCACAGCAGGTTATACAGCGCCGGGATCTTTGAATCAAGACTCCCGGGTCCTTCCACATAGCAGGCAAAATATGAAGTCTCACACTGATCATACTCATAAGATGCATGATCCAGCCGCTGATATGCGTCTATGGTCCCGTAGGGATACCACTGATAGAGATTGGTGGAAAAGAAGCCCTCCGCCGCTATCCTGGGAGCCTTTATCAGAACCTTTGCCCAGATCTTAAGAAATTCTTTTTTGTGTGCATTGAAAAACTGCGTGGACATTTCACCCTTTGCCCCGTTTGCGGAGACAGGGCAGTAATTATACAGACCTTCACCGTAAAACTCCTTGAGGAATTCGGTTTCCTCTTCGGTAAACAAAGAAGGATCCACCGTATAGGCTCTGGCCACCATCTGTATGGGGGCGCAGAACGCATCCTTTCCGCTGTATCTTTTAAGCTGCAGAGCCGAATATCCCACGGATACTATGAGCACGTTTATGACAAGTGTCAGGATCAAAAGACCAAAGGCATATTTTTTGTATCCCTTCCTTACAGCCAGGCAGATAAAAGGAACCGCCAGAATAAGGGCCGGACGTGCATTGGATCGGCAAAGCATCATAAAGGTAGTCAACACAATAAAGCCTGCCATCTCAAGCTTACTTTTAAAAAACTCCTCCGGGTTTATCAATATATGATACAAAAACAGCACGGTCATGGCTGTGGATATTCCGAAAAAAGTGTCCTTCACCGTACAGCAGCTAAAAAGGGAAATAACGGGAAAGAGGGCATAATATGCGGTTAAGATATTAAGAACCGCTCCTTTGATGCCACGGCGTCTCCGGAAATAGTGAAGCATAAATGCAAGGCAAAAGGATATGATCAGCATCTGAATCCCCACATAGGCTGCGATGCCGGCGTTATAACTGCCGGTCAGCTTATAGAACACATCTATAAAGAGGCCTTCCGTAAAATAAAGCAGTGGAGAGTGCTGGGTGCTGATGGTATGATTTACAAAATGCTTATAGATCCTGCTCTGGTCATAGCAAAAGAAACCGGGCCAGGCAGCCAGCCAGATGGGGATCCAGCATACAAAAATGATGATCCAGTCGATGCTAAGGCGTTTGTCTATCCAGGATTTTTTATGAGATCCATTTTTCGATAAGACGGCATGATCTTTTGCAGCCTTTTTTCCATGTGCTTTGACAGAAGAATTCTTTAATGATCCATCCTGAGGATCTTTGGCTTTCTTTCCATGGAGCTTTAACAGACCAAAGATAAGGGTTGATATGATAAAAACGGGTACAAAAAACAAAAGGAGGTCTGTACACAGCCATTTCATGCTGTAAAAGGCTCCTTTTGTATCAAGCTGGTATCCTGCCGAGAGCATCAGGGCGTAGAGTGCTGATATCACTGCTGTGACGGCGCACAGCCTTTTGTCCCGGCAGGTTTTGATCAGATTTTTAAAACCGTCTGTCACTGTTATGCTTCTTCCGACTCATCATCCATTTCGTCGAATTCCAGCTCATCCAGATATTCTTCGAACTTGTCGGTGACTGCGTCATAGACTTCGTCGCTTTCAATGTACAGAAGCTCGGGTTCTTCGTTGGGATCGTCCTCATTTTCCACGATCTCATAGAACCATACTTCGGTCTCTTCTTCGTTTTCCTGCTCGATCTCGGGGAGCAGGGCCACATAGTCATGGCCGTCTACTTCCAGAATGGTGAGGACCTGGCAATGGACGTTGGTGCCGTCATCGAGGTCAAGGTCTACATACATATCTTCTTCGGGTGCCTGCATGGTTTGTCTCCTTTCTTATATTTAACGCTCAGGACATTGTATCCCGACTCGACACGGCTCAGATTTACTAAATTCAAACTTCGCCTCATAACCAGTCCTCGCCCCGTTACCGAAAATCGTCTTTAATTTTTCATAATTTAAAAGCTGTGAACGATTTTCTCCCTTGCGAGGACTAATCGGCTTGTTTTCATTAAGTAAATCTGGCTTTATTGTGTCTTATCGGGACACAATGCTCCTTCGCTAATATGATTCATTACAAATCTAAATATTCTTGTGCCAATTCCTTAAGTTCGGCTTCGTTCTCCGGGGTCATGGTGGTCTTGATGGTGATCACTTTGTCGCGAATGGTGACATCCTTGAGTGGCTCGAGGATAGACTTCATGACGCGACCTGCCGAAGGGGCCCAGGATCCGTTTTCCACCAGGGCGACGCGGCGCTTTTGATAATTGTCAGCGGCCAGGTGATGTAGGAAATTCTCCATGGGAGGGAAGAGGCCTGTGTTGTAGGATGAGGACAAAAGGATCATCCTGTCATATCTGAAGGCATCTTCCACCGCTTCCGCCCAGTCTTCCCTGGTAAGGTCCGTAAAGGCGATCTTAGTGTCTTCCCCTGCCATGGATTCAAGCTGTTCCTTAAGATAGAGGGCTGCGTCCATGGTGTTGCCATGAATGGATGCGCAGGCTATGAATATGCCTTTATTTTCGCACTCATAGCTGCTCCAGGTGTTATAAAGATCTACGTAGTATCCCAGATCATCACTTAAAACAGGACCGTGAAGGGGACAGATTGTCTTGATGGGAAGGTCTTTTATCTTCCCTAAAAGCATCTGTACGTTATCGCCGTATTTTCCCACTATATTGAAGTAGTAGCGTCTGGCTTCACAGGCCCAGTCATCGGTATCCGTCTGTGCTCCAAACTTACCGAAGGCATCAGCGGCAAACATCACCTGCTCGGTGGACTCATAGCTTACCATTACTTCGGGCCAGTGTACCATGGGCGCGGTAAAGAAGGTGAGCTTATGGGTACCGAGGGAGAGTTCTCCTTTATCCTGTACCGTAACCAGTAACGAAGATAGATCTTCCTTTACAAACTGGGGCAGCATTCTGGCGCTTAAGGGATTTACCACCAGTTTCATCCCGGGATACTTTTCATGGAGCTTAAGTATGCCTGCGGAATGGTCGGGCTCTAAATGGTGGATCACCAGATAATCCGGGTTCTTTCCTGCCAGTATCTCTTCCACATTTTTAAGCCACTCGTCGACTTTTCTCCTATCGCAGGTATCCATGATCGCGATCTTTTCGTCGAGGATCACGTAGGAGTTATAGAGCATGCCTTCGGGGACGATGTACTGGCTCTCGAAGAGGTCAAGGTCAGTGTCGGCCACGCCGGCGTATTTTATGGTGTCTGTTATAATCATTTTTTATCTCCAATTCTTGTTACGTTCGTCGTCTGTTCCGAAACGCGAGGCACGGCTCGCGCCTAATGACTCCGACGTAGTGGTACTAAATTCATCGTTCGCTCCGCTCCGATTCATTAAGTACCAACGTCTCGTATTACCTCGCTCTTTTCGGGACAGCCCGACTCACTTAAATCAACTACCTTACTTATTAATAATTCACTCTCACGAATTATTACTACTGATCTTCCGCACATCCTTCGTTTCGTGGGTGAAGGTGTCGATGCGGTGAGTGATCTTCACGCTGGACTTATCCACATAGACATTGGCGGTGGTCGCTGTGGCCACACTCTTAAGGGCTCCCTTGAGGACTGCCAGGACTATGAAGGGTATGATGAGTCCGAACAGAAGGGACATAACGAATCCGAGATCCAATATTACCATGTTTGCGATTATACATGCAATGTATATCAGAATAAAGGTTATGGTCGCCTTCTTTTTATCCTCGGGCAGGTCGCCTACCAGTTTTCCGGTCTGGCCATTCATGGCAAACATGTAATTCTGGCCGTTCCACTTTGTATTGAGCATCCAGACGGGCATCAGGGCGTAGCTTATCTTACCCTGTTTCACATTTATATTGCTGAGTTTTTCACTGACGGTGTCATAGCCCTTTACATCTTCTCTCAGGGCTGCCAGGGTACTGCCCTTGGCTCTTGCCACGGCGCGGGCGGCATTTTCTTCCGCAGACACATCGTATTTATCAGCCATGTATCCAGCCAGGTAAGCTGTGGAGAAGGGCTTTAAGTCCTCATATTTGTAGGGCTCGATGGAATCCATCATATCGTCCGGCATCTTTGTTGATGCATCGGCAGGTATCTTTTCAAATGAAAGGCCGCCGCTTCTCTCCACCTGGTAATGCTTGGTAATGGTAGTCTCCGTATCACCGCTCTTGGTCTTGGTGGACTTGGTGGCCTCAAAGGTAACGTCACCGAAGGCTTCGCCGTCATAGAGCCAGAAGGGAACATACACGCCTTTCACTTCCTCTATATGATTCTGATCCTTAAACTCCTTGGGCAGGAGGAACTTGCCGCCGTAATGCTTTTTCAGTGCTTCCACAGCTGCATTCTTCTCATGCTTAAAGGGGATCACAAAATCAGGTTTTAACATGCCCGAAAACTGTCCGGGAACCACTGTGGGGTTACCGCAGTAAGGGCAGCTGGATGCAGCCGTGGTATCGTCATATACCAGCTCGGCCGTACAGGAGGGGCACTTATAGACCGTTATGCCTTCTCCGCCGCTCCATTCCTGAGCCATCTGCTCCCACTCGTCATTGCCCGCGGCCATGGCTTCTTCTGCCTTGGCATCAGCAGCTGCATACATAGCCTCCACTTCCTCTACTGTGTAATTACTGCCACAGTATTCGCACTCCAGTTTTCCGGACGCCCCAGCAAAATGCAACGGACCCGTACATGCCGGGCACTTGTAATTAGTTACCTTGTCTGCCATATCTCCTCCTTATAATATATATTTTTATTTCTTCAAAAATACTCCCATAATACCGCGTCCCAATGAGGCTCCGAGATTGCCGCCCAGAGTCTTGCCGAACTTGCCGCCCACAGAGGATCCGATGACGTTGCCCACCTGGCGTCCCACGGTCCCTGCGGTGGTCTTTGCGGTGGAAGCGGCAGCCCTCTTCACTTCTTTTCCGAAGGCGTCCTGCTTTTTCTGTGCTTCTCTGGCTTCCCGCTCAGCCTGCTTAGCCTGGGCCTTTGCCAGTTCTTTGGCTTCTTTTTCAGCTTGCTTTGCGGCCGCAGCTTCCTCAGCCGCCCTTACCGCCTCGGCTTCCTTTTCCATATTCATTCTGGTCAGAAATTCGTATGCTGAATCCCTGTCCACATAATCGGAATATCTGGTATACAAAAGAGAGGCCTTTATATGGTTCTCACGCTTAGCATCATCTATGGTGCCCACCATCTGACCTGGGATTATCTTTGCCTTTTCCACTATTTGGGGAGCGCCGTTCTCATCAAGGAAGGATACGAGAGCCTCTCCTATTCCCAGATTGATCAGAGTATCATAGGTATCAAATTCGGGATTTGCCCTGTAGGAATCGGCAGCAGCCTTTGCTGCCTTTTGCTCCGTGGGCGTATATACATGAAGGGCATGCTGTATTTTATTACCGAGCTGGGCCAGCACCCCATCCGGTATATCTCTGGGATTCTGGGATATAAAATAGAGTCCCACTCCCTTTGAACGGATGAGCTTCACAGTCTGTTCCAGCTTATCCATCAGATATTTGGGAGCATTATTAAATAAAAGATGGGCCTCGTCAAAGAAGAACACTGCCTTTGGCTTATCCGGATCCCCCACCTCGGGCATGGTCTCATAGAGCTCGCTGATGAGCCACATCATAAAGGTTCCGTACATGGCGGGATGGTGTATAAGCTTGGTACAGTCCATTATCTGGACTACGCCATGTCCTTGATTATCGGTACACAGCCAGTCACCCATGGAAAGAGCAGGCTCGCCGAAAAAGGTCTCGCCGCCATCGGCTTCCAGAGCCACCACCGCCCTGACTATGGCGGCTATGCTCTGTCCCGACATATTGCCGTACTGCATCGCATATCTTTTTGCGTTCTCCTTATCACCGCAATAATTGAGCATGGCCCGAAGGTCCTTGGTATCAATGAGAAGAAGCCCTTCATCATCGGCTATCTTAAAGACCACCTGCAGCACGTCAGACTGTATCTGAGTCAGATTCAGGATCCTGGACAAAAGTACCGGCCCCATCTCAGAAATGGTGGTGCGAAGGGGCAGACCCTTTTCACCATACAGATCCCAGAAATTCACGGGGCATATATCTGCCATGCCGCCGAGATCTCCCTTTACATCAGCCAGAAATACGGGAACGCCCGCTGCGCTGAAGTCCTGTGCCAGAGCCTTCACCGTGGTAGTCTTGCCTGTACCGGTGGCTCCTGCTATCATACCGTGACGGTTTGCCATATTTGTCAGCAGACTGCACGTACCCCCATTGGCATTTTCACCTATTACTATCCTATTGTCCTGAAACATATTCCATTCTCCTTCCCGCACTATTATACAACACATTCTCTGTGATGTAATCCGTTTTTTGTGTCATGATCCTGTAGCTACTTATCACTGACCTTTACGGAGAGCTTAAATCCCACATTTCCGATCTTAAAGATGATCTTAGCAGAGCCCTTGGCCATGGCTGTCACTACGCCTTTATCGGAGACGGCGGCCACGGCAGGTTTAGATGAAGCAAAGTCTGTCATGGGCAGGGTAGTCGACCCCGCATTCAAAAGTCCGTTAAGATCCACAGCGGCCGGCGATGCCTCCGAACCTGACAGTACCATGGTGATCTTCTTTACGGAAAAGGCCGGTGCCTGGACTATGACGGTAAACTTTCCGGGCAGATATACCCACTGCTTCTTACCGTCTACCTTTGCCTTATACTTTACGCATATCACGGCGCTGCCCGCCTTCTTTGCCTTAACGATCCCCTTTGAATTTACGGAAAGCACTTTCTTTGAAGCCTTATCTGCTACTTCAAACTTAAATTTCACCTTGGGATCTGCTGCCTTTGCGGCTGCGATGATCGCAGCGTTTTCACTAAGCGACATCAGTTTTTCTCCCACGTTGAAGGTCTTATCCTTAGCTATGAGGATCACTGCATTGGCGGATACCACCGAAGGGTCCGGAGTCGGTTCGGGCTCCGGTTCGGGCTCCGGTTCGGGTTCGGGTTCGGGCTGGGGATTTGGCTCATCGGATTCCTTCATCCTCAACTTGCAGGAAGCTATCCTCACCTGGTCGCTTTGCTTATCCGTCTTATAACAGAAGGTATAAGTTCCCGTGTAGGGTATCTCATAGCTTAATGCATAAGCATTCCTGCTGGTCAGAGTCACTGTCTCCCTGCCCAGTTTATCTTTAACGGGCTGTCCCCTGTACAAAAGCTGCACATAAACCTTTGCCCCATCCTTTGCCGCCATAACCGAAAAAGTCAGTATTCCCTTTTTGGGTGCATCGATCACAAAGGCCGCATCCTTTCCCTCGGCGTTATCAAGGGCGATCACGTCCACCTTCTTAGAAGGCACCCTGCAGGAACTCAAGGTAAATACGCCGTATTTTGTGGGGCTTGCTATATCCGTCCCATCGGGATTGGAGTATATCTTAAGTTCATTCCTCACAAATTCTGAGGCGTCAAACGTCTCTGTGACATAAGGGATGATTTCTATCATCTCATCGGGATTTTTGTTTGAAAATTCGTTATAGATAATACCGTTGGTATTTGAAAGGGCACTCCTTTCACTGCGGCTGTAGGAAACACTCGTCTCATTATGATCTGACATAACCACCGGGTTCTGACTTCCCACTTGTACCAGATTTGATTTATAAGTTTTGATGGCTGCCTTAAGGGCATCATTCACCTCATAAGCCGTATCATCCGATCCGTCCGTAAAATTAAACCAGAAATCTCCGCCCCCGGCTCTTCCTGCCCGGGTCATTACAGTCTCGGGCACGTACTCTGCCTTTTCTATATTTTCAGGATCCACACCCAGATCCACGTTCTCATCAGTATCAAAATTATTGTAATGATTGTTACCCTCTTTTGACTCCACAGTCCCCGGTACTATGTCAGTTCTCTCCTTAACCGGATAGGCGTCAAAATCTTCGCCGGGGTCTATTCCTTCAATATTCGGATCCGTTATGCTGCCGCCCAGCATCATATAAGCCCGGGCATAAGGAATAAAGGTATATTTGCCGACAAATCTGTTGCCATAAGCCTTTATCATGCCGCCGTTTTCACCCGAAAAGGTGCCACCTGCATAGACGCGGTCCGTTCCCTGAAGGGATATCATCATTGGATAATGGCAGTTTCTGAAATAGTTGCTGTCCATAAAGATAGAGGCGCCCAAGGTAGCGCCGGATCCGTATTTCGCATTGCCATCATAATAATTGTTATACACATGGGCGCTGAAAAATCTGGTCCTGGGGTGTCTGGAATCCGAATGGTCATACCAGTTATGATGATAGGTCACATAGAGTCCCGATGTGGTATTTTCATTTAATCCAAGAAGATTGCACTTTCCGCTGTCCCAGAAATGATTATAGGAAAAGACCGAATAAGTGGACTTCTTACAGTCCATGGCGCCATCGCCCTTCACCTGGTCCTCATCCGTTCCCGCCTCACCGTAAAACAGATCACAGTTATGGATCCAGATGTGGTCATTATCCTGCTGAAGCCCCACATTATCGCCTTCTTTGCTGTCACAGTTCATAAAGCCCAAGTTTCTGACTTCCACGTTTGAAGAATTCTTTAACCTGATACCCCAGCCGTTGGCCGTGGCGTCATTACCCACACCCTCAATGGTGATACCGGTCGTATCATTATTATTCAGGATCAGCATATCTCCGTTATAAGTACCCGTATCACTAAAGCCCTCCGGGTCATGCACATTACCTATAATACGGATACAGATAGGATCCGTTTCGCCTTCGCCGCTTTTGGAGTTTTTGATCGCATTCAACACCTCCACAAGGCTGTAACAGTTTTTTACTTTTCCTTTTAAGGTAATGCTTGCGTAAAGATCATCCTTATTCTCATCCGTGACATAGATGACCTTTGCATTTTCCTTTAGACTTCCATCCTCATTGTATGCGCCGGATGCAGTGCCGCCACCGGCCCAGGCAAAGCCTGACCTGTCATGGGCATAGACATACAAGGGCGCCGACACCAGTGATTCACCGCCATCCTTTTGTACCTTAATATACCAGGTGCGGGAAGTTAAGCCCAAGGCGTCCACCCTCCAGGTACCATTCACATAGTATCTGATGAGTTCATCATCCAGCGGTGTCCAATCGCCGTCGAAAGATGTGGAAACATACGCATGGTACTTATCCGAGGAAGCTCCGTTAAAGGTCACATAAGCACCTTCCGCATATCCCTTCTCTTCGATAAAACTAAGACTCCCCTCAGTATCCTCCTCTGTTGCATCAAAGGAAACCTCCGCCATATCCTCCTGCGAAAGTTCGGGTTTTGCATCATGCGTTTCTGCCAGGACAGCAGTGGTTCCGGGCATGGATAAAAGCAGTGATGCCGTCATTAATGTGGTCAGTATTTTTCTTTTCATCTTTATTTCCTCATTATATTACTACACTTAAGATTCTTCGCTTCGCTCAGAATGACATTGATGAAGAATCTTATTTAACGATCAGCTTACCCCAGAGGTTTCCGCCCTCTTTGGCGATGACGGTCATGCCCTTCCCTGCATTCTCAGGGTCGGTCAGTTCCACGGTATAATCCTTCTTTGGCAGGGTGAATCCGTCTCCCTTTGCAGGCTTATAAACCAGCTTTTTAAGCTTCGTCCCGCTCTTATTGTATACGGTCTCTATGCTGCCAAGCGCTTTATCGGAAATATCCCTCTGCAAAATGGAAAAATATACGGGATTTTTCTTAAAATAATTATTCACTGCCTTAAGATGAGCCTTTTCCTCATCAGTCAGTTTCACTCCCTTGGCAGCCTTTAACTGCGGTATCATGCAGGCGCGCTTTTTTTCAGCCACGATCAGGTTTCCTGAAGGCGTATGGGTAGCCTTCTTTGAATTCTTTATACTTATCTTTTTGATCTCATATTTTTGGGGATCAAAGCCCTTAAGTTCAAGCTTCAGATCATGGGAACCCTTCGACTTACTGTTATAAAGCACATGCTTTGCCGCCGTATAATATGCGCTAACTGAAGCGCTCAGATAATATGTCTTTGAGTCAATTGACAATTTCATATAGTCAACATTATCGACAGGCACATCCGGAACATCATATTCTCCGCCGGAAGACTTATCCTCATTGGCCTCATTAGTCGCCATGTCCGTTACACCCAGTTCAAACAGATCCGGAGCATACCTGTTCACCGCCAGGAAATATACCTTATCCCTGTATGCCAGGACGTTATTGTCGCAGGTAGGACTTGTTGCAAAACTTATCGGACAGGGCGTCACGGTACCGTCATACTTCATCAAAAAAACATCATTTTCTATCCGGTCTTCCTGTCCTCTTTGCATATCACCGAAAAACAGGATACCATCCTTAACCGCGGCTATATCAAAGCTTCCGGAATCGGTTTCCTGTTCAAAGAGTTTTTCACACAAAACCGTAGATGTAACCTGCACCTTTACGGGATCAAAAACAACCTTTTCAACCGCTTTTCCATCGGTGACATACATATTTCCATCATTGTCCGCACTGACGCGGGGCACCTCATACCGGTTTGACAGTTCTCCCACCTTTGTCATGGTCACATCGCCCTCACCCAGTTTTATGGGTGTCAGCTTATAGACCACGGTTTTATCAAGAGTCACGGCATTCCCCTGCGCATCACAGTCGTAAGATGAAAAGATAAAAATATTATTTCCGGCATTGACCATTCCCGTCGTCTTTTGCTGAGGCAGTTCTTTAAATGGAATAGCCCCCAACGCCTTTTCCTGCCTGCGGTCATACACACATACAGCCCCATTATACGAATATAATACATAATCCCCATACACTGCATAACCGGCCTGGTTTCCTCCGTGTAAACTGCTTTCCTGATCGGAAAGCCGGATCCACTTCTTTTTTCCCGGGATGTATTTCCAGAGCTGTTCATCGGAGGTACTTTTCACACTGAAATAAACCGCTTCCCCTGTGGCAAAGAGCATGCTTAAATTATAGCCTGACAGATCTTCGACAAAATTAAGAGGGATCCTGTCCATATAGTTTCCCTCAAAGGGTGTCAGTGCCACATAACGCATACCGCATCTGTCATCCGCACTCCTGACCCGGGCCTTAACCTCAGTACCTTTCGGCACAAAAGGCATGGATACGGTGATGGCTCTGTCTGTCCAGTTAAGTACCTTACACTCCTCACCATCCAGGGATACGAAGCCCTCCTCATCACCAAAGAAATATCCGGATAAGGTCATGGAATTTTTATCATTATCCGCGCTCTCTATCACGGGTATGTATTTTTCATCCAGGAGTCTTGATACCTTGACTACGCCGCCGCTCCGGCAATGATCCTTTAATAAGTCGTTTGCCGAGACACTTCCGATGACCCTGGCTGCACGCAGCACGGCAGTCTCCCGGTCTAAGGTATGCTCCGCCTCAAAATTGAAAGCGGCCACTGCCACAGCCGCAGTCACGGCGGGAGTAGCCATGGACGTCCCATCCAGATAAGCATAACGAAGTACCTCGGATGTCATACCTGCATCATCCAGATATAAAATCCTGTCAACATCACTCTTGTCTGCAGTTATGGTAAGCTTCAGATTATCATAATCAGTGTTTTCGGGAAGTGCTATGCCCCTGGGATACCACAGATCATTCGCAAAATTCATTTCAAGCGTATCTTCCCCGCCATCCTTAAGGGGAACACTCACTTTCAGAACGACAAGCTTACCATAAGCGCTGTTTCCATGACAATAGAAAACTGAAGGCTTTGACTCGCTGAATTCATCACCCAGATCCAGGATCATTCTATTGTTTTCATCCGTGGATGAGGCCGGGATGTCTATCCGCAGCATATGATTCTCAGGATTCCCCATGATCGACGCCTCTTTTATCACCCGGGCAGTCATAGTACTGTCATCCGGGAACTGCGGATCAAAGAATACAGCCTCCTTTTCAAAATCATCAAAAGCCCGGGTAGTTCCATCCTTAAACAGAGCCGCATCATCCTCAAAACGCGAGGCAGCCCTAAGAGGATCTTTGGTCAGATATGTAGATAATATCTCCTCTCCGGGAGCAAAGACATCGGTCCCTCTGATCCCATAACAGGAAAATCCGGATTTTTTCCCCAAAACGCCACAGGAATCAACGATTATCAATCCGGGACTATTATAAAAAATACCGTTAGAGCTCCGATTCAGATCTAAATTTTCGGCTGAATTACCGGCAGCCCACACGACAGTGATACCGGCCGATACAGCCTTATCGTTCATCAATTTCCCATATACATTCACCTGCTGGCCGCCAAAGGAGCAATTGGCGCCGACCACCGGAACCCCGGCCTGAGCGGCTTCGATAATATACTCAAAACCTCTTATGATGGTCGAATCAGACATTGAGCCATTTTTGTCACCGACCCTTACAGCCATTATCCTGACGCCGTTTGCCAGACCGCTTACACCTTTTTCATCCCAAAGGGCGCCTATGATACCGGCACAGTGGGTTCCGTGCCCGTTATCATCCATGGGGTCCCGGCTGTCATAGGCATCTTCTTTCTCTTCGTTTTCCAGGGCGCAATAACCGTATTTCCCGCCGCCCTTTGCCACGAGAGCAGGATAAGTCTCTCCCTCATCCCACATTACACTCTTGAGATCGGGATGCTCATAATCAACACCCGTATCAAGAACAGCCACCACCGTACCTTCAGCGTTTTTGTTGGCCGGATCGTTCCAACCCGGTACATCCATGCCCCCGGGCAGATCATCCGCAAAAAACTGATAAAAGGTCAGATCCGTATTCTCATCCGTACCGAGAACAGACTCTGTCTGAGAATCTGCCAAAAATACCGGTTCGTTTTCCTCAGTCAGACCTGATCCGTCCTCCCCTCCTATAATTTCACATTCATATGATTCTGCAGATTCATCTTCGGGTTCTTCTCCAAAACCATCTGCACAGCTCTCTGAGATCTCACCGTCCACGTGACTTATATAATCAGGCAAAGCCTCCAGAACCCCCGGGGCGTCCTTGTACATATCAAGAAGCTGCGCCGTGGTATATTCATCACTCTCAATAAGAGACAGCGTCACTCTGTCCTCCGATCCCAGAGCCGCTTCTTCACCTGTCATCTCTTCGATGAGCTGCTCATCCTCATCCACCACCCGGGTGACATCCGCCAGTTCCTCGGCATCACTTAAAAGATCTCCCCTTACGCCGCCAAGACGCGCGTCACCCTTTCCCTCTTTCATCATAAGGATGACCGAGCCCTCCTTATAATCCACGTCAGGAGTAAGGCCGGTGAGGATCTCCGAAGGTTGTGCTGAATCGACCTGATCATCCTGTTCAAAAGCCAAAGCAGCCATATCACTGTTTACACATGTCGATGCGGCAGTATCATCCTTAAGTGCCGCCTTTACCTGATTCAACGGAAAGGATTGAAATATGGATGTCACAATAATCGATGCACTAATGAGATTAACCGATATTTTTTTATATTTCATGCTTTAGTTCCTCTTCAGATCAACTCTGTTAATCATTTTCACACTACACCATATCACAGATTCTCAAAAGCCACGCGCAGTGCCTCGGCTATGACCTGATGCATGTCATAATACTTATAGCATCCCAGCCTGCCGCCAAAGATGACCCCCTGCTCCTTATCAGCCAGTTCCTTATACTTTGCATAAAGAGCATTGTTTTTATCGTCATTTATGGGATAATAAGGCTCGTCACCCTCTTTCCAGGCAGCTGGATACTCCCTGGTGATGATGGTCTTATCCTGGGTTCCGTACTCAAAATGCTTATGCTCTATGATCCTGGTGTAAGGCACCTCATATTCATTATAGTTGACCACTGCATTGCCCTGGAAATCAGGTATATCAAGGGTTTCGGTCTCAAACCTTAAAGATCTCCACTCCAGAGCTCCTAATCTTCTGTCAAAGAATTCATCCACGGCGCCCGTATATACCAGCTTATCTGCCATGGCGCAAAGATTCTGTCTGTCAGCAAAAAAGTCAACCTCCGTCTTAACCTCGATAAGAGACGCTGCGATACCGCCCTTTAACATATTTTCCACCATCTGAGTGTATCCGCCGATGGGAATACCCTGATATTTATCATTAAAATAGTTATTGTCATAAGTAAAGCGGAAGGGAAGCCTCTTTATGATGAAGGCCGGCAGCTCGTATGCCCTCTTGCCCCACTGTTTCTCGGTATAACCCTTCACCAGCTTTTCATATATGTCACGACCCGCCAGAAGGAGGGCCTGCTCCTCCAGATTAGCGGGATGCTCTGGATCCTTTATCCGGGCGCGGGCCTCGGCGGTCTGCTCGGCTATCTTGGCCCTGGCTTCATCAGGCGTCACCACTCCCCAGAGTCCGTGAAATGTATTCATGTTAAAGGGAAGGTTATACAGTTCATCCTTATATCTGGCCAGGGGCGAATTGGTATAACGGTTAAACTCCGCAAAATGGTTTACATAATCCCACACCTTCTTATCACTCGTGTGAAAAATATGGGCTCCGTAAACATGGACATTTATGCCCTCGCTCTCTTTTGTGTAGATATTTCCCGCTATATGGGACCTTTTGTCTATGATGAGGCTTTTCTTTCCCTTAAGGGCCGCCTGCTGCGCAAAAACGGTGCCAAAAAGACCTGCACCCACTATCAGATAATCATATTTCATCCCGGTACCTCCAAAAAAGAAAAAAATCTGTAATATTATAACACGTTTTGGTCATCAAAAAAAGAGAATGTCCTTACGACATCCTCTTTATTTTCATCTTTGAGCTGCCACCTTATATCCTGCCGGCATCAGCAGTAACTGTTAAACATCATCCCGCTGTATATACTGGTCACATAAGGATTTGAAAAACTCCTGCCCGGATTCTTATATGCCACCACGGTCTTTTGTACATAGTTCATGGGATCCAATGATATCTGGTTGGACTTTCTCATAAGCGCCGATGTAAAGCCCTTAAGAGTATCCACATCTGCCCCCGTGTCGCCGGATGAGAGCCTTTCCTTTAAGGTCTCCTCATCAAGGTCCAGCTTGCCGTCGTCCGATAAGGTGATACCCATGTTCTCAAGACCGCTCTTGTATGCGATATTGGTACGCCACATATCCGACATCAGCGTATCCGTTCTCACATTGGAACCGGAATACTCCGAGGTCCTGTTCATGAATTCATTATAACCGGTGATGAGCTGATGTATGTTATCCGAAAGAGATTCCACGTCGGGCTTGAGTCCTATGGTAACGGACTCGCCCACCGGCGAGAGATCCTTAAGGGATATCTCAAACTGCTTATCCACCGTGAAAGTATTGGAAAAAGCGCTACGCTCCACGCCGTTTAGCTTAAACTCAGCATTGGCCGGAGCCTGGGTCATATCCCTGATCCCCAGATAATCTATGGCTCCGGAATTCTTACTGGAGCTCTCATCGGATACCCGAAACAGTGAATTCTGTCCAGGCATAAGTCCCGTAGCCGTACTCTCAATGGAAAGAGCGGATCTGCCGTTCTCATGGATCACATCGGCTATGACTCCTATATTGGACCTGTTAATAAGGGATTCCAGCTTGTTCTGGAGATTACCGTTAGTATCATCCGCGGCCACTCCAAACTGGAATTCATAATCCGAACCATTCACATGTATATCAAAGGAATAGGTGCCGGCCTCCAGTCCCACCCTGTCATCGGTGGGCAGGAACTTTCCTTCATTAACCTGGCTCTCCGCCAGCCGGTCCACACTGATGGAAAAGCTGATCTCGTCCTGGGATCCGGAGGGCTCGCCGATAAACTTGGCGCTCACGATCCTGTCATCGGTGGAGGAAGCCACCCTTCTGCTGAGAACATCATTATCCTCACCGGAAGAGAGGGAACTGATCACATTGGAGAACTGTCTGGCGCCCTCCTTGACTCCTACCGCAAATGCCTTGGTCTCCGAACTGGTATCAATGATATAGGTGGGGGACTCTTTGCTCTGTTTTCTGATGGAATTATAAACACTGCGAAGCTCACTCTTTTTATGAGTGTCATAGCGCGACACGGGATTAGTCGGCGCGTACGCAGTTAAGAAATAATTATAGACGCTGTTTAATGCAGCCTGATTATCTACTAATGCCATAAAAGCTCCCCCTCCTTTCCTCCATGATAGGTCCGCCATAGGCGACGGGGATGCGAAGCATGTGATCCGCTTAAAATGGCCATTACGGGATCTGCTCCAACTTCGGTTCTGAAAAAAATCCGTTTTTTCAGATAATGATACATAATTACTATAGCATGAACCCTGTCAAATTGCAAGTATTTTCGGCTGATTTGTCCGCCAATTTGTCCGCCAATTTGTCCGCAAAAACCTTGATTTTACGCGAAACGAGACGTCTGTACTAAATATGGTATCTCCCACCGAAAGAAACACAATATGATCAAATCACGCTACAAAACCATGGTCTGAGATCATAATATAAAACTACAATACAGGCATGGGCTTTTCCTTAACGATTATGGTGGTGAGATAGCCCGCGTCCGATGACAGTTCACCGGCGCCATGATAAATTACCTCATCCTCCATTCCGCAATGGGATACGCCACAGACCATGATCCTGCCCTCATCCTCCAGTTTCCTGAGTTCACGGATAAGCGCTTCAAAGCCGCTCTTGTTTTTCATAAATATCTTGGTGCCGGGGAATTTAAGCGCTTCAACGGGATCCGCAGAGCCGGGAATCACGTGCAACATCTCATCCTGAAGCACCAGGTCTATATCAAGGGCCGCTGCTGCTGCCTGAAAGGAAGTGACGCCGTTTATAAACCGAGTCTTAATCCCCTGTTGTGACACAAGACGCGCCACGTAAGTATATGTGGAATATACACAGGGGTCACCGAGTGTGATGAAGGCCACATTTTTGCCCTCACGGCAAAACCCGACGATCCGCCCGGCGGTCTGATCATGTACGGCATCCCTTTCCTCTTTATTCATATTCATGGGGAAGGAACAGTCCAATATCTCCTTGTCATCCAATTCCGGAATTGCCTGTTTCACTATATTATAGGCACGACACTCACTGCCCAGAGCCGGCATTACCAGCACCTCGCACTCTCTTATTATCCTGCAGGCCTTGAGGGTCATAAGTTCTGCCTCGCCGGGGCCTGTGCCCACTCCGTAAAATATCCCCTGTTCCATATCTTTACCTGTCATATCCAACCTTTAATTCTACAGTCCCACTGCCTTGAGCAGCAATATAAGGAGCATAACGGGAGCCACATATTTTATCATCACGACAAACAGACCTTTACGTCCAAATTTCTCTCCGTTTTTCATGGCCTCATCCGTCACATATCCGGGTCCCAGTATCCAGCCCACAAGTATGCAGGTTCCGATGGACACTATGGGCATCATGAGATTATTGCTCACATAATCCATGATATCCAGGATCTGGCCCACGGCACCGTTCGGCAAAGTATACTCAAAATACAGTTTGTTATATCCCAGGCACACCAGAAGCCCCACCACAAACGCGATGGCAGACACCAAGAGCACTGCCTTTTTCCTTTCCATCTTAAAACCATCCATGAAACTGGAGACTATGGCTTCCAGAATGGATACTGAACTGGTGATGGCAGCAAAGAGCACCATGGCAAAAAAGAGACAGCCCAGCAGATTGCCTATCCCGCCCATCTGAAGAAAGACCTTGGGCAGGGTGACAAACATAAGCCCCGGGCCGGAAGCCCCCATGCCTTCCCTTCCCAGGAATACATATACCGCAGGTATCACCATGACGCCTGCCAGAAACGCTATTCCCGTGTCAAATATCTCGATCTGTCCCACACAGGAAACAAGATCTGTATCATCCTGCATATACGAACCATAGGCTATGAGGATGCCCATGGCTATGCTCAGGCTGTAAAAGAGCTGTCCCATGGCGTCTATGAGCGTGGAAACAAAAGTTTTGAGATCCACTCCGGTCAGATCCGGAAGCACCAGTATCTTAAAACCTTCCATACCGGTTCTCACCACATTGTCATCCCCGGTATGGGACAAAGTCAGAGAAAATACGGCGATCACCAGCACCAGGATCACCAGCATGGGCATAACGACTTTTGAGAACCGCTCAATGCCTTTATCCACACCCTTCAGAACTATCACCATGGTCAAAAACAGAAAGACCGTACACATAAGTATGGGCTGGGGAACATCGGATATGAAATTCGAAAAATATCCATCCTGAGCCGCCGCTGCCCCCTTACCCGTCAAATAGGCCAGAAAATATCTGATGACCCATCCGCCGATGGCGCAGTAATAAGGCAGGATCATGGCCGGTATGATACAGGCCATCACTCCCAGGGGTTTTGCCTTTTTGTTTAATTTCTCATATGCAGTCAAAGGACTCTGTCTGGTCTTCCTGCCTATGGCGATCTCTGCCGTCAAAAGGGTAAATCCGAAAGTCAGGGCAAGCAACAGGTAGATGACCAGAAAGAGACCGCCGCCGTCTCTGGCCGCCAGATAAGGGAATCTCCATATATTGCCCAGGCCGACTGCACTTGCGGCTGCGGACAGAACAAAGCCCAGGGAATTACTGAATGTATTTCTTCTCTTTTCCATGATCACCCATACTGCACTCTTACATGCAGTTTTAAAACAAATCTTTTGAAACAAACCAATTATATTCCGTGCATTTACGCTAAGTCAAGGAAAAGAAAACCGCTCATAAATTTGCAAAAAAACTTCACATATGTTATTTTTAAACGTAGCGTTTCGGGGTATAAGATATGAGAACTAAAATCTTTTCCATAATCATCATAATACTGTCGGCACTCTGTATCTGCGCCTGTTCCCAGCCTGCACAAAAAGATAAAGCGGATTCCGCCCCGGCCATCACTCACTGTGAGCCTCTCACCGAGATAAAGGACGGACGAAAGAACATATATCTGATCGTGAAGGTGATCGATTCAAACTACTGGCAGGTGATCATAAACGGCGCAAAAGCCGCAGGCGAAGAGCTTGACTGCAATGTCTATTACTGCGGAACAAACATCGAGACCGACTGGAAGGGACAGCACTTGCTGGTGGATGAGGTCCTGGCCAAAAATCCCGATGCAGTGATACTGGCTCCCAACGATTCCGTGGAGCTCGCTTCCGACATTGACAAAGTGCATGCCATGGGCATCCCCATCGTCCTTATCGATACCGCCGCAAACACTGAAAGTTTTGACATATGCTACATGACCGACAATCTTCTGGCAGGCCAGAATGCAGCCGAGGAAATGATATCACAGCTTCGTCAGGCAGGGTATTCTGGCAATGACAATGTATCCGTGGGAATACTGGTTGGATATGCCCAGTCCATGACCATCAATGAACGTCTGGCAGGTTTTTACCAGTACTGGTCGAATCACGCCCCCGAAAAATGGATCGTCATTTCCGATATCATGAACTGTAACGGCGATTTCGAACTTGGGAAAAAGATCACCGCGGAATTTCTGATACAACACCCCGAGCTCAATGGTCTTTACGGAACAAACAACACCCCCGCGAGAGCACTGGGTGCCACAATCAAAAAAGAGAACCGCACGGACATCACGGTAGTGGCCTTTGATTACTCGGACGAGATAAAGACCCTGGTGGAATCGCCCGACTACCGTGTATCCACCATCTTGCAGCGCCAGTATGACATGGGCTACTCCGCCGTACAATCCACTCTGGATATCCTGGACGGAAACACTCCCTCCATAAAATTTAAGGATACCGGTGTCGTGACGGTCAACAAAGACACTCTTTCGGATCCCCTGATCCGGGAGGTCATCGAACATAACTGACGTACAAATAAAAAAATGTAACAGCCACTGTATTTTTATGAATAACACGAGATCAAAAGATAATAATATCGGGCAGGATATTCAGCTGATAAAAGGCGGAAGGTCGTTTTTTATGACCCTCATCATATGTCTTGCGGTTTTTCTGGGCGCCACCGGCGTGCTGATCCTCGCCTTTAACCGTCTTATCTCGCGACACGATCAGTATCTCTCCTCCGAGATATGTACCATTATGAGTGAAAAAATGAACTCTTCCATAGAGTCCATGACCGAGGCCGCCGATGACATGGCATCCATGCTCTCGGCTCAAAATTACGAATCCCCCGAGGATATCTACGCAGCCATAAAAAACAATGTAAAGTCCGACTATCTCAGCGCCGGTTTTATTGACGAGACCGGAGAAAAATATGCCACCGAAGAAGAGATCGCGGAATTCAACAAATGGGAGCTGTTAAAGACTGCGGCTCTGGCCGATCCGGTTTCCATGTCCGCTCCTTACCGTTCATCGGTTTACGGCCAGCCTGTCATAACCATGTTCACGAATTTTGAATATGACAACGGCCGTAACGGCTATATGTTCATCACCTATACCTTCAAAGAACTCCAAAAGGTGGCCGTGACCGAATCTCTTGAAAATGATGTGGAAATATGGCTTATGAACGCCGAATCCGGCAACATCATCCAGTGCGCCGGTCCCGATGAGCATGCCATAGGCAACTGGACCAACGCGTATCTGTCCATGAAATCCATCAATGAAAAGGATATCCCCACCTTTACCGCCTGGCTGGAGCGGATAAGGCATCTGGAAAACAATATAGGCATAACCTACTCGTTAGACAATACTTTTTACTCCCAGCACTGTTCCTGCATAAAGAGCATGCCCGGATGGTATGTGGTGGTGCGCATTCCCAGCAATACACTTTCGGCAACAATGCACAAATTCAGAAACTATGTCATCAGTTTCCTGGCGGTGCTCCTGGTAGTCGTCATCGTGCTCATCGCCAATATGTACCGCATATCAAAAAGAGACAATGAACTGTTGGAGAGGCTGTCTACACATGATCCCCTCACCGGAGTGCTGAACCGGAGAGCCTTTAACATAGCTGCCGGAAAATGGATCCTGCGAAAAAAAGACAGCGCCCTCATATTTGTGGACCTGGACTATTTTAAACAGGTAAACGATCAGTACGGTCACAATTTCGGTGACAAAGTTCTGGTTGCCTTTTCGGATGCGCTGAAAAAGAACTTCTCTGATTCAAGTATTATCTCGCGTTTCGGCGGAGATGAATTTGTGGTCATAACTGAAATGAACAGCGTGGAAGATATCACTTCCAGAATGCGTCAGATCGAAAAAGATGTCAGCGACATCACGCTGACAAAAGACAATAATGAACAGATCAATTATTCCATAAGCTTTTCTTCGGGAGCGGCACGCTTCCCCTATGATGCGGACAACCTTCCTCTCCTTATGAAGATGGCGGACAACGCCTTGTATGAGGTCAAGGAAAGAGGACGTAACGGCTCGCTATGGTACGCCGATCTGGCTGTCGATGAGGATGATCCGACATAGTAAAAGATAATTATCAGATCTTACGCCGTGTCAGAAGAGCTATCAAAACCCCCGTCCGTGGAATAATCATAGTAAAGAAGGAGGGAATCAGCATCCTCGGCATCACCATTCCATAGAAGTCTTTTTCTTTTCGATCATGAACATATCCTTATACACCCTCAGACCGATCTTCGTATTTATCCCATAAGGATGATCCGTGGTACCCATCTGGTACATGATAAACCTCGGGCCTTCAGGGCTCTGCACCAGGATCTTTACCACCTGGGCGGGTCTGTTGTTTAACATCACTTTATCATCACAATAGCCATACACTGTTCCATATATTTCCTTACCCTTTATCTTAAGCATCAGATATCTGTAGATGGGTATGACGGTAAACACTGTCGCCACTATCCCCACAAGAGCAAAGGGCAGGAAAAACAAAACCGAAAATCCCGCAAACGTCCCTGGTATGTCCAACTGATCTTTAGTAATAAACATCATGACGGGCATCACCAATCCGGCATACCCAAAGCCTATGGCAAAAACGGCCGGGAAGGCCACCGTCCAAAAACCGATATTCGCTTCCTTGCACTCCAGCACCGGATATTCCATATCCGCGGTCAGTGTATCCAGTCCCGTCATGGACCCGCAGAAAGGACATATCTCCGAAGTCACCGGAGCCCCGCAGTTTTTACAGTTTATCGTTTTTACCGAATCAGACATTTGCAATGAACCTCCATATATTGCTCACTACATTATATCATTCAACAACCGATACGTATATACCGCACATTATATGTGAAAGTCTCATAACACTCCATGTAACTACTGATTACGCCGTCTTTTTCACCTCAATGCCGCAAAAACAACACTTGCGATATATATAAGTACCATTGCTGTTCCATGAAACCTGTTCAGACTCTTTGAAACAAGCAATGACAGATATACAAGTATTGTCACCACCACCAGTA
>JAFRWW010000031.1 GCA_017441585.1 Lachnospiraceae bacterium
GTCATCACCCTGATGGCTACGGTCACCACCACTACTTTGTATGTAAGAGAAGGTCCCACTACCGAATCCTCCGTCATCACCATGGTTCCCATGGAAGAGGAACTGGAGGTGTCCGAGGATCTGGACGGCTGGGTAAAGATCACCATCGATGATGATGAAGGATATATCTCCAAGGATTATGTGAGCCTGGCAAAGAAGCTGGAGAGGGCCGTGACCATGAAGGAGCTTAAGTACGGTCAGGGCGTCTCTGACGTGAGAGTGTCCATGGTCAATTACGCCAAGCAGTTCCTGGGCAACAGATATGTATGGGGCGGCACCAGCCTGACCAAGGGAACAGACTGCTCAGGCTTTACTATGGGTATTTACAGGAAGTACGGTATATCCCTGCCCCGTGTTTCCAGGTCGCAGGCTACCGTGGGTACAAAGGTCACCCTCAATGAATTAAGACCCGGAGATCTGGTATTCTACGGCAAAGGAAGCTATATAAACCATGTGGCCATGTATATCGGCGGCGGACAGATAATCCATGCTTCAAATCCCAGAAGCGGTATAAAGATAAGCAATGTGAGGTATCGTACGCCCATCACCTGCAGACGCATAATCAATGACTGATAATTAACTAACAACTACAACAAAAAAACAATCGCCTCAAACGTATTTATTGCAGTGTTTTAACATTTAGTGTTTGTGAAAAAAGTGTTAAAATATTATGGATATTTTATGTAACATTATTTTAAGGAGGTTATTATGAAAAGACGAAGCAGATTTTTGGCCGGGCTCTTATCTGTAGCCATGGTCATGACAAGCTTCTCGGTTCCCGTTACGGCGGCTGAACTGGAAGAGGACGTTTTGCCTCAGATCGAGACCACACAAGACGCCGAAGAGGTGGCAGAGTCGGTTGAAGCTCTGGGTGCAGAGGAGGATGTGGTCGCTGATGACGCCGAAGAGGCAGTGCAGACAGTGGCAGACGAGGCAGAGGCAGATGTAAACGGCATGATGGGTGACCCCTCTAAGGGTGACACCCTTTTGGCCGTACACAGCTATGCCGAGCTGGCTAAGGCTGTAGAGGGCGCTCAGGCAGGAGTGCAGACTACTATTGAGGTCAAGGCACCTTATACTCTTGAAAATGATGAGGATTATACGATTTCAGCTAATACGGTTCTTACCGTTCCCGCAGGCAAGGATATAAAACTTGAAGTCCTCACAGATGATTTCCTTCAGTTTGATACTGAAGAGATAGATAAGCTTCGCACTGATGGTGCCACCATGGATAAGTATCCTAAGGCTACCCTGACGGTAGAAAGCGGTGCCAAGCTTACCGTTGAGGCATGGGATGATTTTGCTACAAATGTCTGCGTCGTTAATAACGGTGAGTTTACAGTTGACGAAGTGGACGGCGATCTCGTTATAGCGCCTTACAACGGTGTTCCCTTTACAAATGAGCAGGGTGCTACAGCTAAGCTCCTGAACGGATCCTATGTATCCTCGGATGGAGAGAGTGCTGCCATTATAAATAACGGCACCCTGATAACAGACAGCATATATGCTGAGGCAGATGATACAAGTGCCCTTGGAGCAGACAGATTTTCTGTAGTCAATAAGGGTGAGATGATTATGGAAGATTCTAGAGTCGATGATGCTGCATCTTATTCTGAGGACAAGGAAGGCGAGACCGTTTACAGGTTTGGTTATGCCGTACTCAATGATAAGGAAGCCAAACTCGCCGTCAGAGGTGAAGCCGATCTGGAAAGCATATATAACAATGGTACTTTGACTGTGGGATCGGAGAATGATGTCCAGACCTACGTTGATGCATTATATGCTTTGAATGAATCTTCAACCGTGATCCATAATGCTGAAATTGATTATGTTGATATGGCAACGGACCAGGCCGGTAAGGCTATTATCAAGTCCGGTACGGTCACTCAGGTAGGAGGCGATATCGGAGCGTTACGTTTTGCCGATGTTCTTCCCATACTTGACAGGGGCATCACAAACAGGCTTATCCATGCTGTTTTTGACGCAGAAGCCAAGGCTGTGGTCGATGATGAGGATCCTACCACACTTTACTTCCAGGGCTACACCGTAGAGGGTCCTGCCCTCGTTGAGAAAAAGCCCGCATTCCGCGTTTACGACGAGGCTAAGGATAAGGATACCGGGTATAATGTAGAGTATAAGGAAGTAAAGTATCTTGTAGCAACCAGCATCGTAAATGGTGTACCTTACTACAATGGAGCGATCCTTGACATAGATAAAGTGCCTACACGCGAGGAAAGGAATGTGCCCAATGTGCTTTATCCTATTTCAAGTCTCGATGATCTGAAAAAGGCTGCAGTATCAGAGAATGCTGCAGGATACTATCTGACTCAGGATATCGAGGTTACGGAAACCGTAACTTTCAAATGCCCCGATATTTATATAGATGGATACTATACTCCTACGGATGCAGACGGTAATCCTCTTTTGGATGAAGAGGAAAAAGAGATCGAATACTCAGGTGATCTCGTATTTACCGGAGCAGGCGCCTTTGTAGTGGAAGAGGGTGCGGTTGTAGATCTTTATCAGGTAGACGTAGACGCTTACACCAGTGATAAGGAAAAGGCGCCGACTGCTACTCTGTTTACAAACAAAGGTACTCTCTATACAGGTGAGGTCGAGATCAGATATAACACAAAGCCCGTGGTAGAGAATTCAGGTACATATTATTCTGAAAATGAAATATATGCCGAAGATTCGGAAGCTACTCTGATAGTTAATACCGAGAACGGTCAGGCATATCTTAACGCTGATATGGAGAGCGAGAACGCTGTTAAGGGATCCTTGATAGACAATGCAGGAACCATGGCACTTGCAACTCCCACTTATCAGAGTGATCTTGTTGAATTTGGTCTGAATCCCGGAGTGGATGGCGAAGGAAAGCCCATCACCGGAATCACTGCTATCAAGAACAGCGGAACCATGACTATGACCGATGTGTATGTTTACAGCACTGTTCCTGACAGCGTGGTAGTTGACAACCTGGGTTCACTTTCTCTGTTTGAGTACAGTGAAGATGTTGATTTCTACGGCCATATGACCATAGCACCTTACGCAAAGGGAACCACTGCAGTCCTTAATAATGGTGCAAATGCTTCCTTTGTAATGAACGGCGGCAATGTTAATGCATATAAATATGATAATAATGATGAAAAGGATAAGGCAGTAAGCTATGCAATAGTTTATACAGACAATGAGCCTGTGCTCATCAGAGGTTCTGTATACGGATCAAGAGGCACGACAAACCATGTTCTCCATAAGTTTGATGCCGAAGGTAATATTACCGAGGAGCTGGAGGCAGCGGTATGTGGTTCTGCAGTAGCAAAGAAGGACGGAACTACAGGTTCATTCAAGGATTCGGAAGCTCAGGGAGCCCTGTCCATCGATTCCATGAACGCCGGCGTGATAGTGGATGGTCAGATCCCTTATACCACCAGAGTTGCCGTAAATGACGGATATGGATATCTTCTTATGGAGAAGGGCGAGTCTGTGGTATACAGCACAGCAAATGATCTGCATGAGGCTGCAGCTTTTTCACTTACTCTCAGCAAAAATACTTTCGGTCTACCCGTAGACGACATGTTTGAGTATGTTTCAAACGATCCCGCAGTAGCCAATATCAAGGAAGTGACTGCCGCTGTATATGATCCCGAGAATTATAATGATGAGACAAATTCTGATCTCAAGGATACCAAGGTTAAGGTCATCGAGGCAGTAGGCACCGGTATGGCTACCATCAGGGTAAAGAGCAAGCTCGCCGGAAATGAGGATTATCTCGTGATTGAGTCTGTGGCTAAGGACATGAGAGAAAAGCTTGTGGCAGACAGCTATGAGGTTAACCTTTCCACACCTTTCATCACCATGAATGCCCTTCAGAAGTATGCCAGGATAGGTATCGACTGGCATATCAAGAATTACGAAAGCGCAACAGGTTCTTATGACCTTTCAAACAACTTCTATCCTGTAGGCGTTATTGTAAGAGGCGCAAACGGTGAAGTGGACAGTGATTTCTACAAGTACTTTGATGTTTCGGATACTCTTATGAAGGATGGTACCACCAAGACTTATTGGGCTATGCTTGGTACCAATACTACCGGATTCCAGAACGACAATACCAGACTTGCACAGGATGGTATCACTGCTCTTGATAATATCAATGTCGCCCTGGTAGTACAGAATAAGGTTTCAAAGAAGACCTTTGAAGTAAATGCAAACCAGAAACTGAGCTTCAAGATAGACCAGAAGGTTCCTGTGATCAAGCTGTCCAAGGGTGCCGTGAACGCTGCTTATCTGGAGAGTCATAATTACAGTTCTCCTTCTGTGATCGATATCAATGATCAGGAAATCTATCAGGGAGAATGGGGTGAGATCTCCGCTGTAAGGCTTACCGATGATGTGAAGGATTTTGAGTCTATATCAGATACACGCATCACCTATATCGGAAGCGCAAAGGGCGGATCATACAAGGTTCCCATGTGGATAAGGCTGCGCGATTATTATGGTAAGTACTATGCACAGTTTAATGTAAGAGCTAAGGCGGTTTATCCTAAGGTATCACTCGTCAATAAGAAGGCTACGGTTATACCCGAGGCCGGAGATTATACAAATATTAACGTATTTGTAAAGCCCGGCAAGGAGGCTTATGACCTTAATGCCATCAGCTATGCTGAGATCGTTGATAATGATAAGTTCGGTATTGAACGCGTGGATATAGACCAGTTCCAGCTGATCCCCAGAGCCAGGATCGATAAGTCCGAGAAGGTTACCATTAAGCTCAATTATGAAGGACTTAAGAAGAACAAGGGTAAGACTTATTCCACATTGCTTAAGTTCTCTGTAAAGGCTGTGGATCCTTCAAAGCTTAAGCTGAGCAAGCCTTTCTTCTCACCTTTATATGTAAGGAGCGAAGAGGTTAAAGAAGGCGAGAATACTACTAAGGTGATAAATACCACACAGTGCGGTCATATTTACTGGGATGTACTTCCCGTGGATGTGGATGTTACAAACCTTTACTTTGTTGTAACTTCTCTTGACGGAAAATCCTATGCTACTTCCGAGTATGGAGATGATTTCTTTAACGGTGTTACAACTGATAAGGAGGCATGCATATATGCTACAGACCAGCTTACTGATAAGGATAAGTTTGTGAGCGTTAAGGTCAGCATGTATGACTCATCAAATACCAAGATCGGTAAGGATGCAGTAGTCAAGGTACCTGTAAACGCAGGCGAGTGCAAGGTGAATGAGCCTAAGGCTATCACCATTGATCTTACAAAGCAGTCCACTTATAACAGCTCGATCCTGACAAAGGCAAAGGGAAATATACGTGTATTGAGCTCGGATGGTCTGGAATATAATGATTACTTCCCTAAGGCCATAGGCCCTAACGATTATCTTGATGGTTTGTTTGAGGTGTTCGCGGCAAACAGCACAGCACTTAAGGCTGAAAACGGAGCTATACTTACTCATGTGGATTATAAGGGATCACCTTACTTCTACATTGTAACCGATGATAAGAAGATCTATGCGGTAACCGATTCCGATGCGCTTGCGGCAGGACTCATCAAGCCCGGTTCAAGCTATACCCTGGATCTGACCTTTGAGTCACCTAACGGCAGCACGGTAGTTCCTCTTACCATCAACATCGCAGGCATCAAGAAGGTTAAGGCAAGCGGTAAGGCATTTACCGATCTTTCCGGAATCACCTCTTATGCAAGAGCCGGTATTGGCATACAGACAGAAGTTCCTTACTACGGACTTAAAATACAGAGCGTAACCTGTGATTCTCCTGAGTTTGAGATTTCACCCTTTACAAGCTATGAGGCTATCGGTTCCGACTCACCCAAATTTGATGCAGATGAAGGAAGCAGCACCACTGCCACCGGTGAAGGAATAGCTCAGCCTAATTATAGTTATGAGCATTCAGATGGATTAAGATATAACTATTATTTCCTGACCTGGAAGGATAACAAGCCATCAGCTGCCAAGAACGGCGTAGTAAAGGTTAACCTGACGGTTACATATACCTGCGGTGTGACCGCAAAGGTAACCGTTCCCGTAAATGTATACGGCGTAGCAGGTAAGTAATTAAAATCCGTATATCGTTATGATATGTGATTTGTCCCCCGGCCACTTGGCCGGGGGATTTTTTTCTTGTATATTCAGCTGTAAAATGGTATAATTTTGCATTGAGGTGAGGACATTCCACGGAGGGGAGTTTTTGCCGGACAATATAGGTGTCGGGGCAGAGTGTTCCGATGGGATTATAGGAGGATTATTATGAGTGATTACAGTAGTTACAGTGACAGTGGTCTGAACGCCATCATTGCAGGCATGGGTATTGCTTATTATCTTATTATGCTTGTAGTCTGCATTCTGATGATCGTGGCAATGTGGAAGATCTTTGAGAAGGCCGGAGAGGCAGGATGGAAGTCCCTGATACCTTTCTATAATACCTATATCTTATTTAAGATCTCATGCGGTAACGGCTGGCTGTTCCTTATTCTTTTTATCTTCGCACCTTTCATTTACTGGCAGATGTGGAAGCTTTGCAAGGCTTTTGATAAGGGTATAGGATTCTTTATCCTTATGCTGTTCCTGACTCCTGTTGCATATCTGATGCTGGGATTTGGTGATGCTGATTATATAGGTGTTCAGTAAATTCATAAAAAGTGCCGATGGAGGCTCACCTTAACGGGTGAGCCTCTTTCTTGAAATGCGGTGGTTTATTTTTTGTCATTCTGAGCGAAGCGGATTATGTCATTCTGAGCGAAGTGGATTTTGTCATTCTGAGCGAAGCGAAGAATCTTGAAAAAAGATGCGTTGTAATACCTTCATCCAAAAATATCAAGTAAGATCAGAAGGTATTATGAATAAAAGGGGGTAACGGATCATGAAACTTATGTTTATAGGTGCGGATCATGAGGTGACGGGAAGCTGTCATTACCTGGAAGCCTGTGGCAAGAATATACTGGTGGACTGTGGCATGGAACAGGGGAGCGATGCCTTTGAAAATGCGGCCCTTCCGGTAAGCGCTGCAGAAATAGATTATATATTGCTGACCCATGCCCACATAGACCATTCGGGACTTTTGCCCCTCATGGCAGCCCAGGGCTTTAAGGGACAGGTCTTTGCCACTGCGGCTACCTGTGATCTGGCGGACATCATGCTTAGAGACTCGGCTCATATCCAGACCTTTGAGGCTGAGTGGCGTAACCGTAAGGCGAAGCGCTCGGATGCCATTAAGGAATACGAGCCCCTCTATACCATGGAGGATGCCATAAATGCCATCAGGCTCCTGGTGCCCAGCCCCTACGGGAAGAGGATCAATATATATACTTCCCCTGATGAGACTGAGGGCATAGACATAAGGTTTACCGATGTGGGACATCTGCTGGGATCCTCGGCCATAGAGGTGTGGATATCAGAGACCGAGAGCTATGATGACGGGACTAATGATGGAGAGCCGGAAACCATTTCAAAGAAGATCGTTTTTTCCGGAGATGTGGGAAATATAAACCAGCCCCTCATAAAGGACCCCGGCACCGTGGAAGAGGCCGATTACATACTGATAGAGTCCACCTATGGTGACAGGCTTCATGATACGGAAAGAGAGGATTACGTCACCAGACTGGCTGAGATACTGCAGGAGACCTTTGACAAGGGCGGTAATGTGGTGATTCCCTCTTTTGCTGTGGGACGTACTCAGGAACTTTTATATTTCCTGCGTCAGGTCAGGGGTAAGCGCCTGGTAAAGGGACATGAAACCTTCAGGGTATACGTAGATTCCCCTCTGGCTGTGGAAGCCACCGGGATCTTTAACAAGAATAAGATAGAGTGTTTTGACGAGGAGGCTATGGCCCTGGTAAATAAGGGGATCAATCCCATATCCTTCCCGGGACTGACTCTTTCCATCACGTCGGATGAGTCAAAGGAGATAAACTTTATCGAGGAGCCTAAGGTGATCATATCCGCATCAGGTATGTGCGAAGCAGGTCGTATCAGGCATCATTTAAAACATAATCTGTGGCGCCCTGAGTGCACGGTGCTCTTTGTGGGCTATCAGGCAAACGGCACTCTGGGACGCGCCCTTATCGAAGGAGCCAAGGAAGTGAAACTCTTCGGAGAGACCATAGAGGTGAGGGCCAAGATAATGCAGCTGGCCGGCATCAGCGGCCACGCCGACAGAAAGGGACTCATGGACTGGCTCCACGGCTTTAAGAAACGGCCTTCTCATGTGTTTGTGGTCCATGGCGAGGACAGCGTCTGCGATATCTTCGCACAGGGCATTAAAACTGAGTTCGGATACGATGTGTCGGCGCCTTTTTCCGGCAGTGTATATGATCTGTCCCGGAATATGTATGTGAAGGAAGCCGCCGGCGTCAGAGTGGCACCTAAGGGCGTCAAGAAGACTGTATCTGCAGTATACAGGCGCTTCCTGGCTGCAGCCGAGAGACTCCTGGCCATCGTCAAGAGATCAGACGGACTGGCTAATAAGGATATGGCCAGATTTGCGGATCAGATCAGTAACCTGTGTGATAAGATAGAGCACTGACTGTCATTCTGAGGAACGAAGTGACGAAGAATCTTGAAAGAGCATAGCCTTGTAATAACGAAAAACGATTGAGGATATTATCATGAAGGATAAAATTTTATTATTCATACCTATGTACAACTGTGAAAAGCAGATAACCCGTGTGCTGGACCAGCTGACGGATGAGGTGAGCTCATATCTGTCGGAGGTTATCATAGTGAATAACCGCAGCACCGACGATGGCGAGGATGCAGTGCTGGACTATCTGGAGAATACCCCGCCGAAGGTGAAGACTATACTGCTCCGCAATGATGAGAATTACGGACTGGGTGGATCCCACAAGGTGGCCTTTGATTATGCCCTGGAGCATGGCTTCGATTATGTGATCGTTCTCCACGGTGACGATCAGGGGGATATCGATAATCTGCTGCCTTATCTGCGGACCGGCGCCTACGGCCGCTTCGACTGCTTCCTGGGAGCACGTTTCATGAAGGGTTCATCCCTTCAGGGATATTCCGCATTCCGCACCTTTGGCAACAGAGTTTACAATATCCTGTTTTCCTTTGTCTGTGGTACCAAGATAAGAGATCTGGGTTCAGGCCTTAACATGTATAAGACCGACATCCTGGAGAGCGGCTTCTATGAGAAGTATCCCGACAATCTCATGTTTAATTACTGTATGATCATGGGCTCCTGCCATTTTGGTCATAAGATCTGTTTCTTCCCCATCTCCTGGCGTGAGGATGACCAGGTGTCCAATGTAAAGATGACAAGCCAGGCCATAAAGGTTCTTAAGCTGCTGCTTGATTTTGCCATAGACAAGAGCGCCTTCGTCAGGGCCGAGCACAGGGATGTGGTGATAGATGATTATAGCGCGAACCGCGTGCGCAGAGTGTGAATCAGTATGTACCTGTCACTATTAAGAAATTGTTACGGCACTTCACATTTCTTTAAAGGTGACAGGCACCCAATACGGCTATTCCAAAAACGGCGAAAAAGAACATCTCTACACGGTAATAACAAATGTCATGGGAGATGTGGTGGCCATTTATACACCTCACGGAACGCTGGTCGGAACCTACAGCTATGATCCGTATGGGCGCATCACACAGATAAAGCACAATGACAATTATAAAGATGTAGATGGAATCCTGGAAAAGAACCCTTTCCGCTACAGAAGTTATTATTATGATACCGAAACAGGATGGTATTACCTGAATAGCCGCTATTATGATCCTGAAGTAAAGCGTTTCATAAACGGCGACAGTACCCAGCTTCTTACAAATACACCTGAAAACCTGATGCAGTACAATATGTTCATGTACTGTAATGGGGACCCTGTTAATGTAATTGATGATAATGGAGAAAATGGAATTGCTATTGTAGTTATAGGTGCTCTTGTGGCAGCGACCGCAATTACATATGGCTATGTGGTGTCACAAAACTATCGATTGAATTATTCTGTTAATGTAAGTGACAGTCTGGCCATGGCAATGGACTCAGTGCAAGAAAAGATTAAGTCTGGTGTTGAAGAGTTTACGTTAAGGAATCAAAATATATATTTCTTGGAAGATAGTGATGGCGTTGCGTATGTGGGGAGAACCAAGAATCTTACTCAAAGGATAGATTCTCATCAGAATTCTTTAAATAGAGATCACTTAGTATATAATCCTGGAAGAACAATTAGTAATTTGACCTTGGCAGAAGCAAGGGCATTAGAACAAATTGAAATGTTAGTTTGGCATACATATAGATCAGGTAAAAAAGGTTGTAATGCAATAAATGGAATAAGACTAAATAATCCTAAGCTTTTTGAGTACTTTATTGCCACACAACTATCAGGTGTTTCAGATTATGCTGAGAATCAATTAGTTGATTTATTATATAACTGGTTGGAAGGAAATTTGTAGAAAAGGGGGGTATGTTATGGGGGTCTGGGGAAATAAATTATATGATAATGATTTTGTTTTAGATATTATCGATGATTATATTGATGGTTTAAAAAAAGGTATGAGTGATGAGGCAGTGACAGATAAACTTATAGATACATATGGTCAGCTTGAAGAAGCAGATAAAGTAACATTTTGGATAGTTTTGGCTGATATTGAATGGAAATATGGTAGACTATCAGATCGTGTAAAAAAGAAAACGTTACATATTTTAGATAATAAAAATTTGATTGATAAATGGGCTTCTTCTTGGGAAAATCTTAAGGAAGAAAGGCTCCGAGATGCATTGTGCATACAAAAAAGAATATCTCAACCAATGCCTCTTCGTAAAAGAATAACTAGAACAAGGTTATATAGATGTGAATGGAAAATAGGCGACGTTTTTGAATATCGGATATCAAATGATACAAGTGAACGTCATAATGGGGAATATGTTTATTTCATAAAGTGCGGAGAATGTCCATTTCCACCTGGTCATATAGGACCGGAGATTTATTTGTTTAGAGGTATTTATAAGGAAAAACAATCAGTAAATGAAATAAAACATGCTGGTATTTGTCCTGTAGTATACCCGAGGATGATTGGTGAAAGTGATAATAATATATTAAAGAACGGTATCGTTTATCGTAAAGGAATTAATTATCGATTATTAATGTTATCATCATCTAAAAGAATTATCCCGAATGAAGTTGAGTGTATTGGAAATATGGAATATGATTCAAGTAAAATAAAGGAGACGATGCTTAAAATAGTAGATTTTAGTGGATATTCAGAATCTGGATATGATATGAATAAGATAAAATATATAGAAGAAATAAATGGATATGTCAGAGAGGCGAATCGTTTTGTTGCTTGGAGAAATTTTGAGACGATTGTTATAGAATTATTGGAAATTTGGGAAGATAATTATGAGATTTTGGATATGAAATGTACTTGACAGTTCTGTATCAAAGCTTTTGATCGTGATATGTATTAAAAAGAATTAAGTTGCAGGTACCGTGTACCATTGCAATTGGTATTCCTCAGGTAAAGTCTTGTTTTCTTGGTAAGATCTATGGTTTCATTTTTATATAACGAGTATTTTTATAGTTTATTTTTAGTCCCATTGACTACAGGAATAATGATAGTTGTTTCTTCAATTTATTTTTGTGTTTGCTGTTTATTTGAAAAAAATAGGATTATGGGGATACTTAAAGCTATATTGATAGTTTTGGCATCCATATGGATGTTTTCGGGTGCTTGCTATGATAAATTAAGAAACGGTGGAATTTATTTAGTTGCTGAAAAAGAAACAGATGCGATTGTTAAGGAAAGCATAATTGAAAATATATTTGATCCCAGTAGCAGATTACATGGATTTAAATCAAACTATGGGGCAGATATTGAAGTTGATGGAAAACTTTATTTTATTGAGTCTGTGGAGGGACTAAATGTAGGAGATAGAGTGGTGTTTAAATTTCTTCCTAAGAGCACCTGTGTTTTGGAAATTATGAAGGTGAATAGAGAAATATGATATGCTTTTTGTCAAAAGGTGTTAGTATGGGATTTGTTTATGTATTTATAATTGTAGAACTGATACTTAATTTTTTTGGATTAAATAGAGTTGCTTTTCTTTTTGGAGAAGTTGCAATAATAGTTTACATGATCCATTCATTGTATACAATTCTAAAAGAAAAAATTAGGGAAAAACGATATGAACGTGAGAATAAAGTGAATCCCGATCAAAAGACAAAGGTGAAAGAAGAGATAGAAAACGTGCGTGAAAGGCAGCGTTAAAAAGAACTAGACATTTAGGAATAGTTCTTTTAAAGTAACAGGCACCTATACCGTGTGTCCCAAAAGACAGAAACAGTTGCTAAAAACAAGAAGGACAAAGATGATAAGACCGCTTCAGTCGATACGTCGGACAATGACTCAAGTTGCAGGTACCGTGTACCATTGCAATTGTATTACAGATTTAATAATTTCTTAAAGGTACACGGTACCCATATAGTTGTTTTTGTATAATTGGTGTGACAGTCACTTCACCTGTTGGTGGAATGTTGTTTCGGTGGTTTCATGTTCCGAAATTTTAAGGAGAAAATGCTTAATGTGTTTGGATTGGATTGAAAATGAGTATTAGGAAATGTTTGTTGATTATTATAAAGACAGTGAATTGAGTGAAACAAGGGAATCGAAGTGATCTTTCCCGCGTTTCATAGTAAAGGAGGTTATATATTATGAGTAACAAGGAAATCGATTGGAGTAATCTGGGCTTTGGTTATATCAAGACAGATTACAGGTATGTGTCAAGGTTCAAGGACGGAAAGTGGGATGATGGTGCCATTATCACCGATTCAGATATCGTCCTTAATGAGTGCGCATGCGTGTTCCAGTACGCCCAGACCTGCTTTGAGGGACTGAAGGCGTATAAGACAGAGGATGGAAGGATCGTATGCTTCAGACCTGACCTTAATGCACAGCGTATGGCTGACACAGCTAAGCGGCTGGTGATGCCCGTCTTCCCCGAGGAGCGCTTCGTGGATGCGGTAAAGCAGGTGGTAAAGGCGAATGCTGACTTTGTTCCTCCCTATGGAACAGGTGCTACACTTTACATCAGACCTTATATGATGGGTATCAATCCGGTAATAGGAGTTAAGCCCGCGGAGGAGTTTGAATTCAGGATCTTCTGTACGCCGGTAGGACCTTATTTCAAGGGTGGCGCAAAGCCTATAACTATCAAGGTTTCCGATTATGACAGGGCAGCCCCTCACGGTACAGGTAATATAAAGGCAGGTCTTAACTATGCCATGAGCCTTTATCCCATAACCGTGGCACACGAGGAGGGCTTTGCCGAGAATATGTATTTGGACGCAGCCACCAGGACAAAGGTGGAGGAGACAGGCGGTGCCAACTTTATATTTATCACAAAGGACGGCACGCTTGTGACTCCAAAGTCAGACAGTATCCTTCCTTCCATAACCCGTCGTTCTATCTGCTATGTGGCTGAGAACATACTTGGTATGAAGGTGGAGCACAGAGAAGTGGAATTCGCAGAAGTTAAGGATTTCGCAGAGTGCGGACTTTGCGGTACAGCTGCAGTGATCTCACCCGTAGGTAGGATCGTGGATCATGGCAAGGAGATCAACTTCCCTGCAGGTATGGATGAGATGGGCCCTGTGACAAAGAAGCTTTATGAGACCCTCACGGGCATCCAGCAGTGCAAAGTGGAAGCTCCCGAGGGCTGGATCGTAGAGATATGATTTAATGAGAATTTGGATCAAGTTATTCAAGGATAACAGACTGCTTAAAGATACAATGTATGATGACAACGGCGCGGACACCAGGACTCATAAGGTGTTCGCTGCCGTTGAAAAATGCTGCACTGAATTCGATATCCAAGCGCCTATATGGCTGGATGTGAATATACGTGATTTTAAAAAATATGCCAGATGCAGGTTCACTCAGGATTCATTTATCGAAGAAGTGGATTTTGATTATATGGACTTTCATTTGATAGAAGAGGATTAGGACCGGTAATGAAAGCATTTTTGATATTGGAAGATAAGACAGTATATGAAGGAAAGGCCATCGGAGCTGACAGAACCGTCATCAGCGAGATAGTGTTCAACACTTCCATGGCGGGCTATCCGGAGGTGCTGACGGATCCGTCATACGCGGGACAGGCAGTGTGCATGACCTATCCGCTTATAGGAAATTACGGGATATGCACAGATGATCTGGAGTCGACTAAACCCTGGCCCGACGGACTTATAGTCAGGGAGATATCCCGCACACATTCTAATTTCAGGGCTGATATGCCCCTGGATGATTTTCTTAAAAAATATGATGTCCCCGGGATCGCAGGGATAGATACCAGAGACCTGACCAAGCGCCTCAGGGAAAAGGGTACCATGAACGGGATGATAACCCGTGATGAGAATGTGGATATAGATGAGGTGGTGGCCCGTCTTAAGGAATATACGCCTAAGGGCGTAGTGATGAAGACTACCACAAAGGAAATCTATGAAGTAAAGGGCGCAACGGATCTGTCCGATAACGGACCCCTGGGGGGAGCGGCAGTTTTCGATAAGGCAGCTTTTGAAGCGGGCAAAAAAGAAAAGGCTCCCGCTATAGTTAAGGAACTTAACGGCGCTCATCTTAAGGTGGCCATAATGGACTTTGGCGCAAAGAGAAATATAGGTAAATCTCTGGCGGCAAGGGGATGCAGCGTGACGGTATATCCTGCGGACACACCTGCGGATAAGGTCCTGGCGGATAAGCCTGACGGCATCATGCTCTCAAACGGCCCCGGAGATCCCAAGGAGTGCGTACAGATCATAGAAGAAGTAAAGAAGATGGTTCAAAGCGGTGTGCCGATCTTTGCCATATGCTTAGGGCATCAGATCATGGCACTGGCCCATGGCTTTGATACATATAAATTAAAATACGGACATAGGGGTGGCAACCATCCCGTGAAGGATCTTTCCACAGGCCGGGTGTATATCTCATCCCAGAATCACGGTTATGTGGTGGATGTGGATACGGTGGATCCCAATGTGGCAGAGCCCGCCTTTATAAATGTGAATGACAAGACGAATGAAGGTCTGGAATACCTTAAGGAGAATATCTTTACGGTGCAGTTTCATCCCGAGGCATGCCCCGGGCCACAGGACTCATCGTACCTGTTTGACAGGTTTATCGATATGATGAAACAAGGCTGAGTTTGGATGTCATTCGGGATCCTTCGTCGCAGAGTTCCTCAGGATGACAAAGGCAAGAAAAAGTCAGGATGACATATTTGAAGAATTAGATTATATAAAAGGACAAAAACAAGGAACAAAACTATGCCAAAGAATCCGGAAATCAAAAAAGTAATGGTAATAGGCTCAGGCCCCATAGTGATAGGCCAGGCCGCAGAATTTGACTACGCAGGCACTCAGGCCTGCCGCTCCCTGAAGGAAGAGGGAGTGGAGGTGGTGCTGGTAAACTCCAACCCGGCTACCATAATGACCGACGCCCACATTGCGGATGAGGTGTATATAGAGCCTCTGACGGTGGATGTGTTAAGGCGTATCATCGAAAAGGAAAGGCCCGACAGCGTGCTTCCTACCCTGGGAGGTCAGGCGGGACTTAACCTTGGAATGGAGCTTGAAGAAAAGGGGATCCTCAAGGAGTTCGGAGTAAAGCTCCTGGGAACCACGGCGGCTACCATCAAAAAGGCGGAGGACAGACTGGAATTCAAGGAGACCATGGAAAAGATAGGAGAGCCCTGCGCTCCCTCTTTGGTGGTGGAAAATCTGGAGGACGGAATAGAATTCGCCGAAAAGATAGGATATCCCGTGGTTTTAAGACCTGCCTACACCTTGGGTGGATCAGGCGGCGGAATAGCACATAACAGGGCAGAGCTGGAGGATATACTGGCTAACGGTCTGAGACTCTCGAGAGTCAGTCAGGTACTGGTGGAGAGATGCATCGCCGGCTGGAAGGAAATAGAGTATGAGGTCATGAGAGACGGGGCAGGCAACTGCATCACCGTCTGCAACATGGAAAACATAGACCCTGTGGGCGTGCACACAGGCGATTCCATAGTGGTGGCTCCTTCCCAGACACTCTCCGATAAAGAATATCAGATGCTGAGGTCATCGGCTCTTAATATCATAGATGAGCTGCAGATAACGGGCGGATGCAACGTACAGTTTGCCCTGCATCCCACATCCTTTGAATACTGTGTCATAGAGGTAAATCCCAGAGTTTCCAGATCATCGGCTCTGGCTTCAAAGGCTACCGGTTATCCCATAGCCAAGGTCAGTGCAAAGATCGCCCTGGGCTATAACCTGGACGAGATAGAAAACGCCATCACCAAAAAGACTTACGCTTCTTTTGAGCCGGCCCTTGACTACTGTGTGGTAAAGATACCCAGGCTCCCCTTCGATAAGTTCATAACTGCCAAGAGGACCCTCACCACCCAGATGAAGGCTACCGGCGAGGTCATGAGTATAGGCGACAGTTTTGAGGGTGCTCTGATGAAGGCCATCAGATCCTTAGAGCAGCATGTGGATTGCCTGCGGAGCGTGGACTTTACCGAGCTTTCCAAAGAGGATCTGTATAAGCGTCTGACCAAGGTGGATGACCTTCGCATTTATGTGATCGCCGAAGCATTAAGGAAGGGCATCAGTATCGAAGAGATCCACGACATCACTATGGTGGATGCGTGGTTTATAGACAAAATAAAGATACTCACCGAGATGGAAGATCGGCTCACAAAGGAGCCTCTTACCAAAGAACTGATGGCCGAGGCCAAGCGTCTGGAATTCCCGGACTGTGTTATAGCAAGGCTCACGGGCAAAACGGAAGATGAGATCAAAAAACTAAGACAGGAGCAGGGCATCAGAGCTGCCTTTAAGATGGTGGATACCTGTGCGGCGGAATTTGCCGCCATGACTCCTTACCTTTACTCCGTATTCGGATCCGTGGACGAGAGCGGCGAGTTGTCCGTTACCGGCAAGAAGAAAAAGGTGCTGGTGCTGGGGTCCGGACCCATCAGGATAGGACAGGGAATAGAATTTGATTATTGCTCGGTACACGCCACCTGGGCCTTTGCCGAGGAGGGATATGAGACCATAATCGTGAACAATAACCCGGAGACGGTTTCCACTGATTTTGATATAGCGGATAAGCTGTATTTTGAGCCCCTTACGGCTGAGGATGTGGAAAACATAGTGGAGGTGGAAAAGCCCGACGGCGCTGTGGTACAGTTCGGCGGCCAGACTGCCATCAAACTGACTGAGCATCTGATGAAGATGGGAGTTCCTATTTTGGGCACAAAGGCTGAGGATGTGGACGCCGCGGAGGACCGCGAACTCTTTGACGAGATACTGCAAAAGACTCAGATACCCAGGGCAGCAGGCGGCACTGTCTTCACCGAGGAAGAGGCCAGGGAAGTGGCGAACAGGCTGGGGTATCCTGTGCTGGTGCGACCTTCATATGTGCTGGGCGGACAGGGCATGCGCATCGCCAACAATGATGAGGAGATCACGGAATTTATCAGGATAATCAACCGCTACGCTCAGGATCATCCCATACTGGTGGATAAATATCTGCAGGGTAAGGAAATCGAGGTGGATGCGGTCTGTGATGGAACCGACATCCTGATACCCGGTATCATGGAACATATCGAAAGGACCGGAATCCATTCCGGAGATTCCATATCCGTATATCCGGCCATGACCATCTCCGATAAGGTAAAGGCGACAATAGCGGATTATACTGCCAGACTGGCCAGAGCCCTTCATGTAAAGGGACTTATCAATATACAGTTCATCGCTGTAAATGATGACGTGTATGTGATAGAAGTGAATCCCAGATCCTCCCGTACCGTGCCATATATTTCAAAGGTGACGGGAATACCCATAGTGGATCTGGCCACAAAGGTCATCATCGGAAAGAGCATCAGGGATCTGGGCTATGAACCCGGATTACAGCCGGAGGCTGATTATGTGGCGGTCAAGATGCCTGTATTCTCCTTTGAAAAAATATACGGCGCGGAGATATCCTTAGGACCGGAGATGAAGAGTACCGGAGAGTGCCTTGGCATAGCCAAAGGTTTTGACGAGGCCCTGTATAAGGCGTTCATAGGCGCCGGCATCGAGCTGCCTAAGCATAAGCAGGTGATCATCACCGTAAAGGATTCTGATAAGGGAGAGATCATAGATATAGGCCGAAGGTTTGAAGCTCTGGGATATAAGATCTACGCCACCCGTTCCACTGCCCAGGTGCTCAAGGATAACGGAATCCACGCCAGAAAGGTAAACAAGATAAATCAGGAATCTCCCACGGTCATGGACCTTATTTTGGGACACAGGATCGATCTGGTGGTGGACACTCCCACACAGGGGCGTGACAAGCACAGGGACGGTTTCCTTATAAGGCGTGTATCAATAGAGACAGGAATACACTGCCTTACGTCCCTGGATACGGTGACAGCTCTGCTGACCAGCATGGAGAGTGCACATGACAGACTTTCCGTTATAGATATAGCTTCGGTAAAGAACCGTTCACTATAATAAAGATTTGTGATATAATGATTTTATGGATAGATTTAAGTCATTCATAAAAAATAATACCGACACCTTCAGACTGATGGTACTGCTGTTTTTTATAGTGGTTTTATTGGTCGTGTTTCATGTCGTCTCTTTGAACCGCATGGCGGACATCGAAGTGAAAAGAGATATGGAAATGGATACAAAGGTGGCTGTCTGTGTACTGGACAATAAACTGTCCGGCCTGGGCAGTCTGGCCAAACAGGGGGCCGCGGCCGTAGCCAGAGTCAGCGAAGAACATGACTCCGTGGAGTTTGCCATAGATAAGTTGTTGGATACGTATGTATATGCCGAGCAGTTTGATGAATGTTACTATCTGACTGCGGACAAAAAGCTGTACATGCAAAACGGCCAGCTTCTGCCCATAAGCGATGATCAGATAGAACGTATCTGGTCAGAGGAAGATGAGCCCCATTCCTACAGGCTGCTGTCCGATTTGGGGATCGGTTCGTCCGTTTTTTATATGGCCAGTCCGTCATACATAGGCGATAAAAAGATAGGATATTTTCTGGGAGGCCTGACTTCATCCTACAGATTTTCGGAAGAAACCTCGACCTATATGGAGCTTGAATCCAATATCTTCCTGATCGATAAGGATGGTCATGTCTTTGCCGAGATCGACAAGGCTCAGGACAGCAGTATAAGTAATCTCAATAATCTGTATTCATATCTTGAAGGCAGCACGGTGAAGAATTCGAATGAACCGGTCGCCGGCTGTTTTTCGACCGGTGGTAACGGATATAAGATCATTTCCTATGATGGAAAAGAATATGCGGCGGCTTATTCGGAAACATTTATTACCCCGGGCTGCAGTATAGTGAGCATCATGGAAAAGGATGAATTCTTTATATCCTTTGTCAGTCAGAGAAAGAAAGAGATCCTTATCATGATGATAGATGTGCTCATAATCTTTATCACCATGCTCTGTATGTTTTTACATACCTTCAGAAAGGAAAGGACTCTGGAGGATGCCCTTTGCTATGATTCGCTTACCGGTACCCTTACACGTGAGTATTTCAAAAAGAGTGCTACCGAGCTTTTGCAGAGCAATAAGATCGATTATTGCGTCGCAGTTATAGATATAATCGGATTCAGATATATAAACGAACTCTTCGGCAGGGAGAGAGGAAATGAGATCATAAAGCTGCTGGCGGAGCTGATCCAGGAATCCATAGGATCCAGGGAACTGGTGGCCAGACGTCATGCGGAATGCTTTGAAGTGCTGGTGGCGGACTCTGACAGTTTAAAACTGTCCATCATAGACATTTCCGAAAAACTAAAGGCCTTTGCGATAAACGTGGATGTGACCTATCCCGTGATCGTCAGGGCAGGTATAGCCAGGACCACAGAAAAGAACCGTGATATCATGGATCTGGTGGATAAGGCGAATGCAGCCAGAAAGGCCGTAAATCCCAAGCTGGACGTGCCTATCATGGATTATGAGGATGTGCTTCAGGCGGATATCAGGCAGCGCGAGGAAATAGAGGCGGCCCAGGAGGCAGCCATGGAGCATGGCGAGTTCAAGGTGTTCCTGCAGCCTAAGATGGATGTGCAGAAGAATCAGCTGGCCGGTGCAGAGGCTCTGGTGCGTTGGATAAAGGTGGATGGCACCATGGTATATCCCGATGAGTTCATGGCGGTATTCGAAGCGAACGGCTTCGTGGAGAGACTGGATTTTTATATGCTGGATCAGGTGTGTAAGATGCAAAAACGCCTGGAGGCAGAGGGCTATGAACTGGTACCAATTTCGGTAAACCAGAGCCAGATGCTGCTCAAGAATCCCAACTATGTGGAAAAGGTCATGGATGTGTTAAAGGCAAATGACACTCCCAGAGAGCTGATCGAACTGGAACTTACCGAGACCGCTTTCTTCGGAGATACGGAGCGCATGGTGGATATCATGAACCGCTTAAGGGATGAAAGGTGCAGGATAGATATCGACGATTTCGGTTCGGGTTATTCTTCTCTTAACATGATAAAGGATATCCCCTTCGATATACTGAAGATAGACAGGATGTTTTTCTCGGATTCCAATTCCGGCACCGGCAAGATAATCCTGGAGAAGATAGTGGAGATGGCTCAGGCTATGGGCGTTGACTGTATCTGTGAAGGCGTGGAGACTCCGGAGCAGGAGGATCTGCTGCGCAAGATCGGATGCAGATATGCACAGGGTTATCTGTACTCGAAGCCGATTCCGATGGAAGAGTTTATTGAGAAGTTTATGAGGAAAAAGTGATTGATACATATATAATTTATGATACGCTCAATCATGTTTCCAATCAATGTTCGCTACCGCTCTCGCTCGTGAAATTCCTCGGTTTCCCGCGCCAAAATTGAACTATGCGAAAATTTTAAGCGGGACCCTCCTCGGAACGGCAACGGATACTAAATTCAGACTGCGCTTCGCTTGTCTTCATTAAGTACCGGCCTATTTCAATACGCTCACTTTTGATTGAAAACATGCTTTCGCTGATTTCTATCAGTGCATATAGAATATAGTAAAGTAGGGATTTTGATTATGAAAACAATACTTGAATTATTAACGGAAAAGACAGCCGCAGCCTTCGAGGCGGCAGGCTATGACAGCGCGTTGGGAAGGGTGACGGTGTCGAACCGGCCGGACCTTTGCGAATACCAGTGCAACGGTGCCATGGCAGGAGCGAAGCAGTATAAGAAGGCACCCTTTGCCATAGCACAGGAGGTGGCAGAGAAACTTTTAGAGTGCGATGCCTTCTCCTCGGTGGAGGCCCTGCCTCCCGGATTTTTGAACCTTAAGATAAAGGAGGACTTCCTGTCCTCCTATCTTCTTGATTGCGCAAAGAGTGAGAAGATGGGACTTAATCTCCCTGACAGCGCTCTTAAGATCATCATCGATTACGGCGGACCGAATGTGGCCAAGCCCCTTCACGTGGGACATCTTCGCTCGGCGGTGATCGGCGAGGCAGTGAAGCGTCTTTGCAGATTCTGTGGACATGAGGTCATCGGTGACATCCACCTGGGGGACTGGGGTCTGCAGATGGGACTTATCATACATGAGCTGTCTTTGCGTAAGCCGGAGCTTCCTTATTTTGATCCCGCCTTTGACGGCGAGTATCCGGCTGAGGCACCCTTTACTTTGTCGGAGCTGGAGGAGATATATCCCGCGGCCAGCGCGAAGTCCAAGGAGGATGAAGAGTACAAGGCGGCAGCCATGAATGCCACCTACAGGCTGCAGCATGGCGACAGGGGATGTCTGGCTCTGTGGCAGCATATCATGAACCTGTCAAAGACAGATCTTAAAAAGAATTACGATAAGCTCAATGTTTCCTTTGAACTGTGGAATGGGGAGTCCGATGTGGACAGCCTGATCCCCGCCCTAATAGAGCGGCTTGACGCCACGGGCCTTCTGTATGAGAGCGAGGGCGCAAAGGTGATAGACGTAAAGGAAGAGAGTGATACAAAGGAGATGCCGCCCTGCATGATACTTAAATCCGACGGGGCTTCCCTCTATGCCACCACCGATCTGGCTACCCTGGTGATGCGTATGGATGAGACCGATCCCGACCGTATCATCTACGTGGTGGATAAGCGTCAGCAGATGCATTTTGATCAGGTCTTCAGGGTAGCAAAAAAGACAGGTATAGTACCCGAAAAGACCGAGCTTAAATTCATCGGCTTCGGTACCATGAACGGCAAGGATGGCAAGGCCTTTAAGACCCGTGAGGGCGGTGTGATGCGTCTGGAGACCCTTCTTGGAGATATAAAGGATACCATGCGCAAAAAGATGGAGGAGAACAAAAACGCCTCAGACAAGGATGCGGGATATGACATAGACGAGACCGCGCAGATGGTGTCCGTGGCAGCGCTTAAGTACGCTGATCTGTCAAACCAGGCCACCAAGGATTATGTTTTTGATATGGACAGGTTCACCTCTTTTGAGGGAAACACCGGTCCTTACATCCTGTATACCATGGTGAGGATAAAGTCCATCTTAAAGAGATGGCAGGATGAGACGGGAGGCGATCCGGCATCTGCGATCCTTAAGGGGGCCAGAAGTCCTCAGGAGAAGGATATACAGATGAGACTTGCAGGTTTTAACGCCATGATGGCAGGAGCCTATGAGGAACTGGCTCCCCACAGGATATGTGCATATATCTATGAACTGGCTGATTCCTTTAACAGCTTTTATCATGACACAAAGATAATGGCTGAGGATAATAAGGACGTTCAGAGCGGATGGATCGCTCTGCTTTATCTTTCGCTTAAAGTATTTGAAAGCTGTATAGATGTCCTGGGCTTTGAAGCTCCGGACCGCATGTAGATAATGTAGATTCTCATTGCTGAGAGGTGTTTATGTTTTATCTGTTTTCGATGGCTTCGATCATCATCGGGCTGCTGTTGGATCTTATAATAGGAGACCCGGAGGGCTGGCCCCATGTGGTGAGACTGATCGGCGCTTTCATAGAATATCTGGATGAAAAGATCAGGGTGATGATGGGAACCACTCCCAGGGAAAGGAAACTTGGGGGGATTTTATGCTGGGTGCTGGTGATGTTTGTGACCATAGGTCTGTCATCGGGCATTCTGTATGTCTGTTGGAAGATATCTCCCCATCTTTATCTGGTCGTGGCATCCATAATCTGTTTTGAAGTCCTTTCCGTAAAGGCCCTGAAGCAGGGGAGCCTGGCAGTCATGGAAAGGATAGACGCAGGAAATCTTCCCGCAGCCAGAAATCTGCTTTCCATGATAGTGGGCAGGGATACTTATGAACTGGATGAGAAGCATGTGATCATGGCCACAGTGGAGACCGTGGCAGAGAATACCTGCGACGGCTGTGTGGCGCCTCTGTTTTATCTGATGATCTTCGGTCCTGTGGGCGGACTGGCCTATAAGGCTGTAAACACCATGGATTCCATGCTGGGATACAAGGATGAGAAATACATTGACTTCGGATTTTTTGCCGCCAAGGCGGATGATGTGGCGAATTTCATCCCCGCCAGGCTTTCTGCGGTTTTGATGATAGTATCCGCATTTTTCTTAAAGCTGGACTGGCAGGGCGCCGTGGAGATATTCAAAAGGGACAGATTTAAAAGTGAGAGTGTCAACGCGGGCCAGACAGAGAGCGTCTGCGCAGGCGCTCTGGGGATACAGCTTCTGGGAGACGCCACATATAAGGGAGTGCTTCATAAAAGACCTCTCATCGGTTACGGTATCAGGGAGTGTGACTCCGATGACATAGACAAGACTAATGACATGATGTACCTTACGGTGATCCTTACGGTGATCCTGGTCATAATCTGGAGGGTTGTATGTGCAAAACTGTTTCACTTGATATAAAAGCAAGAAGACCTTCCCAGAGTGCCATGAACGAAGCCATGGGCAGATGGAACCTCATCATGAAGCCCCTTGGATCCCTGGGTGAGTTCGAGAAGATGATCGTGAAGCTGGCCGGGATTTACGGCACGGCGGATTTTGATATAAAGCACAGGTGCGTGCTGGTGGCCTGCTCTGATAACGGGGTGGTGAGCGAGAGAGTGACACAGTCCGAATCGGCGGTCACGGCCATCATCGCCAAGGAGATGGCTCTGGCAAAATCCAACATAAACGTAATGGCAAGGGCTGTGGACGCGGATACTTTCGTCATAGACATGGGCATGGTGGAAGAGGTAAAGGACTATGCCATAATCGATATGCATGTGAGAAGAGGCACGGACAATATAGCAAAGGGTCCGGCCATGAGCATAGAGGAGGCTGCAGAGGCTGTAAAGAGGGGCATCGCGCTGGTGGAGAGGATGACCAGCGTGGGATACCAGGTGGTAGTGACGGGCGAGTGCGGCATAGGAAATACCACCACTGCCAGCGCTCTGGCTGCAGTCATTCTGGATATGGATCCCGCAGCTGTCACCGGCAGAGGCGCCGGACTGACTTCAGAGATGCTCAGGCATAAGATAGAAGTCGTACGACAGGCCATAGAAGTGAATCAGGCTACCAGGGAAGATCCTCTTTTGCTTTTATCAAAGCTGGGAGGCTTTGACATAGCTGCCATGGTGGGCATGTTCCTGGGAGGAGCCATATACGGAGTCCCCGTCATAATAGACGGCTTCATTTCCTCCGTGGCTGCCAATCTGGCCTGGAGGATAGAGCCTCTGGCAAAGGAATATATGCTGGCCTCACATATGTCTGAGGAAAAGGGAGCCGCGTTTTTACAGAACCAGATGGGACTTAAGAGCGTGCTCCATGCGGGGATGCGTTTGGGTGAGGGCACCGGAGGTGTGTGCCTGCTGCCGCTTCTTGACATAGCCATGGCGGAGTTTACAAAGGCTCACAGATTTTCGGAGACGGATCTGAAGGCTTATGTGGAGTTGATATAAATCAGGAGTTATTTTTTTTATTCTGATTTTGGTAAGTTTGATTTTTTGTCATTTTGATTTTTGTCATTCTGAGCGAAGCGAAGAATCTTGATAGAATAGATCCTTCGTCGTTTCACTCCTCAGGATGACAGATGCGTATAACATACATGAACAACAGCAGTAAAAAGAATAGTAACAATAGCGGTACTATCGATAATATCGACAGCAATACCGGCAGTAACACCGGCAAGAATATCGGTAACAGCAGAAAAAAAGGATCCCAGCAATACGATCTTTTGACGAATACGCCTGTGTTCCCGCTGATAGTGAGGCTGTCCATACCGACTATCCTCAGCATGCTCATTACAAATATATATAATCTGGCGGACACTGCTTTTGTGGGGAGACTGGGCAATTCAGCCAGCGGTGCCGTGGGTATAGTTTTTGGATTTATGTCCATTCTGCAGGCGGTGGGATTTATGTTCGGCCAGGGCTGCGGAAGCATACTCTCCAGGCGTGAGGGCGCAGGCGATTATAAGGGGGCATCGAGAGCCGCATCAATAGGCTTTTTCGGGGCTCTGTTTTTTTCTTCCCTCATAGCCGTCACCTGCTTTGTTTTTCTGGAACCGCTGATATACATGCTGGGCTCCACGCCCACCATCTACCCGTACGCCAGAACCTATATCACCTGGATACTTCTGGCAGCACCCTGCCTGGTGAGCAGCTTCACCATGAATAACATCTTAAGGTATGAGGGCAAGGCATCCATCGGTACCATAGGCATGATGACTGGCGCCATCTTAAACATGGTAGGGGATCCCATCCTTATCTTTGGTTTTAAACTGGGAATAGCGGGTGCGGGAATTTCCACAGCCGTATCTCAGATAATAAGCTTCAGTATCATGCTCAGCATGTTTCTGAGGGGAAAGACCCAGGCGAAGCTTTCCTTTAAACTGCTGATGGAATCGAAGGATTTTCTATTGACCGAGTTTTTTGACATCGTGGGGACGGGTTTTCCTTCGTTGCTTCGCCAAGCCCTTAACAGTGTGTCTACGGTGATCCTGAACTCAAGTGCCGGATTGTACGGGGACGCCGCGGTGGCTGCCATGAGCATTGTCACCAGGGTTTCCTTCTTCGTGTTCTCGCTGGCTCTGGGCATAGGACAGGGCTTCCAACCCGTGTGTGCCTTTAATTACGGTGCGGGAAAAATAAACAGGCTTAGAAAAGCGTATAAGGTGACTCTTGTGCTGGCCGAGGTGGTGATGGTGATCATGTCCGTTCTGGTGCTCATAAATCCCGAAGCCGTCATCAGGCTTTTCAGGGATGACGACCAGGTGGTGGCCATGGGAGTGAGAGCATTGAAACTGCAGGTGACCTCACAGGTTTTCCTGCCGTTTTGCATGGTGAACGAGATGAGCATGCAGAGTACGGGACGAAAACTTGGGGCGTCGGTTCTGTCCTCCACCAGAAGCGGGCTTTTCTTTATACCGGCACTTTTGATACTGCCAAAGCTGCGTGGCTTTGCGGGTATCCAGGAGGCCCAGCCTCTGGCCATGGTGCTGTCACTTATCCCCGCTGCCTATTTTGCAAACAAACTGTTTAAGGAGCTTAGATCATTTAATGAAAAAGTTTGATCATACCTTTTTTCAAAACAGGGACTGTGAATATTTTCCCTGCCATGGCGGTGTAAGTGAAGAGGAGTTTAACTGCCTGTTCTGTTACTGCCCCCTGTACTGTCTGGGGGATAAGTGTGGCGGTGACTTTTCCTACACTGAGAAGGGGATAAAGAACTGTAAGACATGCTCCAAACCTCACAGGGCGGGAGGTTATGAGTATGTGCGGCTTAAGTTTGACGATATCAGGGAAGTTATAAAGAAACTTAAGAAAAAAGCCGGCGATGCATGATGCCTTAGGACATTGGCGAAGAATCTTTATTCACGGAACACATTGACGCAATCAAATTATGCGAGACACAGAATGATAAAATCTCTGATCATGGCTTTTTCCACCTATTCACGGATACCCATGCCGAATATAGAGTGGGATGAAAAGAATAAAAAATATGTATTGATGTTTTTTCCTTTCGTGGGACTGGCCACGGGTCTGATCCTTTACCTTTTATCATGGATTTCATCTCTGGCTCACCTTAACACTTTTTTTACCGGGACCATACTATGTGCGGCCAGCATACTGATAAACGGCGGGATACATATGGACGGCTTCGCGGATACGGTGGATGCCCTGTCGGCCATGTCGGACAGGGAAAAGAGGCTGGCCATTTTAAAGGATCCCCACTGCGGTTCCTTTGCCGCCGTGATGAGCGGTATATATCTGCTGCTTTTGGCGGGGGCTTTTTCCCATATGGGACTGTTCAGGTTCCCAGGGGTTATTCCCGTGTTTATGATATCCAGAGCCCTTAGCGCTCTTTCCCTTATCTTTTTTCCACATATGGATGAAGGCGGCATGGCGGCAGGCTTTGCCAATGCCCTGCCTAAAAAGGGGGCGGCGGTTTTTTTGAGTCTGCTGATTTTTTGTGGGACTGTATTCATGTCTTTATATAATCTGACCGGAGGTCTGTCGGCGGTTCTGGTGGCGCTTTTATATTTTATTTATTACAGGTATTTTGCCATGAAGAACTTCGGCGGAGTGAACGGAGATACCAGTGGTTTTTTCCTTCAGGTGTGTGAACTTATCATGGTCACTCTGTATTCCCTTTGACGGTTGAAGATTTATATGATCAATTTGTTCAGAAAAATGCTATAAGGAAACACATTTTATGTTTCATATTTAAGTTGACCAAACCAATAATTTATGACATAATACTTTATTGGTTGTGAAAAACAAAACAATATATACAAGGAGGATGATTTATGTCGACAAAAGCTTATTATCCGATCAAAGAGATCGGAGCAGGCAAAGTGGGATTTTCCAAGACCCGTTCCATCATTGAGGCTGCTTTCTACGGAAACAACGTAGTAAAGATCAATACCCTCAAGGAGGCTTATGAACTGGCTAAGAATTCCCCCGGAACAATTGTTACCGATATGCCCGTATACAGAGGCGAGGAGTTCGGTCTTGAGAGTGATGCCAAGGTTCTTCTTTTCAACGACGGCGCTGTTACCGGACGTTACGCAGTAGCAAGAAGGATCAAGGGTCAGCCCGGCGTGGATGAGGTTAAGCTGGACAAGGTGGCTATGGATGCTATCTATGAGAGCCGTTGGAAGACTTTGTATCATGCAGAGTGTTTCGTAGGTCTGGATCCCGAGTTCATGGTTAAGGCTCATCTCCTTATTCCCGAAGGAGAGGAGAATCTCCTTTATAACTGGATGATCAACTTCCAGTACATGAGCGATGAGTATGTAAAGATGTACAAGGCCTCTCAGCCTGTAGGCAAGGGCAAGGAGCCCGATATCTACATCTTCTCCGATCCTCAGTGGGCACCCCACGAGGCTCCCGATGTGGATTATTCATGCCTTTCAGATCCTCTTACTCTTTGCTATTTCGATACCGACCAGAACTGTGCATGCATCCTGGGTATGAAGTACTTCGGAGAGCATAAGAAGGGCACACTTACCATGGCATGGGCTATCGCTAACAGAAACGGTTATGCTTCATGTCACGGCGGACAGAAGGAGTATACCTTCAAGAATGGCAAGAAGTATGTTCTTTCCGTATTCGGTCTGTCAGGATCAGGAAAGTCTACTTTGACTCATGCAAAGCACGGCGGAAAGTATGGCATCACAGTTCTTCATGACGATGCTTTCATCATCAATACAGATACCTGCTCATCCGTAGCTCTGGAGCCTACATATTTTGACAAGACTGCAGATTATCCTACAGGATGTCCTGATAATCAGTATCTGCTTTCCGCACAGAACTGCTCAGCTACTCTTGATAAGGACGGCAAGATCCAGCTCGTAACCGAGGATATCAGAAACGGTAACGGACGTGCCATCAAGTCAAAGCTTTGGAGCCCCAACCGTGTGGACAAGATTGAGGCACCCGTTAACGCTATCGTATGGATCATGAAGGATCCTACCCTTCCTCCCGTACTTAAGCTTAAGGGCGCAGCACTTGCATCCGTTATGGGTGCTACCCTTGCTACCAAGACTTCTACCGCTGAGCGTGTAAAGGCAGGTACCGACATGAACGCACTTCGTATCGTACCTTATGCTAATCCTTTCCGTACCTATCCTCTTAAGAACGACTATGAGAAGTTCAAGAAGCTGGTAGCTGAGAAGAATGTAGACTGTTACATCGTAAACACCGGCGACTTCATGGGCAAGAAGGTTCAGAAGGAAGATACCCTCGGAATCCTCGAGACCATCGTGGAAGGCAAGGCTAAGTGGGCTAAGTGGGGACCTTTCTCCGATATCGAGATCATGACCAAGTGGTCAGGCCAGAGCGGAGACTTCACTCCCGACCTTAAGGATGCTGATTATGTAAAGGCTCTCCAGGGCGCTATGGACAACCGTGTGGATGCCGTTAAGGGCTTCGAGGAGAAGATCGGCGGATACGATGCACTTCCCAAGGAGGCACTTGCCGCACTTGAGAAGGTTTCCAAGGAAGCTAAGAGCATCAAGATTAAGTAATCCCATCCGTGGATATATAAATAACTGCCAATATACGGAGGAACGGCTTGCGGGCCGTTCCTCTTTTAGTGTGGTTTTTTGGAGCCGACTGTGATATTCTGTAAAAGGACGATTCTTTCCCGACGGGGTTTATCGGAAAGTAATGTAATATGACAGCAGAAAGGAAAGAGCAGGTATTATGTTTGATTTTAGTTATTACACACCTACAAAGGTAGTGTTCGGCAAGGGGACGGAGAGTAAGACAGCTGAGCTGATAAAGGAATTCGGCGGAACGAAGATACTCATCCATTACGGTGGGGGAAGTGTGGTGAGGTCAGGACTTTTACGGCGTGTGACGGATTCGCTGGATAATGCCGGTATCAGCTATGTGACATTAGGCGGAGCAGTACCCAATCCCCATCTGTCCCTGGTATATGAGGGTATAGAACTTTGTAAAAAAGAAAATGTGGATTTTCTTCTGGCAGTGGGCGGCGGCAGCGCCATCGATTCGGCCAAGGCCATCGGTTACGGTGTCGCAAATGAAGGAGATGTGTGGGACTTTTACGACTATAAGCGTAAGGCTACCGGCTGTCTTCCTCTGGGAGTCATACTGACCATCGCTGCCACCGGCAGTGAGATGAGCGATTCATCAGTTATCACAAAGGAAGAGGGGCTGGTAAAGCGTGGATACAGCAGTGATTTTGGTCGTCCTAAATTTGCTATCATGAATCCCGAACTGACCATGACTCTGCCGGATTATCAGACCGCCTGTGGTTGTACGGATATCATGATGCATACAATGGAAAGATATTTTACCAACGGCGGGAATATGGAGATCACGGATTCCATCGCCGAAGGCCTTCTTCGCACGGTGATGAAAAACGCCGTGATCCTACGAGATGATCCTAAGGATTATGATGCAAGGGCGGAAATAATGTGGGCCGGCAGCCTGTCTCATAACGGTCTTACCGGCTGTGGAAACAATGGTGGTGACTGGATGACCCATAAGATAGAGCATGAGCTGGGCGGCCTTTTTGATGTGGCTCACGGCGCAGGCCTTGCAGCTGTATGGGGCAGCTGGGCCAGATATGTATATAAGGACTGTCTTCCCAGATTCAAGAGATTTGCGCTCAACGTAATGGGCATGGGAGATGTTGGTAGCGACGAAGAAATCGCCCTCAAGGGTATCGAGGCCCTGGAAGATTTCTTCAGAAGCATAAAGATGCCCACCAATCTTCGAGAGCTCGGAGTGGATGCCACAGATGACGATCTTATCCTGATGGCAAAGAAGTGCGCAGACGGTCTGCCTAATGGCGAATTTGGATCTGCCAAGGTTTTGAACGAACAGGCGATACTGGAGATATTTAAGGCGAGTGTTTGATGAGATAGATTTGGTCAGGAGGTAGTGTGAGGCGAGTTAAATAATGTTATTTAGGGGCTTGGGGTAGGATTGTTGCCAGAATCGCCCGGCGACTATATAATGATGATGGCAGTTGATGAAACTTTAGGATTTGCTAAGTTTATAATAATAAAGCAATTATTAAGTAATACATGGGGTGATGCATGAGATGAATGATAAGAAGGCGAACTGGGGCGCGCTTTTACCTATTCTGGTTTTTCTGGTGCTGTATCTGGGCACCGGTATATGGTTTGAATATATAAAGCCTGTGGAAGGGCAGATGGGATTTTATATTATGTCGGTGGTGGTGGCTTTTTCCATCGCACTCATCATCGCGTTTATGCAAAATCCTGCCCTTTCTTTTGATGAAAAGATACACTGCTGTGCGGGAGCCATCGGTGATGACAATATCACCACGATGCTCTTTATCTTTCTGGTGGCAGGCGCTTTCGGAGGCATAGCAAAGCAGGCGGGTGGGGCCGAGAGTACCGCAAATCTGCTGCTTAGCTGTATACCGGGCAGGCTTGCGATTCCCGGACTGTTTCTTATAGCCTGTCTCATATCCATGTCCATGGGAACCAGCGTGGGCACCATAACCGTGCTGGTGCCGGTGGCAGCCCAGGTGGCGGGAAACGGCGGATTTTCACTTCCGGTGTGCGTTGGCACGGTGGTGGGTGGTGCCATGTTCGGCGATAACCTGTCCTTTGTGTCCGATACCACCATCGCCGCGACCAAGACCCAGGGCATAAAAATGAAAGACAAGTTCCATGTCAATATAAAGATCGCCCTTCCGGCGGCTATACTGACCATGGTGATACTTGTCATCCTTGCCCTCAGGGGAGGTCCTGTCACAGTCACCCATTATGATTACAATATCTTTCAGGCGATACCGTATTTTATAGTGCTTATACTGGCCATGATCGGTATCAATGTTTTCATAGTACTTTTTATCGGCATCGTATTATTCCTGCTGGTGGGCATGATGACCGGCAGCGTGGATTATATCAGCGCATTTTCATCCATGGGAGACGGTACTTCGGGGATGTTTGAGACCATGGTGGTGACAATCCTGGTTTCCTCCATCGCAGCCCTGATCCGTGAAAACGGAGGCTTTAAGGCCATCCTTGATTTTATAAGGAATCATTTCTCAGGGAAAAAGGGAGGAATGTTCGGTATAGCGCTGTTGACCTCCTTAATGGATGTGGCTACCGCAAATAACACCGTGGCCATAGTGATAGCCGCTCCCCTGGCGCGGGATATAAGCAAAGAGTTTGGGATAGAGCCTGAGAAAGTGGCGTCGCTTCTGGATACTTGCTCCTGTATCGTACAGGGTATAATCCCTTATGGCGCGCAGCTTCTGGTAGCGGCATCTCTGGCGGGGATATCGAGTATGGATATAATCCCAAGTCTCTATTATCCTTATCTGCTGCTGGTATTCGTGGTGCTGTCGATCTTCTTTGATGGGAAAGGATTATTCGGGTTAAAGCCCTCAGAATGACATAAGAGAAGTGAAACTGAAAGACAAGGTATAAAGAACGACAGGTAGTAAAAAAGACAGAGCATAAAATGGCAGGGCATAAAAAGACAGAGCATAAAATGGCAGAGCATAAAATGGCAGGGCATAAAAAGACTGGGCGCTAAAGAAAGGGTGCAAAAAATCATAAAAAATAATTAAGAAAAGAATGAAGATATAAACGGAGGATGTAATGAAGATCATTGAAAAGTACAACAAAACAAGTCTTATAATCAGGATAATCATCGGCCTTATTATAGGCGCGCTACTGGGCGTGTTCTTTAAGGAACTGTCGGTGATACCGCTTCTGGGTTCCCTTTTCGTAGGGGCACTTAAGGCCATAGCCCCGGTACTGGTATTCGTGCTGGTGCTCTCTGCGCTGGCAAAAGGAGATGATAAGCTGGATAGCAGATTCGGTACGGTACTGATGCTTTATATGGTGAGTACTTTCCTTGCATCCTTTGTGGCTGTTATTGCCAGCTTCATCTTTCCACAGACCCTGGTGCTGGCACAGAGCGCAGAAGCCGATGTGGTACCCACCGGCGTGGGAGAGGTGCTGTCAAATCTCCTTATAAACATGGTGGCTAATCCCATGGGGGCCCTGGTGGAGGGCAGATATATAGGTATCCTTTTCTGGGCCGTGGTGCTGGGACTGGCAGCTAAAAAACTGGCGGATGAAAAGACCAAAAAAGTATTTGAAGATGTATCGAATATGGTATCCCAGGTGGTGAGATGGATAATCAACCTGGCGCCCTTTGGTATAATGGGTCTGGTATATACAAATGTTTCCACAAACGGTCTTTCAATATTTGTGGATTACGGAAAACTCCTGCTTTTGCTGGTGGGCTGTATGCTCTTTGTGGCTCTGGTGGTGGATCCGCTGCTTGCGGGCATAGTGCTCAAGACCAATCCTTACCCCCTGGTATTCAGATGCCTTAAGGAGTCCGGTCTGACTGCATTTTTTACCAGAAGCTCTGCGGCAAATATTCCGGTTAATATGGAACTTTGTGAAAAACTGGGTATGGATAAGGAAATGTATGCTGTGTCCATTCCTCTTGGCGCCACTATCAATATGGACGGCGCGGCGGTCACCATTGCCGTCATGTCTCTGGCTGCGGCAAATACCATGGGAATACAGGTTTCTCTTCCGACAGCTTTAGTGCTTGCGTTCATATCGACTCTTGCAGCCTGTGGTGCCTCCGGCGTGGCAGGAGGCTCGCTGCTTTTGATCCCCATGGCCTGCTCTCTTTTCGGAGTGCATCCGGACGTGGCCATGCAGGTAGTGGGTGTCGGCTTTGTCATCGGCGTGATCCAGGATTCCGTGGAGACTGCCCTCAATTCATCGGGAGATGTGATGTTTGCGGCTACTGCTGAATACGCCCAGTGGAAAAAGAACGGGAAATCCCTGCCCACCTTCCTTGGCGGCAAGACAAAGGTTGGTCTTAAATGATCCTTCTAAACGGATATCTGCGTGAAAGGTTTGGCTGTAAGGTATATAAGATAGCCTTAAACGGAGGCTTTACCTGTCCCAACAGGGACGGCACCCTTGGTGATCGTGGCTGCATATTTTGTTCCCAAGGCGGGAGCGGCGAATTTGCAGGCGACCCAAAGATGAGTATTACGCAGCAGATAGAAGAGGGGAAAAAGAGAGTAGGTTCAAAAAACCAGGACGGAAAGTATATCGCGTATTTTCAGGCCTATACCGGTACGTATGCTGATGTGGGAAGGCTGGAAGAGCTTTATACGGAGGCGGTGAGCCATCCCGACATAGTGGCATTGTCCATAGGCACGAGGCCTGACTGTCTGGGAGAAGATGTACTGGATCTTTTATCAAGGATAAATGCGATCAAGCCGGTATGGATAGAACTGGGACTTCAAACCATACATGAAAGAACAGCCCGTTATATTCGAAGGGGATATGAACTGACGGTCTTTGATGAGGCCCTAAAGGCTCTGCGCGCCCGCGGTATAGAGGTGATCGTTCATGTGATCATAGGACTGCCGGGTGAGAGCAGGGAAGATATGCTGCAAACCGTCAGATATGTGTGCGATCATAGTATTAACGGCATAAAACTTCAACTTCTGCACATTCTCAAGGGGACTGATCTGTATGAAGAATTTATAAAAGGTTCTGTCAGGGTATTGTCTGAAGATGAATATATTGATATACTTCGTGAGTGTGTAAAAATAATTCCCGACAGTGTGGTGATACACCGGCTCACGGGAGACGGTGATAAAAAGCTGCTGGTGGCGCCTTTGTGGAGTGCCGATAAGAAGCATGTGTGGAACCGGATACAGCGGGAACTGGTAAAGGAGGATTAGACATGGCTGTTATAATTCCGTTTAAGGCGATCAGACCCAGAGCTGACCTGACAGAGCGGATCGCTGCGCTTCCCTATGATGTGTACAATTCAAAGGAAGCAAGGGCGGTAGTGGAAAAGGAACCCTTGAGCTTTCTTAAGATAGACAGGGCGGAGACCGCATTTGAAGAGGGGACATCACCCTATGAGGACAAGGTATATACAAAGGCCCATGACATGCTGTGGGATATGTTTGACAAGGGCGAGTTCGTGCAGGATGAAAAGGCAGGATACTACATTTATGAGCTCACCATGGACGGCAGATCCCAGACCGGTATAGTGGCCTGTGCCTCTGTGGATGATTATATCAATGATGTGATCAAAAAGCATGAGAATACCAGAGCTGATAAGGAAGAGGACAGGATACGCCACGTGGACACCTGCGGCGCCCAGACAGGTCCCATTTTTATCGCTTACAGAAAAAATGACGTCATAAAGGAGATCACGGACAGGGTTAAAAAGAGTGCATCTGCCTTTGATTTTACTTCAGATGACGGTATAGGCCACAGGGGATGGATCATAGATGACGCCGGGGATATAGAGACCATAAGGGACGCTTTTGAAAAGATGGATGCTCTGTACATAGCTGACGGTCATCACAGGACTGCATCTGCGGCAAAGGTATCCTTAAAGCGCAGACAGGAGAATCCGGGCTATACGGGAGAGGAGGAATTCAATTATTTCCTGAGCGTGCTTTTCCCCGATGATGAACTCAGGATACTGGATTACAACAGGGTAATAAAGGATCTGAACGGCCTGACGGAGGAAGAACTGTTATCCGAGCTGGAGGCATCCTTTGATGTACAAAAGGCCGATGCCGCTGTATCGCCTGCCCAAAAGGGTGAGTTCGGTCTGTATCTTAAAAACAGCGGCTGGTATGTGCTTAAGGCTCATGATGATATAAAGAGTGACGATCCCGTAAAGGGACTGGATGTGAGTATTATACACGATGCATTTATTGCGCCTGTTCTCGGTATTGAGGATCCCAAGACCGATAAGAGGATTGATTTTGTCGGAGGCATAAGAGGACTTAAGGAATTGGAAAGACGCGCCAACGATGACTGCGTCATGGCCATATCCATGTATCCCACAGGTATTGACGAGCTTTTTGCCGTGGCTGATGCAAAGCTTTTGATGCCGCCTAAGTCTACCTGGTTTGAGCCAAAGCTCCGTTCGGGACTTTTCATACATGATATAAGGTGAATGATACAGGGTAAATGACATGAATAATACTAAGGGGATGGTGCAGACCATCCTCTTTTACTTTCTGACTTTTTTTATTTTATGAATTGTGATAAAATAGAGCGGATTGTTTGTTTTATATAAAAAAGATTCTTCGCTTCGCTCAGAATGACATTGGTTGAATGACATCGATTAAAGATTTTGAGTGAAATGAATGAAAAACAGAAAAGAGGAAAAAGGGATGAACAGAAAAGTTTATGATCTGATGGACTGGGCTGAGATAGAGGCAGTGACCTATTCGGAGGAAGATAACCCGAAGGAGATCCTGGGCGCGCATGCGGTTCCCAGGATGGGGACTCTGATACAGGCCTATTATCCCGGTGCCCAGGAGATGGAGATAAAGATAGGAGCCAGAGGAAAATGGCAGGCTATGGACATGGCTGACGAGGACGGCTTCTTTGTCATACTGACGAAGGACAAGCTGCCGGTGAGCTATAAGCTGCGCCGTATGGAAGAGGACGGCAGCATAGTAGAGTATTCCGATCCTTACGGCTTTCCCCAGGTTATAGACGAAAAGGATCTGACAAAGTTTAATTCCGGCGTGGATTACGAGGCCTACAGACATCTGGGGGCACATATCATGACGCTTTACGGATCAAAGGGCGTACACTTTGCAGTGTGGGCTCCCAATGCTCTTCGTGTATCCGTGGTAGGTACCTTTAACGGCTGGGACGGCAGGATCCACCAGATGCAGAGACTCGGTGACACGGGTGTCTTTGAAATCTTTGTCCCTGAGGTGGAAGCCGGCGCCATCTATAAGTATGAGATCAAGCTTCGTAACGGAGATGTGTTTCTTAAGTCTGATCCTTATGGCTTTGGTGCGGAAAAGAGACCTGCCAACGCTTCCGTGGTGAGGGATATCGATTCCTTTGTATGGGAGGATGAGGACTGGATGAAGGGCAGGGCAAAGGTTCAGGGTGAAAATGAACCTATGTTTGTCTATGAAGTACATCTCGGTTCATTCATGAAGCCCGAGAGTAAAACAAAGGCTGAGGACGAAGCCGACGGACAGCCCAGGAAGGATGAGAAAAAGAAGGAATTCTTTAACTATAAGGATATCGCCAAGAAACTGGCAGCCTATGTAAAGAAGATGGGCTATACCCATGTGGAGCTGATGCCCGTCATGGAGCATCCTCTGGATGAAAGCTGGGGTTATCAGGTGATAGGTTATTATGCACCCACAGCCAGATACGGGTCTCCTTCGGATTTTCAGTATTTTGTAAATTATATGCATAAGGAGGGGATAGGTGTGATCCTGGACTGGGTACCCGCCCATTTCCCTGCGGATGATCACGGACTTAAGGGCTTTGACGGCACCTGTCTTTATGAGCATCAGGATCCCAGACAGGGCGTACATCCTCACTGGGGCACCATGATCTATAATTACGGACGTCCCGAGGTGGCCAATTACCTTCTGGCAAATGCTCTTTTCTGGGCTAAGGAGTATCACGCCGACGGTATCAGGATGGACGCGGTGGCTTCCATGCTCTACCTTGACTATGGCAGGAATGACGGAGAGTGGATACCCAATATGTATGGCGGAAAGGAAAACCTGGAGGCCATAGAATTCATCAAGCATCTCAATTCAATATATAAGAAAAAATTCCCCGATGCTCTGCTCATCGCCGAAGAGTCCACGGCGTGGCCCATGGTGACAGGCGACATGAAGGACGGGGCCTTAGGCTTTGACCTCAAGTGGAATATGGGATGGATGAATGACTTTTTGACTTACATGAGTTATGATCCGCTCTATCGTACCCATCATTACGGTGAGCTGTGCTTCTCTATGATCTATGCATATTCGGAAAAGTTCATGCTGACTCTTTCCCATGATGAGGTGGTACATGGCAAGGGCACACTGATAAGCCGTATGCCCGGCTCCATAGATGAGAAATTTGCCAATCTGCGCGCCGCCTTCGGACATTATATAACCCATCCCGGCAAGAAGCTTCTCTTCATGGGACAGGATATAGCCGAGTTTGACGAGTGGAATGAGAAGCGTGCCATTCAGTGGTTCCTGCTGGATTTTGACAATCACAGGTATATGCAGAATTATGTCCGCGACATGGTGAAGCTCTATAAGAGTGAAAAGGCTCTGTATGAGCTGGACAATTCCGACAAGGGCTTTGAGTGGATAAACTGTATCTCCGCAAATGAAAATATCATAGTCTATCTTCGAAAGACTGAGAATATCGATGACACTCTTTTGGTGGTATGTAACTTTGAGAACATTCCCAGGAATAATTATAAGATCGGCGTTCCTTATCCCTGCAGGCTCAAGGAGATCTTTAACTCCGATTCCGAGGAGTACGGCGGCTTCGGCTTCGTAAATTCCAGAGTCAGGATGTCAAAGGGCGAGGAGTGCGACGGTCGCCCCGATTCCATCAGGATAAAGGTTCCGCCTCTTGCGGTGACTGTATTCAAGGTGATGGCTCTTCCCGATGAGGAAAAGAAGGAAGCCCCCATTAAGAAAAAGTCTCCCGCTGCCAGAAAGAGCAGTGCAAAGAGTGCATCAAAAAGTGCAGCAAAAAGCGGCGCCCAAAAGGCGGCTGCAAAGGTTAAGCCCGAAGATGTAAAGAAGCCTTCCGCCGCAAAGTCAAAGGCTGTAACTCCCATGGAAGTGGGCGGTGCCAAAAATGCAGCCTCAAAGGCTAAGACTGTTAGAAAGAATAATACGAAGAATAAGTAACATACGAAGAATCTTTTAAAGGATATGGTAAGCAAAAAAAGATGAATCTTACAGAAGGATTACAGGATATAACAGACGCCTCCGAGGAGGCAAAGGATGTGGTACAGGGTTTTATAGATGATCTGCCGGCGAAGCTCATGGATCTGGGCTTTCGGATAGTGGTGACCATAATCCTGCTGCTGCTGGGACGTTATCTGATAAACATACTGCGTAAGCTGGTCAAAACGGCTCTTACCAAGGCGGGTATCGACAGGGGGGTGATCCAGTTTATCGATTCCTTCATCGGTATAGCACTGTGGCTGGTGGTCATCGCAACCATAGCGGTGAACTACGGTATAGATGCGGCTTCGGTGGTGGCTCTTTTGGGTTCTGCCGGAATCGCCATAGGCCTGTCCCTCCAGGGCGCGCTTTCGAATCTGGCGGGTGGCATACTCATACTTTTGATCAAGCCCTTTAAGGTGGGAGATTATATCATCGAGCATACCTCCGAAAAGGAAGGCGTTGTGACCGAGATCAACATTTTTTATACTCACCTGATAACCATTGACAACAAGCTGGTGGTGGTGCCCAACGGCAGGCTGGCTGATACATCCCTTACGAATCTCACCAGATTCGAATTCAGAAAGCTGGATCAGAGAGTGGCCATAAGTTATGATTCCGATATCAAAAAGGCAAAGGATATCCTGTGCTCTTTACTGGAAGAAAATGAAAATGTGCTGGAGGATCATCCTATAGACGTTTTTGTGGACCAGCTGGGAGAATCCGCCATTATACTTGGTTACAGGGCTTTTGTTAAGACAGGAGCTTTTCATCCCGCCAGATGGGAACTTAACGAAAGCATCAAACAGGCCTTTGATGAGGCCGGTATAGTCATTCCTTACAATCAGCTGGACGTACATGTTAAGGAAAAATGATCATATTATAGAATAAATCAAATCGTACTTGATTTTTTTACCGTGAATCAGTATAATGGCATAGTGTCTTTTTGAACAGGACACGAGACGCTGGAATAGCTCAGTCGGTAGAGCACTTCACTCGTAATGAAGGGGTCGAGGGTTCAAGTCCCTTTTCCAGCTTTTTATTTTCCCTTTTTTAACATAAAATTCAAGGAGTATCATATATAATGAACGGTAAGTTTTTTGATGATGAAGAAGATGTACAGGTAAGGCCTAAGAGGAGACCCAGCGTATCCAACCAGGGCATAGCGGGAGAGCCTCATATGAGGGTGAGATCCAGATCCAGGAGGAACCCCGACGGCAGCGTGGAACATATCACTCCCGATCCCGTACCCGAGCAGGAGGCAGCACCTGCACGTAAACCTTCGGTCCGTAAGATGAACAGCTCCAAGGAACAGCCTTCACAGGCACCCAGACGCCGCAGGGCATCCGAGGTCACCGAGCATGTGGAGTCCGAGAATTACGGATTCAAGACAGAGTATATAAATTATATAGCTCTTGTGGTTATGGTCATCATAGTGGCTGTCTGCAGTATAAAGTTCATGGAACTCAGCATAGTTACGGTTCTTCTTGTAAATGTGATCTTTATACTCATGGGAGTATTTTTACGGATAGCGCCGCCCTTTGTTTCGGTATTACTGGCGGCCGCTGTACTGATAGTCGGTATGATAACTTCCAATCCGGGAGTAGTTCTTTGCGGGAGCGCCGCATATCTGTCGACAGTTTTGGCACTTAAACGGTAATGAAGATTTAAGCCCCGCAGTTTTTGCTGCGGGGCTTTTTGTTTATTCAAAGGAGACGAAAGATGGCTCAGTTGTGGGGCGGAAGATTTCAAAAACAGACTGACAAGGCGGCGTATGAGTTTAATGCGTCCATAAGATTTGACAAAAGGCTGTACCGTCAGGATATAAGAGGCAGCATCGCCCATGTGACCATGCTGGCAAAGCAGGGCATAATAGCGGTGGCGGAGAAGGATCAGATCATCACCGCTCTTAAGGGGATATGTGAGGATATCGAAAAGAGCGTCATAGTCGCTGACGAAAAATATGAGGATATCCATTCCCTGGTGGAAGCCAATCTCATCGAGCGTATAGGAGATGTGGGCAAAAAACTCCACACTGGCAGGAGCCGTAACGATCAGGTGGCTCTGGATATGAGGATGTATGTCAGGGATGAAGTGGATGAGGTGAGCGGTCTTTTGACCAAGCTTCTGACCACGATCCTTAGGATAATGGAGGAGAATACGGACACCTATATGCCAGGCTTCACTCATCTGCAGAAGGCCCAGCCCGTGACCCTGGCTCATCATTTCGGTGCATATTTTGAAATGTTCAGGCGTGATAATGACCGTCTCAAGGATATAAAAATGAGGATGAATCAGTGCCCCCTGGGAGCGGGCGCACTGGCAGGCACGACATATGATCTGGACCGTGAGTATACGGCGAAGCTCCTTGATTTTGACGGACCGGGACTTAATTCCATGGACTGCGTGTCCGACAGGGATTATCTTATAGAGTTTCTTGGCGCGCTGTCACTTATAATGATGCATCTTTCCAGATTTAGTGAGGAGATCATAATCTGGAATTCGAACGAATATCGTTTTATTGAGATAGATGACGGATTTTCCACAGGGTCATCCATCATGCCACAGAAGAAGAATCCCGATATCGCCGAGCTGGTGAGAGGCAAGACCGGCAGGGTGTACGGAGCGCTGATGGCTCTTCTGACCACGATGAAGGGGATCCCGCTGGCATATAATAAGGATATGCAGGAGGATAAGGAACTTTCCTTTGACGCCATGGATAACACCAAGGCGTGCCTTCTCCTATTCGAGGGTATGCTCTCCACCATGACCTTTAACAAGGATAACATGAGAAAGAGCGCCATGGGCGGCTTTACCAACGCCACCGATGTGGCCGATTATCTGGTGAGAAAGGGAGTGCCCTTCAGGGATGCTCATTCCATATCGGGACGTCTGGTCATCACCTGCATAGAGAAGGGGATATGTCTGGATGAGCTTTCTCTGGATGAGTATAAAAAGGAAAGCGAGTGCTTTGAGGATGACATATATGAGGCTATCAGCCTGGAAACCTGTGTGAACAAGAGGCAGACCTTGGGAGCGCCCTCACCCGATTCGATGAAGAAGGTGATGGAAAGGTACAGGGAGTATTTGAAAGCGTGAGGCATCACGAAAGACAGTGTCAGGTTTATAAAAAAGATCCTTCGCTAAGGGCTCAGGATGACCTTTATCCATGTCATTTTGAGGAACGAAGTGACGAAGAATTCTAAAAAGAGAGGAGAATATATTATGGAAAAATTAAAAGTAGGTATCTTAGGTGCAACAGGTATGGTAGGACAGAGATTCATCTCCCTGCTGGAGGATCATCCCTGGTTTGAGGTAGTCACTCTGGCTGCATCTGCAAGGAGCGCAGGCAAGAGGTATGAGGACGCAGTGGGTGATAACTGGAAGATGGATACTCCCATGCCGGAGCGTCTTAAGGACGTGATCGTAAAGAATGTGGCCGATGTGGCTGACGTGGTAGCGGATGTGGATTTTGTCTTTTCTGCAGTCAACATGTCAAAGGATGAGATAAAGGCCATCGAGGAGGAGTATGCAAAGACTGAGACTCCCGTGGTATCAAATAATTCAGCCCACAGATGGACTCCTGATGTGCCCATGATGGTGCCCGAGATCAATCCCGAGCATGCTGCCATCATAGAGGATCAGAAGAAGAGGCTGGGCACAAAGTACGGATTCATCGCCGTAAAGCCCAACTGCTCCATCCAGTCCTATGCACCCGCATTGGCTGCATGGAAGGAGTTTGAGCCCGCTGAGGTGGTGGTTACCACTTATCAGGCCATATCGGGCGCAGGCAAGACCTTTAAGGACTGGCCCGAGATGGTGGGCAATGTGATCCCCTATATAGGCGGTGAAGAGGAAAAGAGCGAGATGGAGCCCCTAAGGGTGTTCGGTCATATAGAAAACGGCGAGATCGTAAAGGCAGCCCTGCCCGTCATCACTTCACAGTGTATAAGGGTGCCTGTGCTTAACGGACATACCGCAGCCGTATTTGTACGCTTCAACAAAAAGCCTACCAAAGAGCAGCTTATCGAGAAATTGAGAAGCTTTTCAGGCGAGCCTCAGAAGCTTTCACTTCCCAGTGCGCCCAAGCAGTTTATCCAGTATCTTGAGGAGGATGACAGACCTCAGGTTACTGAGGATGTGGATTATGAGAGAGGCATGGGTATCTCCATAGGACGTCTTCGCGAGGATAAGGTTTACGACTTTAAGTTTGTGGGACTTTCTCATAATACTGTCAGAGGTGCTGCAGGCGGTGCCGTTCTTTGCGCAGAGCTTCTTAGGGCAAAGGGATATATCGCACCTAAGTCAGAGAGGTAATGCATGCTTTCAGGCAGGGCCAACGAAAGTAAATATCTGGAAAACCTGTATCAGAAGGAGGGAAGTCAGATCCTGGTGCTCTATGGCAAAGAAGGCGTGGGCAAGACTTCCCTGCTCCTTGATTTCGTAAAGGACAAGGAGTATGACTACTTTCTGGCCGGTGCCGTATCACAGAAGGAACAGCTTCTTCGAATGGGGGCTGAGTTTGGCTGCAAGCCTTCCTTCGATTCTGTGCTTGAAAAGATCCAGGAAAAGCACTGCCGGAAAAAGGTGGTCATCATAGATGAGTTTCACCATGCCGTCAGGAGCTCGGCAGACTTTATGGATGAGTTTTTAAAACTGATCCGGGGTAACTGGGATAACCGATCGGTGCTCCTGGTGCTGGTGTCCTCCGCCTTTTGGTGGGTGGAAAACGATATGGTCTCCCAGATGGGCCAGGCGGCTTATGAGATCTCCGGTTTTCTTAAGCTGAGGGAACTTTCCTTCCTGGATCTGGTGAGGTTTTTTCCGGACTATTCCACTAAAGAGTGCATGCGCATTTTCGCAGTGTGCGGCGGCGTGCCGGGGCTGTGGAGTACTTTTGATAAAAAACTTTCCGCAGATGAGAATATCATAAATAACATCGTCAGCCGGCAGGGCGTGCTCTTTGACAGAGCGCTTCGTGAGATCAGTGAAAAGCTGAGGGAGCCTGCGGTGTATCACAGCATCCTGTCACGGATGGCCTGCGGTGCGGACAAGCTTAACGACATCTATAACGAGACCGGCTTTTCCAGAGCCAAGATAAGCGTTTATCTCAAAAATCTCATGGAGATAGAGATGGTTTCCAAGGTGTATTCCGCAAAGGTAAAGGGAAACGAAAACGCCAAAAAAGGTATATACCGTATAGACAATCATCTGGTGGATTTTTATTTCAGATTCATATTTCCCCATTTATCTGCCACACAGTATATGGATGGCAGGGAGTTTTTTGACAGGTTCATAAAGGATGATATGAGAGCCTTTGAGGCCGGAGCCTACAAGGTCGTCTGCAGGGAATTCATCGCACTTCTGGCCAGGGCGGACAAGCTCCCCGTGAAGGTGGAAGAAGTGGGCAGCTGGTGCGGCAAGGTGGGAGATATAGATATACTGGCCCTGGGAGAAAACGGAAATATCGCCGGTATATGCTGCTGGGATAAGGACGTACTTACCTATGAGGATTATGAGTGGCTTTTGTTCAGCCTAAAGCAGGCAAAGGTTGATGCAGATCATATTTATCTGTTTTCGGGAGACGATTTTGACGACAGGCTCAAAGCGTTGGCGGCGCAGAATGCCAAGGTCACATTGATCGATCCCAAGATGCTTTGATATGGGAAAAAGTTTATTTATAGCTGAGAAGCCCTCGGTGGCAAGAGAGTTTGCCAAGGCGCTTAAGATCAGCGGAAAAAACAATGACGGATATATAGAGGGAAATGATGCGATAGTCACCTGGTGCGTAGGTCATCTGGTGACTATGTGCTATCCGGAGGAATACGATCCCGCTTTGAAAAAGTGGTCCATGTCCACTGTGCCCATTTTGCCCACGGAATATAAATACTGTGTCATAGACAATGTGAAAAAACAGTTCGGCATCGTGGCGTCTCTTCTCAACAGGGAGGATGTCACCACCATTTATGTGGCTACCGACTCAGGGCGTGAGGGTGAGTACATCTATCGACTGGTGGAGCAGGAGGCTCATGTGGAGGGAAAGGATCGCCGAAGGGTGTGGATAGATTCGCAGACCGAGGAAGAGATACTGCGCGGCGTCAGGGAGGCAAAGGATCTGTCGGAATATGACCTTCTGGCGGATGCGGCCTATCTTCGCGCCAAGGCGGACTGGCTTTTCGGAATGAATTTTTCCAGGGCGCTGACTCTTAAGTACGGAAACGGCATAGCCAGATTCTTAAATGAAAAATATGCGGTGGTGTCGGTGGGCCGCGTCATGACCTGTGTCCTGGGAATGGTGGTAAACCGTGAGCGGGAGATAAGGGCTTTTGAAAAAACGCCTTTTTACCGCGTGCAGGTCAGTGTCAGTGCTCCCGGGGATGAGAGCGTCAGCTTCATGGGCCAGTGGAAGGTAACGGAACAATCCATGTATTTTGGCTCGAATAAGCTCTATAAGGACAGCGGTTTTTTAAAGGAAGAGGATGCGAAAAGCTTTATTGCATCGGTCATGGAAAAGGCCGACGATAAGGGGCTGGTGCCTGCCCTTATAGGTGATAGCAAAAACAGCACAGAGAAAAAGAACGCGCCTCTTTTATATAATCTGGCTGAGCTTCAAAATGACTGCGCCAAGCTTTTTAAGATAAGTCCGGATGAGACTTTGAACGCGGTGCAGGAACTTTATGAAAAGAAGCTGGTTACCTATCCCAGAACCGATGCCAGAGTTTTGTCCACGGCGGTGGCAAAGGAGATAGACAAGAATTTGAGAGGTCTTTGCAATTATCCAGTGGCCGGAACTTTTGCGAAGCAGATACTGGATAACGGCAGTTATAAGACCATCGGAAAGAGCAGATACACAAACGATAAGCAGATAACGGATCACTATGCCATAATACCCACAGGGGCGGCCGTCGGGAGTCTAAATTCCCTGTCGCCGCTTTTGAATAAAGTGTATGAGATCATAGCCCGCCGTTTCATGGCCATCTTTTTCGGACCTGCGGTGTATAAAAAGATCAATATAAGGTCAGATGCGGACATGGAGAGCTTCTTTTCGAATTTTAAGGTTATGACGGATGAAGGATATCGGGCTGTCATGACTTACTCTTTTTCAAACGGTGAGAAAAAGGAAAAGAACGATAAGGATGAGGAAGAAGAGGAGCAGGGCGTGAATCCCGCCCTTCTGGAATTTTTGAAGAAGCTGAAGAAGGGAAGCGAGGTCAGACTTTCCGATTTCAGGATCAAAGAAGGCGAGACCACTCCTCCTAAGAGATATAATTCAGGTTCCATGATCCTGGCAATGGAGAACGCCGGAAACATGATCGAGGATGAGGAACTCAGGGAGCAGATAAAGGGAGCCGGTATCGGCACCTCTGCCACCAGGGCGGAGATACTCAAAAAACTGGTGACCAACAAGTATTTAAATCTCAACAAAAAGACTCAGATAATAACGCCCTGCCAGCAGGGAGAGATGGTATATGAGGTGGTGAGAAGGTCCATTCCGTCTCTTTTGAATCCCGAGTTTACCGCCAGCTGGGAAAAGGGGCTTAACATGGTGGTGGAGGGCACCATCGATGAAAAGGGGTATATGGAAAAGCTGAATGGGTATGTGGATAGGCAGACCAACAAGGTGAAGGGGCTGCAGAATGAGTATGCCATGAAGCAGGTTTATGATTATGTGGCGCAGTTTTATGCGTCCAAGGGGAAGGATGCCAAGCGAAAGAATGATTCGAAGAAGGATTCTTCGGGTTAAATATCTCAGAGTGACCTAAGTTAGTGATTTAATGCCGGCTCTTTGCCTGCAACGGCGACAGACTTTTACGCTCAGACAGAAAACCAACTCGCTCCAAAGTCTGTCTGCCTGCGCGGGATGTACTGTATGTGAGAATTAAGTTGACGACAGTATCGGAATGGCGGCTTTAATGGTATGATTTTTTATGACGTGGTATTTCACCCACTGTCATCCTGAGCGGAGCGAAGGATCTTGAAAGAGTTGATTTGAATAAATAAAAAATATGAGGAGACAATACATGAATAACGCGAAGATTAGCGAATTGTACACATTGGACGAAACTATAGCAAAGGATCTCTTTACAGGGCATGAGTACCCTTGGGAGATACTGCCTTTAATTAAGGATTATATCCTGTCTCTGGGGAATACACTTCCCGTGGATGAGTATGAGAAGCGCGGTGAGGATGTCTGGATTCATAAAAGCGCTAAGGTTTTTGAATCTGCATATATTAACGGACCTTGCATCATTTGTGAGGGGGCTGAGGTGAGGCATTGCGCTTTTATAAGGGGGAGTGCCATAGTGGGTAAGAATGCTGTAGTGGGAAATTCGACCGAGTTGAAAAATGTGATCCTGTTCAATGGCGTGCAGGTGCCTCATTACAATTATGTGGGGGATTCGATTTTGGGCTTTAAGGCGCACATGGGGGCCGGTTCCATTACGTCTAATGTTAAGTCCGATAAGACTTTGGTTGTGATAAAGGACGGCTTTGACAATGAGAACATAGAAACAGGGATAAAGAAAGTGGGGGCCATGTTGGGTGATCGGGCAGAGATAGGCTGCAACAGCGTGCTGAATCCCGGCACCGTAGTGGGACGGGACAGTCGTGTTTATCCCACTTCCTGTGTCCGCGGAGTCATACCCGCCTCACACATATTCAAGAAATCCGGTGAGATAGTGGAGGTTTTTGAAAGATAAGTTCAACTTGTTTCGTTTTTTGATGTGGAGTATTGTTGATGAATAAGGAAAGAAATAACGGTGTCACTTATCTGACCTTTGACAGTTTTAAGAAAAGAGGGGTAAAGCATGGCTTTTCCACCAGGCTCGGCGGCGTCAGCAAAGGTGTGTATGAGAGTATGAACCTGGGCTTCGGACGCGGAGATGAGGATGAGAATGTTCATGAGAATTTCCGCAGGATGTCCAAAGCACTGGATATGGAGTATTCAAGGCTTGTCCTGTCAAGGCAGACACATACTACCAATGTGAGAGTGGTGGATGAAAAGGATGCGGGAAACGGAATTTTAAGGCCTGTGCCGTATGATGATGTGGACGCTCTTATTACCAATGTCAGAAATCTGCCGTTGGTTACATTTTACGCGGACTGTGTACCTCTGTTTTTCTATGATCCGGTGAAAGAGGTGGTGGCGCTTTCCCATTCCGGATGGAAAGGGACCGTAGGACGGATAGGAGCGGTGACCGTGAAAAAGATGGGGGAGTGTTTCGGCTGTGATCCGGAGAATGTGATCTGCGGGATTGCCCCGAGCATCTGCGGAAAGTGTTATGAAGTCAGTGGCGATGTGGCGGACAGTTTCAGGTCTGAGTTCGGTGATGCGGCGGATGAGCTTTTTTTGTCCGCATCTTTGTTTAATCCTGATGACCCCGATAAATATATGCTGGATCTCTGGGCGGCCTGCAGATATGTGTTCCTGGAAGCCGGGATCAGGGAGGAAAATATAGAGGTGACAGACTATTGTACCAGATGCCATCCCGAACTGTTCTTTTCACATAGAGTGATGGGATCAGAGAGAGGATCACTGGCCGCGTTTATTTCGCTCTGACTTGTAAGAAGGTTCTTTGGTTTTTTGTGCAAAAACTAAACAGGTTTCATAAAATATTTCCCCTTGTTTCTTGAGTTTCCGTTAAATGCATTTTAATAAATGCTTACCCTAACCAATGTACCTATTAATCCATTTTTAAACAGGGCTATAGCTACATTTTGCATTTATGAGTACTCTAATAAGCCCTGCGGAGCAGGGCGGCTCAAAAAA
>JAFRWW010000032.1 GCA_017441585.1 Lachnospiraceae bacterium
GCAACTTTATACTTGTCTAAATCCTCATCTTCTTCGTTGTCCTCAGTCGCCGTACCGCCCGGTACGACTCATTCGGACGCCTCGAATATGAGAATTTATCCGGCGTAAAAAAATTACGACATTTAATGGCCGGAGTAATATATTTGAATTACACGAAGAAAGGAGAAAAATGAAAAAGAACATGCTTGTGCTGTGCGATCTTGAAGTGGAATATGTATCGCAGCTTAACAATTATATGAGTACAAAGAAAAACGTACCCTTTGAGGTACATGCGTTTACGGACGTCGATCTGTGTGCCGATTTTGTGAAGGGACACAAGGCCGATGTGCTGATGGTATCTGAGGAGGCCAGATATGAGCTTTCCAAAAAAACAGATGAGATAAAAGCGGGGTCGGTGTTTATTCTGTCCGATGAGACCGCCCCCTATAATGAATCCGGCGAAAAGTGTGTGTATAAATATCAGAACACGGAAAATATACTGAAAGAGGTGATGCATACCTATTCTGAGTCCAGTGTGCCGGTGGCAGGCATGTATCAGGTCGGGGACGGGATAAGTTTTATCGGCGTCTATTCTCCGGTGAAAAGGAGCCTCAAGACTCTTTTTGCCCTGACACTGGGGCAGATATTGTCTCTTGAAAAGAGGGTGCTCTATATAAATATGGAAGAGTACTCAGGCTTTAACAGTATAATGAAGACTGCGTATATGACGGATCTTTCGGACATTATGTATTATATCAGCCGGGGCAAGCCTAATTTTATATGGAAGATGGCCTCCATAACCCAGAGCATAGGAGGGCTTGATTACATCCCTCCGGCGCTTTCACCGCTTGATATAAAAAGTGTGGATATGAAAATGTGGTTTGAGTTTTTTGAAGAACTGAAAAAATGCGATTACGAGACGGTGATCCTGGACATGGGCGAGGGGGTGAACGGGCTGTATGAGATCCTGAGAATCTGTGACCGGATATATACTCCCGTAAGGGATGACGGGATGAGCTACGCTAAGATGGAACAGTATGAGGCTCTGTTGAAGATCATGGAATATGATGACATACTGGAAAAGACCAGGAAACTGTCTTTTTCGACCTTTACGGATATAAACAACGGCCCGGAGAGGCTGATATATTCCCAGCTTGGAAATTATATCCGTGAAATGATGCGCGAAGGCGGCGGCATCTGATTTACTTTTTTGTCAAAACAGAATAAAAAACAGTTGACTTTTTTAACGGAGAGTGCTACATTACTTTTAGTGATTAGCACTCTCTCTTGTTGAGTGCTAACAAAGAAGGTGAGAATATGGATCTGGACGAGAGAAAAGTTAAGATACTTCAGGCCGTTATCAGAAACTATCTGGAGACGGGAGAGCCGGTAGGGTCGAGGACCATATCAAAATACACGGACCTTAACCTGAGCTCCGCTACCATACGTAATGAGATGGCGGATCTGGAGGAGATGGGATATATCATCCAGCCTCACACTTCCGCGGGCCGCATACCTTCTGACAAGGGCTACAGGCTTTATGTGGATACCATGATGGAGGACCGTGTCCGTGAAGTGGATGAAAAGATGGAGATGGTCCTGGAAAAGGCGGATAAGGTGGAGAAGGTCTTAAAGCAGGCCGCGAAGCTTCTGGCAGCGAATACCCAGTATGCAGCCATGATATCTTCTCCCACATATCACAGGAATAAGCTGAAATTCATACAGCTGTCCAGAGTGGATGACGAGCACATCCTGGCAGTCATCGTGGTAGAGGGTAATATAATAAAGAACAGGATAATAGATGTGGACGAGCCTTTGAGCGAAGATACTATGCTGAAGCTGAACATACTGCTCAACACCAATCTTTGTGGCATGTCCATGCAGGATATAAACCTGGGAGTCATCACCCTGCTCAAGGAAAAGGCAGGCATACATTCACAGCTGGTAGCAGGAGTGGTAGATGCGGTGGCAGATGCCATAAGGGCAGATGAGGATCTGGAGATATATACTTCAGGTACGAATAATATCCTTCGGTACCCTGAACTTTCGGATAAGCAGAAGGCATCGGAGATCATAAACTTTTTTGAAGATAAAAAGCCACTGTCGGATCTGGTAAGAAATACTCTGGAGGCTAATGAAGAAAGTAACGGCATCCAGATCTACATAGGAAGCGAGACGCCCATACAGTCCATGAGCGACTGCAGTGTGGTAACGGCCACATACAGGCTGGACGAGGGAGTGGAAGGTACCATAGGCATAGTCGGACCCAAGAGAATGGATTACGATCACGTGGTGGGCGCCATGAAGAGTCTGATGGACCAGCTGGGTACCATATATAAGAGAGAATAGACTACAATAAAGAAGATATAAACGAAGGTTTATACGAGGAGGAATGTAATGTCAAAGAAAAATACCAAAAAGAATCCGGAGGCTGAGACTCCCAAGGAGCAGCAGTTATCCGGTGAGGAAGATATAAAGGAAGAAACAACGCCGGAGGTTAATGAGTCCGGGGAAGAGACACAGAATGCCGAAGCAGGGGATGAGGACGATCCCAAGGCCGGCGGCAAACTGAAGGCAAAGCTGGAAGAAGTCAATGACAGGCTGTTGAGGCAGATGGCCGAATTTGAAAACTTCCGCAGACGTTCCGAAAAGGAAAAGACTCAGATGTATGACATGGGAGCAAAAACAGTGATCGAAAAGATCCTTCCCGTCATAGACAATTTTGAAAGAGGTCTGGCAACCCTGACCCCGGAGCAGAAAAAGGAGCCCTTTGCCGAGGGCATAGATAAGGTTTATACCCAGCTGATGACAGAGCTTGCGGGACTGGGAGTCACTCCCATAGACGCACTGGGATGTGAGTTTGACCCGGCACTGCATAATGCGGTGATGCAGGTGGAAACCGATGAATACGAATCGGGGGTCATAGCCCAGGAAATGCAGAAGGGTTATAAATATAATGATACGGTGGTACGTCACAGTATGGTGGCGGTAGCTCAGTAGTAAAAGAAGGTACAGTTTAATTAAAAACAGGCATCAGGACCACGTTACCGACTTAGTCGGTGCCACCTCATGCCGGATAACAGGAGGAAAAAACCATGAGTAAAACAATAGGAATCGATTTAGGAACAACCAACAGCTGTGTAGCGGTTATGGAAGGTGGAAAGCCCACCGTTATAGCAAATACCGAAGGCTCTAGGACCACGCCTTCCATCGTGGCCTTTACCAAGACCGGTGAGAGACTGGTAGGTGAGCCTGCAAAGCGTCAGGCGGTTACCAATGCCGAGAAGACCATCTCTTCCATCAAGAGAGATATGGGTACCGACAGGGGCCGCACCATAGACGGAAAGAAATATTCACCCCAGCAGATCTCCGCTATGATCCTGCAGAAACTTAAGGCAGATGCGGAAAGCTATCTTGGAGACAAGGTTACAAAGGCAGTCATAACAGTGCCCGCATATTTCAATGATGCACAGAGACAGGCTACCAAGGACGCCGGCAAGATCGCAGGTCTTGAGGTAGAGCGTATAATCAATGAGCCTACCGCTGCAGCACTGGCATACGGCCTTGACAATGAAAAAGAGCAGAAGATCATGGTATATGACCTTGGCGGCGGTACCTTTGATGTATCCATCATAGAGATCGGCGAAGGCGTTATCGAGGTTCTTTCCACCAACGGTGACACACACCTTGGCGGTGATGACTTTGACCAGAAGATCATCGATTACATGGTATCCGAGTTCAAGAAGACCGACGGCGTGGATCTGTCACAGGATAAGATGGCAATGCAGCGTTTCAAGGAGGCTGCAGAGAAGGCAAAGAAGGAGCTTTCTTCAGCTACTACCACAAATATAAACCTGCCTTTCATCACAGCTACCGCAGAAGGGCCCAAGCACTTTGATATGAACCTGACCAGAGCTAAGTTCGACGAGCTGACCAGTGATCTGGTAGAGCGTACCGCAGTTCCCGTTCAGAACGCCATGAAGGATGCCGGACTGTCCATGTCCGATCTGGGACAGGTGCTTCTGGTAGGCGGCTCCACCAGAATCCCCGCAGTACAGGATAAGGTAAAGCAGCTCACCGGCAAGGAGCCTTCAAAGTCTCTTAACCCCGATGAGTGCGTGGCTTTAGGTGCTTCCGTACAGGGCGGTAAGCTGGATGGTGATTCCGGCGCCGGAGACATCCTTCTTCTGGATGTAACTCCCCTGTCACTTTCCATCGAGACCATGGGCGGTATAGCTACAAAGCTGATCGAGAGAAATACTACCATCCCTACAAAGAAGAGCCAGATCTTCTCCACAGCAGCCGATAACCAGACTGCAGTTGATATAAACGTGCTTCAGGGCGAGAGACAGTTTGCCCGTGACAATAAGTCACTGGGACAGTTCAGACTGGACGGAATACCTCCCGCACGTCGCGGCGTGCCTCAGATCGAGGTTACCTTTGATATTGACGCAAACGGTATCGTTAACGTATCCGCTATGGATAAGGGTACCGGCAAGGAGCAGCATATCACCATTACCGCAGGATCCAATATGTCTGATGATGATATCGAGAGAGCAGTAAAGGAAGCTGCAGAGTATGAGGCTCAGGACAAGGCAAGGAAGGAAGCTGTGGATACCAGAAATGAAGCCGATTCCATGATCTTCCAGACCGAGAAGGCTTTGGCTGATGTGGGTGATAAGATCTCTGAGTCCGACAAGTCTACGGTAGAGGCTGATATCGCGGCACTCAAGGCTCTTTTAGAGAAGTATCCCAACGCTGAGGAGATGACCTCCGATCAGGTGGGCGAGATGAAGGCGGCACAGGAGAAGATGATGTCCGATTCACAGAGCCTCTTTACAAAGATGTATGAGCAGATGCAGGGTGCACAGGGCGGTGCAGGTCCCGATATGGGCGGATTCGCCGGCGGTGCAGGCCCCGACATGGGCGGCTTTGCAGGAAACGCAGGATCATCCGATTCCTCATCCAATGCAGCTGATGATGTAGTAGACGGAGATTACCGTGAGGTTTAATTTTAAGATTGATTAAAAGCAGGAAAGACCATGGCTGATACAAAACGAGATTATTACGAAGTCCTCGGCGTCGATAAAAGCGCCGATGACGCAACAATTAAAAAAGCATACAGAAACCTGGCTAAAAAGTACCATCCTGATGTGAGGCCCGGAGACGAGGAAGCTGCGGAGAAATTTAAGGAAGCATCCGAGGCCTATGCCGTGCTTTCTGATCCCGATAAGCGCCGTCAGTATGATCAGTTCGGCCATGCAGCCTTTGAACAGGGCGGTGCAGGCGGATACGGCGGATTCGATTTCTCCGGCATGGATTTTACGGACATGTTCGGAGATATATTCGGAGATCTGTTCGGCACCGGACGCAGAAGCAGGGGAGGCGGCCCCATGCAGGGTTCCAATGTCCGTACTGCTGTGGAGATAAGCTTTGAGGAAGCAGTCACAGGCTGTGAAAAGGAGATTTCCATCAATCTTAAGGATCCCTGTAAGACCTGTAACGGGACAGGCGCCAAACCGGGTACGTCTCCCGAGACATGTACTACCTGCGGCGGCCGTGGTCAGATGGTGAAGCAAAGACAGTCTCTGTTTGGTATCATGCAGAGTGTGGAAACCTGTCCCGATTGCCGTGGCGAGGGCAAGGTCGTCAAAGAAAAATGTCCGAATTGCTTCGGCACGGGATATACATCTTCACGTAAAAAGATCAGCGTATCCATTCCTGCCGGCATAGACAACGGACAGAGTATCAGGATAAGGGATAAGGGAGAGCCCGGAAAGGCCGGCGGCCCCAGAGGAGATCTGCTGGTGGAGGTAAGGATCCGCAGGCACTCTGAGTTTTCCAGACAGGATGTAAACATTTACTCTACCGTGCCCATCACCTACGCCCAGGCTGCGCTGGGATCTGAGATCCTGATAAATACGGTGGACGGAAAGATAGTCTATACTGTAAAGCCCGGAACTCAGACCGATACCAGGGTGCGGCTCAAAGGAAAGGGCGTTCCCTATCTGCGCGACAACAACATGAGGGGCGATCATTATGTGACGCTGGTGGTTCAGGTGCCTACCAAACTCAATTCCAAGGCAAAGGAACTCTTAAAGGAGTTTGACGAGCAGACCGGTGATTCCATGAATGTGGTCACCAGGTTTGAAAACGCTAAGGCCCGGGAAGCCGGAAAGGAAGAAAAAGACAGCGAAAAGAAGGGCGGGAAGAAAAAGAAGAAAGGCTTATTTGGTTAAATTAACAATAAATCAGGCGAAAGGGACACTCTTTTTGTGAGGGTGTCCTTTTTTTTTCTGTCGGGTTAAGTTTTTAAGTGGTTTGTTCGATACTCTAATTGTAAAATGTTATGTAAAGGTGCATTTACATCATCGTTATGATTTATAGAGGAGGTTGATGAAATGAGTATGAGGATTCAGGCGTATAATCAGGTGCAGCAGTTATACGGCACCAAGAGGACGGCGAAGACTTCTCAGACCACACAGGTTCAAAAGACTGATGCAGTGGAATTCTCCAGCATAGGCAAGGATTTCCAGCTTGTAAAGAAGGCAGTCAAGGAAGCTCCCGATGTAAGGGATGACAAGGTATCTGCCCTCAAGTCACAGATCAAGAACGGAACCTATGAGGTCAGCAATGAATCCTTCGCTGACAAGCTTATCGAGAAATTCAGCGCAGCAGTATGATCAGTATGATCGGGGGCAGAATAGGTAACTTCTCCTGACGGAGAAGTTTTGAAGTCGCTCAAAGCATTATCCTAAGGAATCCCCCACTTCGTGGTACCCCTTAGGATGAAGGACTGGGCTCCCCCGATACAAGATCGGGGGCAGATAGGAGGATCTTAAGTGGCTAGTCTAATAGAAGATTTTATAGATACACTTACCAAAGAAAATGAGGAATATCAGACACTGCTTGAGATATCCGGCCGTAAGACTCCCATCATAGTAAAGGGTGATGTGGAGTCATTGGCAAAGATCACGGATGAAGAACAGGCGGTTGTGGACCGTATCACCGTCCTTGACAAACACAGGGAAGAGGTGCTTACAGACATAGCCTGTGTATTGAACAAGGATGTTCAGACCCTTAAGGTACCTGAGCTCATAAAGCTGCTGGATCGTCAGGAAAAGGAAAAGCAGGCGCTTTCGCAGATATACGAAAAGCTTAAGGTCACCGTGGAAGAGATGAAGACCATAAATGAGAGGAACAGAGGTCTCATCCAGCTGTCACTGGAGATGATCCAGTTTGATATGAATCTCATGCAGGCAGCATCCTCGGGACCGGAGACGGGTGATTATAACAGAAACGGAGCGTACATCCAGGGCTCGTTCCCGGCGGGTGTCAGCCGTTTCGATTCAAAGTCCTGAAGGGACTTTATACAGGGGGGAATGTCCTATGTCATTAATGAGTGGTTTATACGTAGGTCAGTCGGGGCTTCAGACCAGTCAGAATGCCCTTCATACCGTGACCCATAACCTTTCCAATATAGATACTACAGGATATACACGTCAGCAGGTGGTCCAGGCTGACAGGACATATATAAATGTCGGGGAGTCCTATATTTCCAAATCACAGACCGGTCTGGGCGTGTCTTATGCCCAGGTGCGTCAGGTGAGGGATTATTTTCTGGACCGTACATATCGCATAGAAAACGGCAGGGCATCGTACTACGAAGAGGGATATCAGGCGGCAGTCGAGCTGGATACGCTGTTCGGTGAGATGGAGGGAGTGGCATTTCAGGATGCGCTATCTGGGCTTTGGGTTTCGGCCGAGGAACTGCAGAAGGATCCCGCCAACGCCACAAATCAGGGCCTCTTCATTAGTACGTGTGCCTCCTTTTTGGAGCAGGCACAGGCTGTATACAACGGCCTTGCATCATATCAGGATATTCTCAACGAAAAAGTCAGAGATACCGTAGACACCATAAATGACTACGGTCACAAAATCCATGAGTTAAATCAGAAAATAAAGTCCGTGGAGACCGGTGGCAGGGAAAAGGCCAACGATCTGAGGGATGCACGCAACCAGCTCCTGGATGAGCTCTCGTCCTATGGTTATATAACTGTCGAGGAGAACTGGGACGGCACGGTCAATGTCCAGTTTGAGCACAGGGATTTCGTGACTCCCAAATATGTGAGCGAGATGGAGGCTAAGCTTGAGCCCACCACAGGATTCTATGATGTGGTGTGGCTCAGGGATACGGATCTTAACGGAGATAAGGTTCAGGTTTTTGATCTGACCAGAGAGATAGATTCCGCAGCTTATACGGACGTGGGAGGTTTGAGGGCTATACTTCAGGCCAGAGGAACGGACAGAGGTTATTATACCGACATACCCGAAAAACCGGAGGTGGCCGATTATCAGGATGAGGACGGTAACTGGCTGACGGCCACGTCCCAGGCAGATTATAATGCGGCGCTCAAAGCCTATGATGAGGATGTGGTCGAGTATAACAAGACCGTGAATAAATCTCTGATCCAGAATTCCATGGCGGAGTTTGACAAGCTGATACATGGTATAACCACTGAGATAAATAATCTGTTCAATCCCGTTTTGAAAAAGAACAGCGGTGAAAAATATCAGGCCGGCATCAGTGTTTTCTTAAGACAGGGTACTCTGGATCCCCAAAAGTCCACCGAGCCTTTTGCACCTGTGGACGATGAGTTTGACGGGAGCGACACGGACGGTGACGGAGAGGCGGGAACGGCTGACGATCTGGCGAAGTGGAAGTTCGCGGCAAAGGAAAGCTGGTATACCACAGCCAATTTAAAGATAAATCCTCTGCTTTTGCAGGAGTATAACCAGCTGGGAGCACAGGTCATAAATCCCGACGCTGCAAATATATCCTACACAAAGGGGTTCATGACGGCGGATAATAAAGAAAACAGGGAGATGGCGGATGCGCTGGTGGCTCTTTTTGCAGATGATTTTGACACCTTGAACCCCAATTTAAATACGCCGGTCAATTATATGGATTTTTACAAGAGTCTCATAGGTGAGGCGGCCAACGTGGGATACGCTTACAATGTGACCTCACAGGCGCAGAATATGACCGTCGAAGTGATCGACGATTCCAGACAGCAGGTGTTGGGAGTGTCTGACAACGAAGAACTCAGCAACATGATCATGTATCAGAATGCGTATAACGCATCCAGCCGTTATATAAATGCGGTGAATGAGCTTTTGAGTCATCTGATCAATACATTAGGAACATAATAATGTAACTTCTCCTGGCGGAGAAAATATAAGGGAGGAACAGCATGCCTTCACAATTTTTTGGATTACAGATCGGATACAGCGGATTGACGGCATATCAGGCTGCCCTCAATACCACCGGAAATAATATCGCAAATACCGAGACCAAGGGATATTCCCGACAGGTGACGAATCAGACTGCGGCCCAGGCTCTGCGCACCTATACCACCTACGGTATGGCAGGAGCAGGTACCACCGTCACTTCCATAGAGCAGATCAGGAATACCTATTATGATATCAAATACAGAAGTGCAGCCACTTCCGTAGGTGAGTATAATGTCAAGTCGGAGTATAACGCCCAGATAGAGAATCTGTTCAATGATGACGGAGAGACCATACTGGGATTTTCCACTCTTTATGACAGATTCTTTAAGAGTATGGAGGATCTGCAGAATGACCCTTCGGAAACTTCTGTGAGGACTAACTTTGTATCACAGGCAAAGGCTCTGTGCGAATATTTTAATTCCACCTCGGATAATTTAAGGAAGATACAGACAGATGCAAACGATCAGATAAGGACTGTGGTGGATCAGATCAATTCCCTGGGCGCCAAGATCGCAAACATCAATCATCAGATAAATATAATCGAGCTCAAGGGCACCACCGCCAATGAGTTGAGAGATCAGAGAAACCAGCTGGTGGACGAGCTTTCGCAGTATGTGGATGTGACCGTAATGGAGGACCCTATCTACACCAATGATATGCTGGATGAGGATGGCAAGCCCATCGGTGACTTTGCGGGAGCATACAAATATACGGTGATCATCTCCGGTAACCAGACTCTGGTAGAGGGCTATGATTACAGGACCATGGAACTGCGATCCAGAGACAGCTGGAATAAGGTTAACCAGTCGGACGCCGACGGTCTGTATGATATTTACTGGAAGGATACGGGCACACAGTATTATCCCGCAAATACTAATTACGGCGGTCAGCTTAAGAGTCTGCTGCAGATCAGGGACGGAAACAACAGTGAATATTTTCACGGAAGAATAGAAAACGGTGATGAGGAAGGCACTGTAAAGGTCATCACCAAGGCGACGGACGAATTTCTTCAGGATACCAGCAAGTGTACTTTGAATCCCACCGGTCTTCTGACCGTAGGAGCCACAGAGTATAAATATGACAGCTGGGAGGTGGAGCAGGACGGAGATCATCTGGTATATACCTTCTACATGAGTCCCGATGATGAGCAGTTTGTGGATTACAATGGTTCCTCCAGAACCATGGAAGGCCTTAAAACTCTTATAAATAAGATCAATGCCGCTTCAGATCCCGCAAATCCGGATTATACCGTTGCTGCGGTAGGTCCCCAGGTATCCTATCAGGGAATACCCTACTATCAGGAGCAGATGAATGAGTGGGTACGTCTCTTCGCGAAGAACTTTAATACTACGGAGCAGACCGGTGAGGACATGAACGGGAATTCCCTGGCAGGCAGTTCTGCTGAAAATAAAGATCCGGTGGCATTTTTTGTGGCAAAGGATCTGAACGGGGCTACCGGTGAAGGATATTATGATTTTACTGAAGAATATAATTATCCCGACACAAAAACAGTGGATGAGTCTTCCCTGGCAGTGCGGGGGAGGAGCAGCACATCCGATTCATATTATCAGCTGACGGCGTCAAATTTTGCAGTGAGCGATTATATACTGAGCGATGTGACCAGGATGGCCACCACCAAAAAACAGGGTGATATAAATCTTTCTTCTTCGGAGGTGGTGGATGAGCTGGAAAAGCTTAAAGATCAGAAGAATTTCTTCAGAGGATGTACGTCGGCGGAATTTTTGAACTGTGTGCTGGGTGATGTGGCGCTGAATGCAGGCTCGGCAAACTCCTTCCAGAAGAATTACACAAACATCATGAATGCCGTGGATAACCAGAGATTATCGGTTTCAGGCGTGGATAATGACGAAGAGGCGTTGAATCTGGTCAAGTATCAGAATGCATATAATCTTTCGGCGAAGATGATTCAGGTGATGACGGAGATATATGACCGGCTGATCAATCAGACGGGAGTTTAGGAGCCGCCATCATGACGAAGTCATGATTTTGCATGGCGGCGACGATTCGTCATGAGGAGGGGCCCACGAAGTGGGAGGAGTCCTGGTGACATTACCGACGGGGGCAAATAGGTAACTTCTCCTTCCGGAGAAGTTCTGAAGTCGCTCAAAGCCGCGACGGGCTCCCCCGATATAAAATCGGGGGCAGGTTAGGAGGTAAGTTATGAGAATTACCAATAAAATGATGAATAACAATACCTTGAGGAATATCAATTCCAACAAGGAATATCTGGATAAGCTCAACAATCAGATGGCTTCAGGCAAAAAGATCGTGCGGCCATCCGATGATCCGGTGACAGCCATAAGGGCGCTGAAGCTCCGCTCCAATCTGTCGGAGATCACCCAGTATTATGACAGAAATACAAATGACGCCAATGCATGGCTTCAGGCTACCCAGGATGCGGTGGAGAGTACAAAGGAGATCCTTACTTCCATGAAGTCAAAGTTCACTACCGGCGCCACAGGGACCAATACGGTGGAGTCGAGAAACGCCATCCTCTCCGAGCTGCAGGCTCTGGCAAAGCAGATTTATGATGACGGTAATGCGGATTATGCAGGCCGTTCTCTTTTTACGGGATATAGGACCAGCACCGATCTGGTAGTCCAGGATGAGGACCTCAAGGGAAATACCTTTGCATATAAGGGGATCACGGAGACCTTCAGTAAGGCTGATATGGATCAGGTGACACATATATCCGGCAAGCTCACCAGCGATCAGGTTACGAATGCAGACGGATCGGTGAAAATGCAGGATGTGGATTCGGCTGAGGTTTCCAGACTGAGGTTAGCCTATGATGATCTGGATCCGGGCACGGTTCCTACCATAGAGATATATCGTTATTATGAAAAGGGCGAGGCAGGTTATGATCCCGATGATCCCTATAAGAAAAATGTGCTGGATACCATAGCCGCACAGAGCATAACCTATGATCCGTCTACCATGACCTATGACGAGTATCTGGATCAGGTTTACAATCCCGGTGATGACCAGGTTTATTTTATCCCTCAGACAGGGGAACTGATCCTCGGCAAAAATGTGGCAGATAGTATCTCAAAGAAAGAGCCCGATGACAAGATAGAGGTATCATACGATAAGAGCACCTGGAAGCAGGGTGACTTAAGGCCTGAGCATTATTTTGACTGCAGGTTGTATACGGATGATGCGCCCGGCGGAATCACCTTTGATTCTCATGATGACGCCATAAATTATGATATCAGCACCAATCAGCAGATGCAGATCAACACCTTTGCCTCAGAGCTTTATGTACATGGCATCGGCAGGGACATCGAGGAGCTTACCATCGCTATTGAGGAGTGCAATAATGCGGACGCCAAGGTTTCGAAGCTGGAGGCCAAGCTGGCCGATCCCACTTTGAGCGCAGCCGACAGGGCGGATGTACAGAAGACTTTTGATGCGGCCAATAAGGAAAAGGATCTGGTGAATGACAGGCTTCAGAGGATGTTTGAGCACGGACTGACTACTTTCTCATCCTATATAGAAAAGGCTACTTTGGCCGGGACCACGGTGGGCACCAGGATCGAGAGGATGGATCTGGTAAAGAACAGGCTTCTGGATCTGAAGACCACTGCCATGGAGCTGGCAGATAAAAATGAAAATGTGGAGATCACGGATGTGGTAATAGACGTGAACGAGGCAGAGATGAATTATAACGCAGCCCTCATGGCCACAGGTAAGATAAGCCAGCAGAACCTGCTTAATTATATCTGATGGTTTACTCACCGGCGAAATGATGATATAATTACATCACGTGATGGCGTGACGTCGTCCGTACAGGGGGTAACATAGTAAGCAAGGATTTACAAATATATTTAAGAAAGGGGAAGGTACATGAAGGTTAATACAAAAGTATTTGGGGAAATCGAGATCGCTGATGAGAAGATCATAGAGATGGATAACGGAATCATAGGATTCCCTGATCTGAATAAGTTCGCGATAGTCTTTAACAGTGAAAGAGAAGATGCAAGTGTAGCCTGGTTCGTATCATTGGATGAGCCAGCTTTTGCGCTCCCTGTCATCAATCCGCTGGTGGTATGTTCGGAGTATAATCCCGAGGTGGATGAAGAAGCACTGAAACCTCTGGGAGATCTCAATCCCGATGAGATGATGGTGCTGGTGACCATGACTATTCCTAAGGGCAAGATAGAAGATATGACCGTTAATCTCAAGGCTCCCATAATCATCAATTCAGCTAACCGCAAGGGCTGCCAGATCATACTTGAGAGCGAGGATTATAAGATCAAGTATCCTATTTATGAAACCCTTAAGAAGTTAAAGGAAGAGAGCGCCGCAGCGGCGGAGTAGTAGGATAAAATCGGGGGCTATTACGGAGGTTTATATGCTTGCACTTACCAGAAAAAAGGATGAGGCACTTATCCTGAATAATAACATAGAGATAAGGATCCTGGATATCAGGGGAGACCAGATAAAGATAGGAATCGAAGCTCCCAGGGAGGTGTCCATATATCGAAAGGAGATATATCAGCAGATCCAGGAAGTAAATAAGGAGTCCATGTCCACCTCGGATGTGGATGCACTGAATAAACTGATATGATCACATCAGAGGCTCCCCGGCGGGAGCCTCTTTTTTCGAAATATTTGAAAATTGACCACTTTTTTGTAAAAATGTGTTAACCTTTATGCATATTTGTCCGATAAAACATAAAGATACATATACCTGTCCGCATTTGTGCGCCGTGGCTAAGGACGGGTGTTAAACAGCCATATTACAAGGAGGTGATTAAGATGGCTATAGAAGGGATCAGCAGTACGTCTGCATATCAGACAATGGCTACGGTACAGGCGCCACAGCCCGTAACCCGCCCTGTTGCCGAGGTCGCCATGGAAGGAGAGACCTTGCAGGATGTTTCTGTCCGCCCCGATTCCACTACCAGCATTGTAGAAGCCGCTCATGAAGCTGCAGATGAAGGTGAGCAGAGTGGTGGTCAGAGCAGCGAGTACTCGAAGAAGGACAGCGAGAAACTGAAAAAAGCAGTGGAAGACATGAACAAGAAGATGAGTAATTCCATTGCGAAGTATGGCATTCATGAAGAAACCAACAGGGTGACCATTAAAATCGTGGACAAGGACACAGATAAGGTGATCAAGGAGCTTCCCCCCGACAAGACTCTGGATATGATAGCCAAAGTATGGGAGATGGCGGGGATCCTCGTTGACGAGAAGAGATAGACCGTAGGTCGGAAAGGATACCAATATGTCAATCAGATTAACAGGCATGGCGTCCGGTCTTGATACTGAGTCCATGATCACAGACCTGATGAGTGCCTACAACGGAACAAAACAAAAGAAGATAAATGATATGACGAAGTATTCATGGAAGATGGATGCATGGAGTTCCATGAATACAAAGATAAAGAATTTTTATTCGAAGGCCTTAAGCAACCTGAGATTTTCGTCCTCCTACAGCACGAAAAAGACTACGGCTTCGGATGCCACAAAGGCTACGGTAACGGCGTCTTCCAAGGCGGTTCTGGGCACACAGACTCTGGCGATAAAGCAGCAGGCCCAGGCCGGATACCTTACCGGCGGTGTGCTTAAAAAGACCAACGGTACAAAGGCCGACGGCAATACCACTTTGTCGGAACTGGGATATACCGGAGGTTCCACCAGTATCACAGTCAAGGGATCCGATGGCGGTGAGCCCACACAGATAAAGATCGACGGTAATACAAAGGTTTCCGATCTGGTGGATAAGCTGGGTAAGTCAGGCGTCAATGCCAACTTTGACGCCACCAATCAGCGTATCTTTGTCAGTGCCAAAAATTCCGGCGCGGACGCTGATTTTCAGCTGATGGGTGACAGCTCCGATGCCATGAGCGCTCTTTCAAAACTGGGACTTTTCTCAGGAGTAAAAGAGGGCAGTGCCGAGTATGCCAGCTATCAGAAGTGGGCAAATTATGATTTTACTACCACTAACGGTGAAGGTCAGATCGCTGATGAACAGGCCCGCAGCATCTATGATAAGGAGCTTGCATCCAGAGTGTCTTCCTATAAGGAGACTGTAGTTAATGCTCAGGATGCCATCGAGACGCTCAATAAAAAGATTGAAGACCTTAACGCTCAGAAAGAGAATGATACCCTTACAGCTACGGATAAGGAAGCAATCCAGGCAGAGATAGATAAGGCTAATGAAGAGATCGCTTCCAATCAGGCTAAGATAGAGGATGCAAAGCAGTATGTTGGTGTAGATGAAGAGGGTAATGTTGGCGAAGCTACGAATCTTCTTAAGTCTGACACATTGTCATTCCTGAATGATAAGGTCAACACGGCTAAGGCTGCAATAAACGGTGATTTTTCTGCAGCGACCGGTTCGGATGCTCCCGTTCGTATTACCGGACAGAACGCTCAGATCTATCTTAACGGCGCATTCTTTGAGAGCTCGACCAACTCCTTTGATATCAACGGTCTGAACATTAACTGTACCGGCACCACCGGTCTTACCGATCAGGCAAAATCAAAACCTGCCGATCAGCTTACGGCCGAGGATTATAACACCATCACTCTTACCACCGGCACGGACACCGACGGTATTTACAAGACCATTAAGAACTTTATCAAGGAGTATAACGACCTGATAAAGGAAATGGATACCAAGTACAATGCCGACAAGGCTACGGATTATGACATCCTCACCGATGAGCAGAAATCTGCCATGTCCGAAAAGGAAATAGAGGCCTGGGATACAAAGATCAAGGATTCACTGCTTCGCAGGGATGAGAACTTAAGCTCCATGATAGATACCATGAAGCGCAGCATGCAGGGCGCTTACGAGATCAACGGCAAGCAGTATTCGTTAGCATCCTTTGGTATAGAGACCATGAGCTATTTCCTGGCAGGAGCCAATGAAAAGGGCGTGTATCATATCGATGGTGATCCGGATGATAATGAGACCTCCGGAAATGAGGATAAGCTCAAGGCTATGATCGCAGCGGATCCCGATGCAGTTCAGGAATTCTTTACAAAGCTGACCAATGATATGTATTCCACCCTGTCAAAGAAGGCTGCTTCTTCCGTGAACAGCAGCTACGGAAGCTTCTATGATGACAAGGCCATGGGTACACAGTACACCAAGTATAAGACGGCTCTTTCCGATTATGAAAAGAAGCTGGGTGATATCGAGGATAAGTACTACAAACAGTTCTCAGCTATGGAGACTGCGCTGACCAAGCTTCAGAACAGCTCCAGTGCGATAACCGGATTGTTTAACTATTAAAGTATATAGAGGAGAGTATTTTAAATGGCAATGAATAACCCTTATGCGCAGTATCAGAACAACAAGATCATGACAGCGTCTCCCGGGGAGCTGACGCTCATGTTATATGAAGGTGCTATCAGATTTTGTAATATAGCACTTACCGGCATAGAACAGAATGATGTTCAGAAAGCTCATAATAATCTGCGAAGGGCGCAGGATATAATAGATGAGTTTCGCGCCACACTTAATCACAAGTATCCCGTAGCTCAGGATTTTGACAATGTATATGTCTATATCCGAAAGCTCCTGGTAGAGGCTAACACATACAAGAGAAAAGAGCCCCTGGAGGAGGCTATAGAGCATCTTCGTACCATGAGGGATACCTGGAAAGAGGTTATGAGGACCGCAGGTAAGTAATACCGGATAACGAAAATACTTGCCGATAGGCAAAGGATTTTCGTTGGAGGCATATACCGCGGTGAAGAGTTAAAATTATTATTAAGTTTGTTCGCGAGTATAAGGGGATTTGGCCATTGAGTACAAAAAACTATATCGCCATATTGATAGAGAGCCTCAAGAAAAAGATAATCATCCTGAATGAGCTCATTAAAAAGAGTGAAGAGCAGGGATATCTTTTGGATCAGCCGGACTTTGATACGGATGGATTCGACGCCGTCATGGATGAAAAATCAAAGCTGATAGTGGATCTGAGATTTCTGGACAGCGGTTTTGAAGCCGTGTATGACAGAGCCAGGGAAACTCTCATGAATGACCGGGCCGCACATGTGGGTGAGATCAGGGATATGCAGACGCTGATCGGCGAGATCACGTCCCTGGGTGCATCCCTGGAAGCTATCGAAAGGCGTAATGACACAAAATTTAAGAACAGATTCAGAAACGAGCATCAGAAGGTGCGACAGTCCAGGAATTCCATGCAGGTGGCCAATGGATACTATAAGAGCATGACGGGCGGCACGGTGCAGGATGCGCAGTTTATGGATCATAAGTTCTGATCGTTACCTGAGTTTTAAAGGGGTGCCCGCGGGCACCCCTGTTTTTTGGTTAGGTAACTTCTCCTTCCGGAGAAGCTCTGAAGTCGCTCAAAGCATTATCCTAAGGAATCCCCCACTTCGTGGTACCCCTTAGGATGAAGGACTGGGCTCCCCCGATGTAAAATCGGGGGCAAATTGGAATCACATCATTTGTCATTCTAAAGAGCGAAGCGACGAAGAATCTTAAAGAGGTATATTATGGAGATAATCAACATCATCGACAACCTTGAAAAAAGCATAGACGAATACCTTCTGATCCTGATGAGCGGAAATGAAAACCGTATCGTCGGTGAAATGCATATATTGTCAACAGCTCTGACAGAAGCGCTTCCCGCTATCATGGGGGTGTATATGGATGAGAGGATGTCCGAATATAAGGATGATGTGAATTACTGGCCGGAGCAATTAAAGCGTATTCTGGATGCTCTGGGAAGGGGAGATTATTTCCTGGCAGCGGACGCCCTTAAATTTGAGATGGAAGGTAATCTTAAACTGCTTAAGCAGACCGTGAAGGAGGCAGGGATAGCATGAGTTCATATTTTGAAAAGAATTTAAAAGCGCTGGAATCTTCCCGCCCCCTTATATTTAAGCTTATGAACAGATGCTCTGAATGCTTTCCCGAGGCGCCCATGTTCGGAAGCGAGGAGATAGAGGGACGCAGGATCCTGTACGGAATAAAGGACGACATGATCTTTAATCTGGATTCTATGTATGATTCCGAGTCGCTTCTGGATATATGGGAGGCAGGGCTTAACAGTGAGTATAATTCAAAATATATCATGTTCGGCATGGGAAACGGAATGTATGCAGAGCGCATCATTGACCGGCTTTGTGAGGATTCCATGCTGCTCATCTATGAGCCTGACTGCATGCTTTTCAGATATGTGATGGAATATTTTGACCTGTCACGGATCATCAAAGATGAGAGGGTGATCATCATGTTCCCTCAGACGGAGGAGGTCATTGAATCAGAGGGGGATCTTTATTACGTCAGTGCCGACCATCTGGATTATACGGATCTTAAGGTCCTTAAGATCCTGGATCATCTGAATTATAAGCAGCTCTATCCCGAAGCCTATGAGTATTTTCATTCCACTCTCAATGAAGTGACCGGTTATATGCGGGCAAACCGCGATGTGATGGCCCGCTTCGGCAAAAGCTTTGTGATCAATTCCTTTAACAATGCACCGCTTCTGGCAAAGAGCCTCAGCATAGCGTCGCTTAAGTCATCTTTTAGCTCATCGCTTCCGGGAGGCGTCACCGGCATCATAGTATCCAGCGGTCCTTCTCTTTCCAAAAATGTGGAGGAACTTAAAAAGGCAAAGGGACACGCCATAATAGCCGCTGCGGACTCGGCGGTGTCGGTGCTTTTGAATCATGGGATAAAGCCGGATATCTTCTTTTGCGTGGACGCCAAAAAGAACCCGGGACATTTTACAAATCCTTTGATGAAGGATATAGCCATGGGCTGTGATATAGATACTACCGCCGTGGCTTTTGAGGGACACAGGGGAGCCTTGTATTTTGAAAAGGGCGAAAATCCGCATATCAATTCGTATCTGGAAGAACAGGGTATAAAACTGCCGAAGTTAAAGACCGGCGGATCGGTGGCTACTACGGCCATGAGCTTTCTGCTGGAGATCGGGGTTACGGATTTTATCCTGGTGGGTCAGGATCTGGCCTACACAGGAGATAAGAGTCACGCAGAGGGGAGCCTCAGGGCTTCGTGGGATATGGATCTTTCCGTTAATGAATGTATGGTGGAAGGCTATTATGGCGGGCAGATAAGATCCAGCGGAGAATTTGTGACTTACAGGAAATGGTTTGAAAGAAAGATGATGGCAAGGCCGGATATCAATGTGATAAACTCAACCGAGGGTGGAGCCAGGATAGAGGGCTGTGTACAGATGCCTTTGTCGGAAGCCATAGAACAATACTGTGGCGCAACCTTTGATGCGGAAGACTTTTTTGCAAAGGGTGAGCCTTTGATGAAGGAGGCACAAAGAACGGATTTCCTTCGTTTTATGTCTGAGACGAAGGGAGAGCTTTCGTATCTGGAAGATAAAGTCAGGGAGGCTCTTAAGGTCTACGATGAGATGGAAAAAACTATCATAGACAATAAATACAGAAACCCGAGATTTGCAAAGCTGTTTGCAAGGACCAAGGATATTTCCGAAGACATAAAGGATCGGGGGGTCACTTATTATGTGGAATGTCTGGTCCAGGAGGAGATGACTACGATCATGGACCGTGTGTATGAAAGCGAGGCTGATGAACGTGCAGAGCTTTTGGCAGGAGTCAGGAACGGACGGGAGTATTTTGAGATGATCAAAAAGGGAATCGAACAGATGAAAGCGATATAAAATAAGGCCGGTACTTATGGAAGTACCGGCCTTTAACTTTGTTACTTATAAATTTATTTGCTCAGTTCGAAAACCTTGTCGAACTCTTTCTGGATCTCCTTGTCAGGCTCCTTGGTCGCAAGGCTTACAGCTACCGTAAAGAGCAGGCTGACAATGAAGGCGGGAAGCAGCTCGTAGATGTCGAGGGCGCCGCCCATGGGACGTACCAGGAACTTCCATACAAAGATCATTACGCCGCCGCTTATCATACCTGCGATGGCACCGGGAGTGTTGGTCCTCTTCCAGAAGAGAGCCAGCAGCATGACGGGACCGAAGGCGCCGCCGAAACCTGCCCATGCAAAGGATACGATCTTGAATACTGAACTGGCGGGATCTCTTGCGATGATCATTCCTATGATGGAGATGATGACCAGAGTCACTCTTGCGATGATCATCTTTTTCTTTTCGTCTATCTTTATTCCCAGAACGGAAACCAGGATGTTTTCCGAAATGGAAGATGAAGCTGCCAGAAGCTGTGAGTCACAGGTGGACATGGTGCAGGCCAGAATACCGGCCATGATCACGCCTGCCAGGAAGGCTGCCAGGACACCATGTGTCGAAAGCAGGTTTGCTATCTCGATAACCGCGGTCTCGGGATCAGCCAGGAAATTGTCCGCTTCTCCGAGTGCTCCCACATGTGACATGCATCTTGCGATGACGCCGATGGCGATGGCTACTGACATGGCGATGAATACCCACACGGTTCCGATACGGCGTGAAAGCTTGATCTTTTTGGGATCCTCGATGGCCATGAATCTAAGGAGTATGTGGGGCATGCCGAAGTATCCGAGTCCCCATGCCATGGTGGAAAGTACTGTGATGGGACCATAGGGAACTGCGCCCGTGTCGGAGAACATGGATGAGATGCTCATGAATCCGTCAAGTGAATGGGAATAGTCGTAGATCACGGCGGTGGAACCGCAGCAGCTGACTCCGAAACATACCACGCAGATGAGGGCTACGGACATCACCACCGACTGGATAAAGTCTGTGGTGGAAGCTGCCAGAAAGCCGCCGGCTGCAGTGTAGGTCACTATTATTACTGCCGAGATGATCATGGCTACAAAGTAATCAATTCCAAAGAGTGATGAAAAAAGCTTACCGCAGGCGGCAAAGCCGGATCCTGTATAAGGAATGAAAAAGATCACGATGACTATAGCGGAAACAGCCATAAGTATGTGGGATTTATCCCTGAAACGATTCTCGAAAAAGTCGGGTACGGTAACGGAACCGGTGATCTCGGTGTAGTGGCGGAGTCTCTTTGCGCAGAGCAGCCAGTTGAGATAAGTTCCGATTCCAAGACCCAGGGCTGTCCAGAAAGCATCACAGATACCGCTGGCATAAGCCACGCCAGGCAGTCCCAGAAGGAGCCAGGAAGACATGTCCGAAGCCTCGGCGCTCATGGCGGTTACATAGGGGCCCAGTTTCCTGCCGCCCAGATAGTAGTCGCTGACGCTCAGGTTCTTTTTTGAGTATTTGAAGCCCAGATAAAGAAGAACCGCGAGGTAGATGATGATCGCTAAGATAATACATACTTTTTCCATAATTAAACCTCTTTATGCTGAATTGAAAAGCAACGCAAAACAGTTTACCACAAAATGGCGATATTCGCAAATATCCGGGCGTTCTTCACATCGTGTTTTTCAGGATTGAACAGAGTATGGGATTCGTGATAAACTGATTTCATGAATGTGATCGCGCAGAAAATCAAATACTGGGGGCAGCTTTTACTGCTGCCCCTGTATGGAGCATCCTTTCTGATGCCCAGAGATAATAATCTGTGGCTTTTCGGAAGTACTTTCGGCAGGAGATTTGCGGATAATCCCAGATATCTGTATCTGTATGTGAACAGCCGGAGCCGTGATGACGGTAAAGCTTTGGTCCGACCTGTCTGGATCAGTCACAATAAGGAAGTCATTTCTTTTTTGAATTCAAAAGGTCTGGAAGCATATCATTATCATTCTCTTAAAGGTATATGGCTGGCGCTTCGGGCCAAAGTCTACATATACGACAATTATTCCAAGGATATTAATTTCTGGCAGTCGGGAGGTGCCCTAAAGGTCAACCTCTGGCACGGCGTGGGCAATAAACGGATAAATCATGACAATATCCATGATAAGGTAAGGCATCCCGAAAATGCTTATGAAAAATGGTGTACCCTTCCCCGCACTCTTTCCGATGAAAAGCCTACGGATCATGTGCTGTGCACCTCAAAAGAGATGGGAAAGTATTTTGAGAAGGCGTTTAAACTGAAGCCCGGACATATAATAAATGCAGGGTATCCCAGGTGCGATGTGCTCTCTGACGTGAACCATCCCATGCTTAAGGTGTTGACGCCTTTGGAAGAGAAACTGGTGGATGAACTGGCTTTGTTTAAGCGGAGCGATCCGGCAGTCCGGATTATCACTTACCTGCCCACCTTCAGAGCCTCGGAAAAGGATTTTATGAAGGTGATGGATATGGAGCGGTTTAATGAGTATCTGTCACAGAGGGATTATCTTTTTGTGATAAAACCCCATCCCAAGTCCGTGATAAAGGAGGTTCTTAAGGATCTTCATTTTGAAAGGATCCTGACCGTGCCGGATGAAGTGGATGTATATACTTTTTTGGGATGGGCAGATATGCTTGTTACGGATTACTCTTCGGTGTATACTGATTATATGCTGCTTGACCGGCCGGTGGTGGCTTTTGACTATGACAGGGCCGAGTATGAGAAAAACAGTCGGGACTATTTTATCAGTCAGGATGAATACATGCCGGAGCTTAAGGCCACAGATATGGACGAGCTGATGTCCTGTATGGATGTGGCTTTTGAGAAGGATGAATGTCTGGCCGCAAGGCAAAAGTCACGTGAGAGGATGTTTGACGAGCCGGATTTTAATGCATGTAAAAGAGTGTATGAGAGGATAAGACGTCTATCAATGTCATCCTGACCGGAGGGAAGGATCTTTACAACACATGTGTCTTTAAGATCCTTCGGGATAAATCCCTCAGAATGACAGTTGGGGAGAATTATAAAAACAATATCAGGAGGTAGAAAATGGGACGGGAAATTTTTGATGATCTGATCATTTTTGAGATGGCGAATTCGCATCAGGGATCCGTGGAGCATGGCAAGGCCATAATCCGCGAGATGGGAAAGATCGCCAGAAAGCATAACATAAAGGCTGCGGTAAAGCTGCAGTATCGTGATATTCCGAATTTCATCCATCCTGATTACAAGGGCAGGACGGATCTTAAGCACATTCCCAGATTTGAATCCACCATGCTGACCTATGACCAGTTCTGCGAACTGGTGGAAGCGGTTAGGGCAGAGGGGATGCTGACCATGAGCACGCCCTTTGATGAGACCGGCGTGGAGTGGTGTCTGGATCAGGGACTCGATATCATAAAGGTAGCCAGCTGCTCGGCTCTTGACTGGCCTTTGCTGGAAAAGGTGCAGCAGTCAGGGAAACCTGTGATCATATCCACCGGAGGAAAGAAGCTTTCCGATATAGATAAGCTCTATAATTTCTTTTCCCACAGAAAAGTGACCTTTGCATTTTTGCATTGCATAGCGGAATATCCGGCGCCTGAAGACAGGCTGCAGCTTGATTTTATCGACAGGATGAGCAGGCGTTACCGTGATGTGACCATCGGTTACTCGGGACATGAGGATCCGGATGACAATATAGTGCCCATGATGGCTGCGGCCAAGGGCGCCCGCATCTTTGAGCGACATGTGGGCCTGCCTACGGAGACTATTAAGCTGAACGCTTATTCCATGAATCCAGAGCAGTGCGATAGATGGGTGGAGAGTATTTTGAGAGCCCGCAATATCTGTGCACTCAAAAAGCCGGGAGATAAGTACATTTCACAGGCGGAACTGGATTCGCTCCACTCTCTGGAGAGAGGTGTCTGGGCTAAGCGCAGGATTAAAAAGGGTGATCCCATTACCTTTGACGATGTGTTCTTTGCCATGCCTTTGCAGGAGGGACAGACCACCTCGGGCGAGCTTAAGAGCGGCATGACCGCCTCCATGGATTATGAGGAGAATGCTCCCATAAAGGAGAGCGTAAAACTGACGGGCATCGGCATCGTCAGGTCGGCGGTCCATGATGCAAAGGGTATGCTTTACGAGGCGGGTATTGCTCTGGGCAGTGATTTTGAGGTGGAGATATCCCATCATTATGGCATGCAGCATTTCAGGAAAAACGGCGCCATCATCATAAACATAATCAACAGGGAATACTGCAAGAAATATATAATCGTGCTTCCGGGACAGGTACATCCCGTACATGCGCACAAGGTGAAGGAAGAGACCTTCCAGCTTCTGTACGGAGATCTTAAACTGACCATTGACGGACAGCCCGACCGCTTTATGAAGCCCGGTGATATCCAGACTGTCATGCGTGGAGAGATGCACGGATTTTCTTCAGAGGGCGGCGCCATATTTGAAGAGGTGTCCACACAGCATATGAAGTCCGATTCCTATTATCAGGATCCTGTCATTAATAATCAGGATCCCATGGAGAGGAAGACATACTTGAAGAAGTGGTGATAACCCGGTATTTTTTGTTATTCTGAGAATAGGCATTTGTCATCCTGAGCATGGGTATTTGTCATCCTGAGCATGGGTATTTGTCATCCTGAGCGTAGCGAAGGATCTTGATAGATTTCAGATGATAAAAAAGTAAGCCGATAGGAAAAGTACATAAATGAAACGAATTTTACTCACAGGGGGCTCCGGTTTCGTGGGCCGTAACCTGACGGAATATATCAAGGAAAATCTGGGAGGTGAGATGAGACCGGCGTCCCGTATCATTTTGGATACGATCTCCACGGTCACATCCACTTTTGAATCCCTGTATTTTGAAAAGGACGGGGAAAAATATGAGCTCTGTGCGCCTACGTCCCGCCAGCTTAACGTGCTGGATGAGGAGTCGGTCTGCGAGTGGCTGGGTTCGGTCCGTTTTGACATCGTGCTGCACTTCGCGGTGTACACGGATGCGGTAGACAAAAATAAGGACGGGACAAAAATCCTGGATTATAATCTGCGCAGTTTCATGATCTTTTACAAATACAGAAACCTGTGTGGACGGCTGTTCTATTCCGGTTCCGGCGCGGAGTATGACAAGAATTATGATATCATATCCGCCAAAGAGGAAATTTTGGATGATCCGGACAGCGTGTCCAGCGAGGTGCTGAACGGTTCGGATGTCATACAGCTGATCCCCACCGATCCTTACGGCCTCATGAAATATACCTGCGGCCGGCTCATTGAACAGTCCGACAACGTCTATAATTTAAGGATATTCGGTCTTTTCGGAAAATATGAATATGAATTCAGGTTTATTTCCGATATGTGTCTTCGGTCTCTTTCCGGCAGGCCTTTTGAGGTGAGACAGAATGTGCTTTTTGATTATCTGTGGATCGAGGATTTTGTCAGGATGCTGATGGCTGTCATATTTAAAGACGAGCTTAAGTATCATTCCTATAACATGGTGTCAGGGCAAAAGTACAATCTGCAGCAGCTGTGTGATATGGTAAATGAAGCAGCGGTGGAGTATCGTGAGCAGATGCTGGAGGATGAGGATACCGATGCAAAGACGAAGGATAAGATCATGCGGCTGGTAAAGCAGCCTGTGATCTTTGCAAAGGACGGTATGAACAACGAGTACACCGCATCCAATGAAAGGATACTGGAGGAGCTGGGAGACTTTGAGTATACGGATATGCAGCAGGCGGTGGATAATCTGTATTTCTGGTATGCAAAGGAGAAGGGATTTTCGCTGTAGATAGAAACAAATTTGAATGGTGTCATCCTGAGTGAAACGAAGGATCTTTAAAGCATAGAAGTATCCCATAGATCTGGCAGAAAAAGATTCTTCACTACGTTCAGAATGACATGAGAAGAATTTTTAGTAATTACAATAATAAAAAAGGGAGAAAAACATGGAAAACAAGGATTACGAAAAACTGGCAAAGACACTTAAGTTTACTCAGCTGTGCTGTGGGATAAGTTCGCTGCTGACGGGGGCTCTCATAGTGACCTTGGTGGTGATATTCATGCAGTTTAAGCCTGTGCTGGAATTTGTGGATACACTTGGGCCTGCCGTGGAAAATGTTTCAAAGATAGATGTGGCATCGGCAAACAAGGCGCTTCAGATCTTTAACCAGGAGGCTGTAAACATAGATTGGAAGCAGGTGTCCACTACAGTAAATACTCTTGATGTGAAGGCTATCAATCAGGCAGTAAATGATCTGGATGTGGTGGAACTCAATGAAAAACTGGCTGCCATCGATGTGGATGAACTGAACAAATCTTTGGAAAATCTGAATGCCGCGGCGGAGACATTGAAGAAACTGAGTGTTCTGTTTAACCGGTAGAAGAGTAAGGCTTTCTGAAATAATCCTTTGGCTGAAGCCTCAGGATGACAATGCAGGATGTCATTCCAAAGTGCAGGATGTCGACAGGTAAAACTTAAGATAGGGGAGGTAGTAACATGTCGGAACCGAAATTATATCGAAAGAGGATAATCCCGGATGAGTGCGTGCCGCTTACGGACGACAAGCTTTTATATTTTGACGACAGGGTGATAGTTACGGCATGGAATGCACTGCATCCGA
>JAFRWW010000033.1 GCA_017441585.1 Lachnospiraceae bacterium
AATTTATAATAAGTTACTTTCCGATAAACTTGAAGCCAATTTGGGCTATGTCTATGAAAATGTCGTTGCCCAGATGCTTGTTGCCAAAGGAAATAATCTGTTCTATTACACGATGGAAAGTGATTCATCCAATCATTTGTATGAGATAGATTTTCTGACTTCGGTGGGAAATAAGATTTGTCCTATAGAGGTGAAATCGGGAAATTACAGAGGACATAAGTCGTTGGATGTGTTTTGTGATAAATTCAGGAGTCGTATATGCGAAAAATACGTTGTTCATACGAAAGAATATAAGAGGGAAAATGGTATTAGTTATATCCCGGTATACATGGTACCGTTTTTATAAAAGGTTGTGACATTATAGCATTGAAGAAATGTGACAGGTGAAAAAATGCAGAGTGGTGCAGAAGAATTGGCTTTGAGTCTTGACTAAAGACTTAATGGTAAAGTGACTAAAAAAGGTACTTATTAAGTATGAAAACCGAAAGTACGCGTTATAACCTCATAGATTCTATTCGTGGTCTTACCATAATCAGCATGGTCCTTTTTCATACCTGCTGGGATCTGGTGTATTTCGGCGTGCTCTCGCCGGAGTTCATGAAGGCGCTTCCCGCAGTCATTTGGCAAAAGAGCATATGCTGTACTTTTATATTTATATCAGGTTTTGTTTTCTGTCTCGGAAAGCATCATATAAAGCACGGCCTGGTCACCCTTGGCTGTGGCGTGCTCATAACTCTGGTTACCTGTATTCTGATGCCCGATGCAAAGGATGTATTCGGAGTACTTTGGCTTTTGGGTATCAGCACTTTTATCGGTATTCTTGTGCACAGAGCGCTAAGAAAAAATGAGATCCTATCACCTATGGTTCTGATAATTTCTTTTATTCTTTTTATCCTGTTCCAGAATCTGGTGAAGGGATATATCGGGATTGGAAGCACTGTATTCATAAGCCTTCCCCCCGCATTATACAGGAATTATCTCACGACACTTTTTGGATTCCCCTTCGCCGGTTTTTCATCATCGGATTATTTTCCTATTTTCCCCTGGAGTTTATTGTATATATGCGGTCTTTGTTCATATCTTATCTTTTGTAAAAAAGAAGGAGCCATGAAGCATCTTAGAAAAGATGTACCTGCCCTTTCTTTTATCGGCAGGCATTCTCTTTTGATCTACATGCTTCATCAGCCCCTTGTCTTTGGTATGTTATACTTGATCACTTCTTTCTGATCAAATCCGGTTACATATTTTTGTCAGTTCATTCTTATCCGGCTGCACTTATTTGATCGATTTAAACCGGTTGAACCTATTTGACCTTCACGCTGATCCTGTATTTTTTATCCAGATATTCGTAGCTTATCTTCAGTTTGTTTTTAGATCCGGCGTTTACCAAAAGCGTGTTTCCGGATACGGATGAATTGTTAAGAGCGTCTTTTTCGACATATAGTTTTCCACCGTCGATCTGTGTGCCGAAGAGATCTTTCACGGTGAGTGCCTTTATAGTATTTGCCGAAACGCCGATGGTCTTTGCGCTCTTTTGCGCCTTGGGCATATCTACCGTAAAGTTCACCTTATACACTGAGCCGTCCGTCATATTAAAGGTAACAGTACCGCTCTTTTTTAGGGTTACAGTGGCCAGACCGTTCTTCTTGTCGATCTTCACTTTCGCCACGGATCTGTCGCAGTCCACACTGTTTACGGATACCTTTGTGGTGATGACAGATTTTTTGATGCAGGATACGGACAGGGTGTCCACTCCGGAAGCCTTTACGTTTGTGAAGTCGATATATAGTTTCTTAATGGACCGATGGAAGGTATCAAGGGCCAGAGTGTCTGAGGAAGAGGCGAAGCTTTGTCCCTTCATGGGGGATACGCGTTTTGTTTTTTCAGGGGTCGGTGCGGGCTCAGGCTCAGGCTTATCATTTTTGCCTGCGGCATCGTCCGCAATGTTCTTAAGCACCAGGTCATAGTTCTCCTTTGATATGGGCATCACAGCTGTGGTTATGTTGGAAAGCCAGGTGGTGCCGTTTCTTCTTCTGACACTTAAGGGGTTAAGGAGTACTGAATACATGCTGTTTACCTTAACTTCTCCCACGCTGTCGGATAGTGAGCCTGTATCTGAGATCACATAGGCCATGCCGTCAACGGTTCCGGTATAGATGGTGGTGTGCCCGGGGAAATACAGGAGGGTGCCGGTGGGCATGCGGTAGATGGCTTTAAGCTTTTGCTCATCCGTCATGTTTTCAAGTGAGAAGGCCCTGCCCGGAACCAGCTGCTGCCAGCTGGTATTTCTGGGAAGGTACAGTCCAAAGCACTTGTACACGTTTCTGGTGAAAAGAGAGCAATCCATGGAATCCAGCATTCCGCCCCAGCCGTAGCGGTCTCCCAGAGAGTTGAAGGCCACGTCCATTATGTTGGCCCGGGTCATGGGAAGGTAGCCCTCATGCACATCATAGTGCTGGGAGATGAAAGCATATCTTTTTACATATTTTCCGTCTTCATCCCTGGTGGGAAGGTATACCACATAGTTATTCCAGCTGCCTCTTTCGATAAAGGAATCAGGCATTTCATCTTTGGGCACGCTTTTTAGTATGGTGGCAAAGGTGAGCTTTACTTCCGAAGTGTCGGGAATATATACGGAGGGTTCAAGCCTGATCTGGTTCTGTGTCACTATGACAAAATCATCTGCCTTTGGATCCACCTTCCATGCGTCCAGCCACTCATCTTTGTCTTTGCATACGGCCAGGTCATTTGCATCTACCCAGCCCGTACAGTTGTCGGAATATCCCCAGTAGAAATCATTTCCGCTCACGGTGGTTTTCTGTTTTATGATAAAGGGCTCGTTTACGTTTATGGCTGAGTTTATATTTTCGTCATCGCCGTCTGTGGCAGAAAAACCGATATACTCAGCGACAGGTACGATCTTAAGAGGCGTTCTTTTTACCGCGACGGCGTATTGAATTTCTCTTTCCTCGTCATCGTAACCATTTTCGCTTATGGACCTATAGAGGTTCAGGCAGTAGCTCGTGGAATCGTCGATGAGCTTCTGGTCGGCGTAAAAATTTTTACGTCCCCAGATCCTGCTGTCGGTGCTGCTTAGCATGCAGTTTGCCAGAGTTTCCTTAAGCTTAAGGGCGTTGTAGGTTACGGGCATGTTTTCCAGATCGTTCATGTTGGTGCCTTTGGTATGCAGGGTGTCTTCATTGAGCTTTTGGATCTCATCCATGGTTTCAAGGACGGGATCTGTAGGATCAAAGCCTTCATTTTTGTCATACCAGTATTCGGAATGGCACATTTCCTCAGTCACTCCCGAGGCTGTATCCACCGATCCCAGTATCTCTTCCCGGCTGTTTTCCTCACGGTCGTTTTCTTTTCGGTCATTTTCCCCCCGGTTGTTTTCTTTTTGGCTGCTCTCATCGCAATATGAGGGATCATCATTTTCGGAACTTACATAGACGATCTCTTCGGAGGTGTGCCCGTCTGCAAAAGGTACTGATGCAGCGTATGCCGGATGGGCACTGCCCAGTATCATAGTTGTACTTAGAAGCAGGGCTGTTTTTTTGATATGTTTTTTTCTCATGGTTTACTCCTCTATAAATCGTAATTTATTTCTGACTGACTAATTTACAGTCATTTACTAAAGCTTCCCACATGATGATAAAATAGGCAATTTATGTCATTCTGAGCGCAGCGAAGAATCTTTATAAAGATGACCTTTTTAAATCATTTAACTCTTTCAGGATCCTTCGTTTCACTCAGGATGACATGTGGGAAGTTTTAGTCATTTACTTTGAATCGATCTGCAAAAATTTAACTTATAAAGTATATCATTCTTTTTCTCATTTGCAAGGCAAAACTGTGGTATAATACATTGTAATCGTAAAAACGATCAGTCGGTCATAGTGATATATGAAAAAAGATCCTTCGGCTAAAGCCTCAGGATGACCTTTGTTGTTATCATTCTGAGGACTGTAGTGACAAAGAATCTTTTCGCTGTTGTCATTCTGAGAGTAGGGAAGAATATTGATAGACTAAGCATATTTTAAGAATGTGAGGAGGAATAAAAATGCAGGATTTTATGATGGGTCTGGACTGGAGCGTTCCGGTTGCGGATCTCAAAAGATCGGTAATGGAGGCTGTACAGGATTATTCTGATAATAACGTTCTTAGTGCAAAGGATGGCAGACATCTTTGTCTGGCCGCTGAAGAGACGATGGAGATGCTCAGTCTCCTTAAGGACAGACGCCCCGGCAAACTGTGTATTGTGCCGGATGAAAACGGGGTGGTGCTCCGGCTGACCACGGATTCGTATCCCGGTGGCGATCATTTGTCCGAGCAGGTAGATTTTGAAAAAGAACAGGGCGTCACCGGTAAACTTCGTCTCATCTATGAGTGTGGTTTTGAAGGACTTGAGAAGAATGCATCATCCGCAGAGGAAATCGGCGTGCGAAAGGCTGAGCCTTCGGATCTTAAGGCTATGGGTCTTGACTCATCTTCGGAAGCGTATGTATGGTCACTTCAGTCTTATAACATCACAGTCTTTGACCATACCATAGAGGATGACGCAAAGGAATGGCTGGAGATCAGTCATTCCATCCTGGCCAATCTGTCTGATGATATAAGGCTCTTTGTTTTCCCCGATAAAACTGAACTTAATGTGCGTCTTAGCATAGGGCAGGAGGGGGGCACCGGTGAGTATGCCATCAGCCATGAGTTTGATGCCCTCAGAAAACTCCCCGTATTTAAGACTCCTTTCCAGGTGAAGATGATCCAGCTGATATATGGCGGACTGGTCAGAAAACAGAAATCAAAGCCCGGGCTTGAGATCAAAAAGTTCACGGTGCCCACCGGTCATTCAAAGAAAGGACAGATCACGGTTTTGGAGTATCGCCCGGAATCCGTATCCGCTGACAGTCCTGCTGTGATCTTTTATCATGGCGGCGCGGATCTTTTCCCCGCCTTGCCTTATCATTATAAACTGTCGGAGAAAATAGCCACGAAGGCGGGCTGTCGCGTATTTCTGACTATGCAGGATCTGGCGCCTAAGTATAATCCCCCCATACAGATACTGGAGGGAATTGACATATATCGCTATCTTTTTGAAAATGAAGAGCATAAGGTGAGTCCTGACAAAGTTGCCGTGATGGGAGACAGCTCCGGCGGGACACTGGCTGCGGCGGTGGCGCTTCTGGCAAGAGACGGTATGGTACCTCTGCCTAAGGGACAACTTCTTTTGTATCCCAGTCTTGACATGAGATATAATACTCCTTCTATGAAGAAATATACGGATGTGCCGATAATTAATACAGAGGCCATCAATTCATACAGGAATATCGTGCATTCGGACTGGTCTTTTGGAAATAAGTATTATATGTCTCCCGCGGAGGCCAAAACCTTTGAAGGACTTTGCGATACCTATGTGGAGACGACGGAGTTTGATCCGCTTCATGACGAGGGTGTGGAGTACGCCAAAAAACTGAAGGCAGCAGGAGTAAACGTCATATTAAATGAGACAAAGGGAACGGTGCACTCCTTTGATATGGCGGACAACAGCAGTATAGTGGAAGCGGCTGTTGAAAGCCGTGTTGAATTTTTGAATAAGCTGTTTCATGATTGAACGTTGAAGCCTGAAAGCATAAAAGGCTTAACGGAATAAGTGTGATCGGAAACGTTTTGTGATCAGGAAGTGAAATATGATCGGAACATACAGGATAATCACATTATGTACATCGAGGATATATGATCCCCAGATTCACAGTTTTATAGAAATCTTTAATGAACTGATAAAGAAATCCGGAATGAGGCTTTTGGTCTTTTCCCTGGATACGGATCTTTACTGGAGAGAGGATGATTATGTCGCTGAGGCGGAGGTCTTCAGGTTCATCCCCTATGAGAGATCGGATATCATCGTCATAATGGATGAAAAGATAAAGAGCAGCCGGATCTCACAAAAGATAATCACAAAGGCCAATGCCCATGGTAAGCCGGTGATCGTTCTGGACGGAAGTTATCCGGGATGTTATAACATCCGGTTTGACTTTGCCTCCGGTTTTGAGATGGTGGTTCGTCATGTGATTGAAAAGCACGGAGTGAGGAATCCTCATTTCATGGCGGGTATCAAGGGAAATAAATTCTCCGAAGAGAGGCAGGGAGTCTTCAAAAAAGTCATAGAGGAAAACGGCATTCCTTTTTCCGACGACATGGTAAGTTACGGGGATTTCTGGGCTGAGCCTGCCAGAGCGGCGATGCAGGAAGTGTTAAAAAGAGTACGTCTTCCCGGGGCTGTCATATGTGCCAATGACATAATGGCCTTTAATGTATGTGATGTCTTAAGGGAGGCCGGTATAAGCGTTCCGGAGCAGATAATAGTGACTGGGTTTGACGGATATGATGAAGCATACATCACTTCCCCTGCGCTGACCACGGTGGACTGTTCGCTTGTGGAAATGGCTCAGGCCACTTCAGCGGCGGTAATGGAAATAGTTGCCGGCGGGACTCCTGCCGCAGAGCAGCTGGTGGTACCTACTTTGGTAAAGAATGAATCCTGTGGATGTCCCCGTTGTAAAAAGCGTTTACAACGGGCTGTCAATCGTTTCAACAATGGGTTTTACCGGTATCAGGACGATATCCGCATAATGCATAATACAATTTCCAATCTGATGACGGTCAGATCTTTGGATGAAGCCGTCTCATTTATTCATAATAAATATACACAAAGAACCTGTATGATAGTAAAGCAGCGCTGCTTCTTATCAGACCGCAGCTTTTTCCAGGATGATGATCATGAGGGAGAAGATGAATTTGTCCTGTTTTATGATCCTTTGATGAAGACGGATGAACCTGTTCCTTTTGATACGAAAGAGGTGATCCCTTATATTGAGGAGCGCCTTGAAGCGGGCTATCCCCTGCTTATCCAATCCATTGATTATATGAACCGATCCATGGGTTACCTGTGTTACTTTTTTGATTCATACAACATTACGGAATACGGAAAGACAGCCAACATCACAGAGATGGTGAGCATGGGTCTGGGCGGCTATGTGACGCTTCAGTATCAGAGATATCTGGCCAAAAAAGTGGAAGACATATATAAATACGATATGCTCACCGGTCTGAATACGAGAGTGGCTTTTCAGATGGCTTTTGACGAGCTCAAGGCCGTGCCGGAGGATCAGGGAAAAGATCTGGTGGTGGTAATGGCTGATCTGGACAATCTGAAAAGGATAAATGATAAGTTTGGTCACAGTGCCGGTGACTGTGCCATAGCTTCCGTGGCGCATGCGCTTATGGATGCCTGTCCGCCGAATTCGTTGTTCATGCGCTTTGGCGGTGATGAGATGCTGGCGCTGATACCCGGAGAGACTTCGGGAGACGGTATTCAGGACAGGATAGAGGACTATCTGGCGGATTTATCCAGGGAACATGGCTTTAAGATATCTGCCAGTGTGGGCGTATACACCACGAATATTGACAGAAATCTGGATATTGAAGAATTGATCTCAAAGGCTGATGAGGACATGTATACTATCAAGCGTTCGCATCATTCGGAAATGGGATAAATTATCTACTTGACATTTGTGGTGGTTTTGTTATAAAATCTCAATGTTGCTCGCATAAGTGGCGACGGTTTGTGCGCTTAGCTCAGCTGGATAGAGCGTTTGGCTACGGACCAAAAGGTCGGGGGTTCGAATCCTCTAGCGCACGGTTTAAGAGAAAAGGCAGGACATTAAGTCCTGCCTTTTTCTTAAGCCGTGCGCTAGGGTTTTTATTACTCCAGAGACTGGGTAACGGGTACCACATTCTTCTTTTCGTAGCAGGAGAAGATCCTCTCCACTTCCTTCTCATCAGGTTTTTTGGATATGAGCGATACCACGGGTACGATCACAAGTCCTGCCAGCATAACAAAGGCGCCGGCGTTTATAGGTGACTGCAAAAGTGCGGGAAGCGTGCTTCTGAAAAGCATGTTGTAGATCATGAAGCCTGCTCCGAAGATAAAGCATACAAGGCAGCCCGCCTTGGTGGTTCCTTTCCAGTAAAGTCCGTAGAGGAATGGTGCCAGGAAAGCACCTGCCATTGCACCCCATGACACGCCCATGAGCTGTGCGATAAAGGTCACGTTTGAACGGTACTGGACGATGGCAAGCACTACCGAGATCGCGATAAATACCACTATCAGGGCTCTGATCCAGAATACCTGTTTTTTGTCATCCATATTTTTTATCACTGTTCCCTTTATAAAGTCGATGGTCAGTGTGGAACTTGATGTCATGACCAGGGATGAGAGAGTGGACATGGATGCTGAAAGCACCAGGATGACCACCAGTCCGATGAGTGCGGGACTTAAGTTTGAGAGCATGGCGGGGATGATAGAGTCGAATCCGTTTGCCGCTATGTCCACGGAATCCTCGAACAGTCTGCCGAAACCGCCCAGGAAGTAGCAGCCGCCTGCCACTACACCGGCAAAGAGGGTGGATATAACGGTTCCCTTTGTGATGGATTTCTCTGACTTTATGGCATAGAATTTCTGAACCATCTGAGGCAGTCCCCAGGTACCAAGAGAGGTAAGGATCACCACGCCCATCAGGTTGAGGGGATCGGGACCGAAGAAGGAGTTGAATACTCCGGGAGTGGCGCTTACGGTTTCATCCGAAACTTTGGCTAGTCCGTCAAGGGCTGCCATGAAACCGCCCTTGGAATTAAGCACTGCAAGAATGACAGCTACGATACCGAAGAGCATTATGATACCCTGTATGAAATCATTTATGGCCGTTGCCATGTATCCGCCGGCGATAACGTATATACCGGTGAGCACTGCCATGATGATGATGCAGGCTGTGTAATCAATGTTAAAGGCCATACCGAAAAGTCTGGAAAGGCCGTTGTAAAGAGAAGCGGTATAGGGGATCATGAAGATGAATACGATGACGGAGGCAAATACCCTTAAACCGTTCGAATTAAATCTCTGTCCGAAAAAGTCCGGCATAGTGGCGGAATTGAGATGCTGAGTCATGACTCTGGTGCGTCGTCCCAGCACTCTCCAGGCCAGCATGGAGCCTAAAAGGGCGTTACCTATGCCTATCCAGGTGGAAGCTATTCCGTACTTCCATCCGAACTGTCCAGCGTATCCCACAAATATAACGGCGCTGAAATAGCTGGTGCCGTATGCAAAAGCCGTAAGCCAGGGGCCCACGCTCCTGCCGCCCAGAATGAAACCGTTGACGTCCGTGGCGTGTTTACGGCAGTAAAAGCCCACCCCGATCATCACGGAAAAGAACAGAACCAGCATTAATACCTTGATAATCATAGAAAACCTCCGAAAAATATTATATATTTTGCATGTGAAATAAAATGCACGCAGATATGATTTTATCACTTTAACGCGTTAATGTAAAGAAGTAATTTGACCAACAAAAGGAGCTGTCACAGGGCAGCTCCTTTATGTGTCGAGTTATTTTAGGATGCCCGTCTTAAACGGACATGTCAAAATTCCCCCCGACCCCGGGATTTACCGAAAGTTCTAACATCTTTGCCATCTCGGCTCCGTTCTGCTCAAAGGTGTCGAGGGACTTCGACAGCATAGCCGTGCCAAAGTCACTCATGACCTTATCCTGAGCCATGACCATTGACAAGGAAGCTATATCCGGCATTGCCAAAGAAGTAACGTCCATGTTTATCCCTCCTTTCGAAATTTCGGTACCATAATGATAGCATGAACCGTCTGTTTTAGCAATCAGTTAAAGATTGTACTGCCTTTAATACATCGCTTGTGTGAAAATTGCTTTTATGCTATTATTTTTGCGTTGTATTGTATCCGGAGTGTCCTTATATGGGCTGTGCCGGAATAATAACAAAGGAGAGAAAGAAATGAAAGAAAAAACACAAGGCGCTACCTTTGAATTGGCGCTGACCGCACTGTTCACTGCCATTATAATCATAATGGCCTACACCCCGCTGGGATACATACCGCTTGTGGTGATAAACGCCACCGTGATCCATATCCCGGTCATTCTGGGAGCTCTGTTCCTTGGCCCTAAAAAGGGCGCATTTCTGGGATTCGTATTCGGATTCACCAGCTTCCTTAAGAATACACTTACACCGGCTACGGCTTCGGCCTTTGTTTTTTCACCGGTGATCGCATATCAGCAGATAGGCGTATCGGGTATATTCAAGAGCGCCTTCATCTGTTTTGTGCCCAGGATCCTGGTGGGCGTGGTGCCCTGCCTGGTGTATGCCCTGGTCAAAAAATTCTGGAAGGGAAAGGCTGCCACAGGCACAGGCCTGGCGCTGGCAGGCTTCTCAGGCGCGTTTACAAACACCGTTCTGGTAATGGGCGGTATATATGTGCTTTACAGGGACGCTTATGCTAAGGCTACCGATGTGGCTGCCGAAAAAGTCATCGACGTGATAATGGGCGTGGTTACTTTTAACGGCGTGATCGAGGCTGCACTGGCAGCTCTTCTGATCGGCGTGGTAGGTGCAGCCCTCACGGTGGTAAAGCCCATCAAATCGGATGTTGCCGAAAATGCATGATCATCGTCACAGTTGATCGTCACAATTGATTGCTAACATTGTCATACGTTAATGCAGTCATCCTGAGCAAAGCGAAGGATCTTTTGATCTGACGTATCTTAAACCGGATTTGATCATTAAAAGTCATCCCGAGCGAAGCAACAGGAAGAATCTTACCGGGGGTAGAACATGATACTCGCAATAGACATAGGAAATACAAATATAGTTATTGGCTGCATAGAAGGTGAGGACATCCTTTTTGTGGAGCGCATCTCCACGGATGTGCTTAAGACCGAGCTGGAGTATGTGGTTCAGATAGACGCTCTCCTGGATCTTCATGAGATTGATAAGAGAAGTATATCTGGCAGTATCGTGTCTTCCGTGGTGCCGCCTTTAAACTGGGTGATCAGGACAGCCATAGAGAAGTTCTTTGGCCACACGCCACTCATAGTGGGCCCCGGGATAAAGACCGGACTCAACATTCTGATGGATGCGCCCGCCACTGTGGGCTCTGACCTTATAGTAAATGCAGTGGCAGGTTACAAGTGTTACGGCGCGCCTCTTATCATGATAGATATGGGTACCGCTACCACGGTTTCAGTGCTGGATGATAAGAGCAATTATGTGGGCGGCATGATCCTGCCCGGAGTCAGGGTATCGCTGGATTCTCTGGTAAACCGCACATCACAGCTTCCCAGGATCGCCCTGGAAGTTCCTTCAAAAATGATAGGAAAAAATACCATAGAATGTATGAAAGGTGGTATAATAATCGGGCAGGCCGGAGCGATGGACGGTATCATAGATCGTATGTGGGAGGAACTGGGCTATGAGACCAAAATAGTGGCTACGGGCGGTCTGGCACCTGCCATCATTCCTTCGTGCAGGCATGAGATAATAATAGATAATGAGCTTACCCTTAAGGGACTGGGCTTCATTTATGAAAAGAACACTTCATCAAAGTAACATAAGGGGAGGTATTGGGGATCATGAACAGGATTAAGGATAAGAGGATCGTACTGGGTGTCACCGGATCCATCGCCGCATATAAGGCGGCCTCACTTTGCAGCATGCTCATAAAGCAGGGGGCAAAGGTGACGGTGGTCATGACTGACAACGCTACAAATTTTGTCAATCCCATCACTTTTGAGACACTTACCGGTGAGAAGTGTCTGGTGGATACCTTTGACAGGAATTTTAAATACAGCGTGGAGCATGTGCAGCTGGCTAAGGAGGCAGATCTTCTGGTCGTGGCTCCCGCCAGTGCAAATATGATCGCAAAGGCGGCTCATGGTCTGGCGGATGATATGCTGAGTACCACCATTTTGGCCTGTGATTGTCCCAAGCTTTTCGCGCCGGCCATGAATACCAGGATGTACTTAAATCCTGTCACACAGGATAATCTGGCTACCCTGGAAAAGTACGGCATGAAGGTGATCACTCCCGGCAGCGGGCGACTGGCCTGCGGTGATGTGGGAGAGGGCAAGCTTCCTGAGCCTGAGATTCTGTTTGAGCATATCGTGATGGCTCTCACCGAGAAGAAGCTGTCCGGGAAAAAAGTGCTGGTAACGGCAGGTCCCACCCGTGAAAAGATAGATCCCGTTAGATTTATTTCCAATAACTCATCAGGTAAGATGGGCTATTCCTTGGCAAAGGTGGCTGCAGGAATGGGAGCCCGGGTCACTCTGGTATCCGGTATCACAGCTCTTTCACAGCCTGTGGGCGTGGAGCGTATAGACGTAGAGTCTGCGGCCGATATGGCTGAGGCGGTAAAGTGCCGCGCGGATGAGCAGGACATCATCATAAAGGCTGCAGCGGTGGCCGACTATACTCCCTCTCAAGTCTATGATGAAAAGGTAAAAAAGAGCGCAGAGGAGTTTTCCATTCCCCTTGATCGTACAGAGGATATCCTGGGATATCTGGGAAGCCACAGAAGAGAGGATCAGTTTCTCTGCGGCTTTTCCATGGAAACGGAAAATGTAATAGAGAATTCAAAGGCCAAGCTCTCAAAGAAAAATGTGGATATGATAGTGGCCAATGACCTGAGGACTCCCGGAGCGGGGTTTAAAGGTGACACAAACGTGGTGACTATCATAACAAAGGATGAGACTAAGGCTCTTCCTTTGATGGATAAGGAAGATGTGGCATATCATATTCTTTCTGAAATCAGCGAGCTGATTTCAGGAGAGTGTGAGGATAAGGTTGAGGAAGTTTCGGAGCCGGTTGTTGAACCTAAGTCATTCGAAGAAATCTCTGTGGAACAGGAGTCTTTGATAACAGAAGAAATAGTAGAGACGAAGGAAGAAGCTCCGGTTGCAGAAGAAGAAACCGTTGCTCAAAAGACGGTTGTTTCAGAAGATGAGATCACGGAACCGCAAAAAACTGTCGAAGAAAAAATAGGAGAAGCTGTTGCCGCAGCTATAGACGGAATTAAAAATTTCTTTGAAGAAGAGCCGGAAGAGACAGTATTAGAGGAAACAACGGCGGAAGAGACAAAAGCAGAAGAAACTGAAGAGGATGCTGAGCCGGAGTTCTTCGATGAGGAATCAACTGAAGGAGAGGCTGCGACAGAAGATAAGGAAAATGAATCCTTCTTCGATGAAGAATTCTATGATGAGGATCCTGTCGATAGTCAGGAAGAAGAAAAGGACGCTACTGATGCGGACGGTGCAGATCAGGATAGCGAGTTCTTCAAGGATAATTTTGAGGGCGAAGTATTCTTCTGAGAATATGAAACTGATCTAAATTGACAGACCGGCTGCATGGACGATCCATAATTAAAGATTTCAGGCCGGATCCAGTTCAAAATAAAATTCTACAGAGCCATCGTGGTTGATCACACCATATCTTTGGTGATGGGCTTCCATGATGGCTTTTACTATGGAAAGACCTATTCCGCTGCCGCCGTACTGACGGCTTCTTGACTTATCAGCCTTATAAAATTTGACCCAGATCTGTGAGAGGTCATCTTCGCTTATGGTGTCTCCTGAATTGATGACGCTCACACGCACATGACCGTCCTCGGTTCTGACGGTTTTGATCATGATATCGCCACCTTTGCTCACATGATGGACAGCGTTTGTGAAATAGTTCATGACCACTTCTTCAATCTTGTATTCATCTCCCCATACGTAAAGCTGATCCTGTGTATCAAAACTTAAATTTACCTTGGCATCTTCGGCCAGGATGCTGGCGCCCTGGATGTAGTTCCTGATCATTTCCATTATGTCAAAGCGCTCCAGATTTATGGCGTCATTTCCGAATTCAAGCTGATTTAAGGTCAGCAGATCTTTTACCATCCTGTTCATTTTGGCAGCTTCATCTATGATCACGTCGCAGTAGTATTCACGGCTCTCGGGATCGTCGCTTATATCATCCTTCAAGCCTTCCGCATATCCCTGGATTATGGAGATTGGAGTCTTTAATTCATGTGATACATTTGAGATGAAATCAGAACGCATGGCATCCAGGTGCTCCCTTTTTTCCAGATCGTCCTTGAGCTCGTTGTTTGCATTTTTGAGTTCCGTGATGGTGCTTTCCAGAGTGCTGCTCATCTTATTCATGCGCTCTCCCAGATAGCCTATCTCATTGTTGTCATGGCCCTCATATTTGGCCTCAAAATCCAGGTTGGTCATTCTCTCAGAAAGCTCCGCCAGCTTGAGGATGGGCTTTGTTATCTGCTTTGAGACAAAGAGGATCAGTATGCCACCAAAGATGGCAGCCATTACGGATATAAATAAAAGGAAACGGTTGGAAAGTCTGATATTTGATCTGATACCTTCCATGGCGGATCTGATATAGGCTATGTCGCCGTTGTCCATGGTGCCGATGAGCTCAATGAAATCATTTCTCATGCGGGGATCATGAGTCATTCGTATCTCATAGGTGTCGGTGGCCTCAAAGATGATATCGCCGCCGGAATTATCTTCAAAGAGATAGTTGGGATCGTTTTTTAGGACGTAGGATACCAGCCTTTGGATCATTTTATTGTTGGCTGGAACAGAGGATTTCACTATGTTTAGAGATGAATTCACCACGGTTATTGATACGTTTTCATTGGTGGTGATCCTGGAAAATTCATTATCGAATTCTTCGGTGTTAAAGGGAATCTCTTCGTTGTTGAACAGATCGTTGACCTGGCTGTAGCACTTGATCACGGCGTTCTTTTTGCCGTTCCGATAGAACCTTTCGATCATGGTGGAATTGAGCAGCATACAGAAAAAGATTATAACCATTAAAGTCAAAATAAAGACTATCGTAAAATGTGTGCTTAAGGATCGTTTTACTTTCTTTTTCATCATATGCTCCCGGAATTTGGCGTTTACATTATTTCACCATGCCGAAATATTTTACCTAAAAAATGTGTCGATTCGGTGTTTTTGTGTATTATTCTGATTCGGATCGTGCTACGAGACATTGTTGACAGGATACAGGAACCACTTTAATATGTAAAAGAGATAAAGCATTTACGCTGTTAATATACTTTAAGCATAGTTGGAAATGGATAGTGATTTATGGCAAAAGAATCAGAGCATATCTGATACAGAATAACTAAATAAAACAGCGGAGGATGATGACATGGACAAACCGCTTGACGTAGTCGCATTGGGAGAACTTCTGATCGACATGACTATTAACGGAATATCGAGCCAGGGGAACGCTTTGTATGAAGCCAATCCCGGCGGTGCCCCCTGCAATGTTCTGGCGATGCTGAATAAGCTTGGACACAAAACAGCCTTTATCGGTAAAGTCGGTGATGATATTTTCGGTCATGAGCTGAAAGCAGTGCTTGAAGAGGTGGGAATCGATCCGAAAGGCCTTATTATTGATCCCGATGTGCGTACGACACTTGCTTTTGTCAAGACATTTGAAGATGGCGATCGTGATTTTTCATTCTATCGCAATCCGGGTGCCGATATGATGCTCGGGAAGTCGGATGTTGACACAGATCTCATTCATTCTGCGCGCATCTTTCATTTCGGTACTTTATCAATGACGCATGAACTGACCAGGGCGGCGACGCTTTTTGCATTGGATGAAGCCAAAACATCAGGTGCGATCATATCGTTCGATCCGAATATCAGAGAGCCTCTCTGGGACTCCATGGATACTGCACGCGAACAGGTCTTAAAGGGACTTTCCTACTGTGACGTACTCAAGATATCGGATAACGAGATACAATGGCTTACCGGTAAAGAAGATTATACAGAGGGCGTAGAGTGGATATTTGAGCGTTTTGCGATTTCTCTGATCACGGTTTCTTTAGGGAAAAACGGCAGTATGGCCTTTTATAAAGAGAATCCGGATCAGGCAGGATATATGAAGGTCGAGGCGACTCCCTTCCTGCAGAATAATACCATCGAAACAACAGGTGCAGGCGATACATTCGGCGGCTGCATTCTGCATTTTATTCTCAGAATGGGCCTTAAGGGTCTTAAAGAGGCGGATCTTTCTGAAATGCTCACATTTGCGAATGCTGCAGCATCGATCATTACGACCAGAAGAGGGGCGCTTCGTGTTATGCCGTCTCTTCCTGAGATCATGGATCTGATCGGAAACAGATAGATTTATGACTGTCTACTTTGATTGGAAAAGAGATGATAATGAAAAAATATGAAATAGATACAATTGAAAACAAAGAGTTTTTATGTGCGTTACGCGACGATCTGCTTTCATTCGGGTGTCGGTTTGCATCTGAGAACGGCAGTGCGTATTATCTGGGCGATGATGGTACTCCGTGGACGGACAGACCGCGTGAAACATGGATCACCTGTCGGATGGCTCATGTTTACAGTATGGGAGAGATCTTGGGACGCAAAGGAAGCAAACAGCTTGCTGAAGCTGCGATACGGGGCATTCTCGGAGAGCTGCATGATGATCGAAACGATGGCTGGTATGCGGGGGTTACAGCAGATGGATGCGCACTTCCCGATAAGATGTGCTATACGCATGCCTTTGTTATTCTGGCGGCCTCCTCGGCACACCTGATCCATGCGGATGGTGCAGATGAACTGCTTCGCCATGCTTATGAGGTATATGACCGTTATTTTTGGGATGAACGGGAAGGAATGGCAGCGGATGTGTGGAATACGGAGTTTACCGTACTTTCCGATTACAGAGGCGTCAATTCCAATATGCATTCGGTAGAGGCGCATCTGGCAGCTGCCGATGTCCTTCAGAATGAAGCATTCAGGATACGGGCGGGACGCATCATTGATCATGTCATTAAGTGGGCCGGTGAGAACAACTGGCGCATTCCGGAGCATTTTAACAAGGAATGGAAGCCGGATCTTATGCTGAACCGGGAGAGACCGGCTGATCCGTTTAAACCTTTTGGCGCTACGCCCGGTCATGGTATTGAGTGGGCAAGACTGATCGTGCAGTATGCTTTGTCCGCACATCGGGAGGATAAGCAGACCTGCGGACAATATATCGAAGCGGCGGTGAATCTGTATGACCGTGCTGTTTCAGACGGCTGGTTTGCGGATGGTGCCCCCGGTATCTGTTACACGACTGACTGGAACGGAACACCCGTCGTGCATGACCGCATGCACTGGACGCTTGCGGAGGCGATCAATACCTCGGCGATCCTGTATAGGATAACCGGTAAGGAACGCTATGCAGAGGATTATGCGATGTTCATGCAGTATCTTGACGAAAAGGTGGTTGACCATGAAAACGGATCGTGGTTCCATCAGCTTGATCGGAATAACAGGTTGACAGTCACGGTATGGCCCGGAAAATCAGATCTGTATCATGCCTTTCAGGCGACTGTTATCCCTTATAGCAAGGAACCGGGCGTTTCGATCGCACCTTCTTTGCTTCTATAAGCTTACCCGATCAGAATGCATCCGGAAACGTTGATGAAGCCATTAAATCATATTTGGCAGGAACACCGATTTCATAGTACTACTTTGTCACCGTGATTTCAATGTTTTTTCGTTTGCGTGACACGGATATCATCCGGGACACGCAGTGCAGGACGTTTTACCATCATGTCCGTGAATGGGGCAGGAGGCTTCCATGAGTTCTTCCGTGGCGGATAAGAGCATATGGCAGACGGGTGTGTCTGCTGCTTTATAGTATACTTCCTTGCCCTCTCTGCGGCTTGTGATCAAGCCGCTGCTCTTCAGGGTTTTGAGGTGGTGTGAGACGGCAGGAGAGCTCATGTGCATGATGGCTGAGATGTTTATCACGCACTCTTCATAATGGCACAGCAGCCAGAATATCTTAAGTCTGTTGGGGTCGCTGACCTGACTGAAAATATCTGTCACCCTTTCAAAGCATCCGGTCTTTAAAAGGGTGTTTTCCATTTCATTTATAATTTCGGTTTCTCCGTGTGAGTGGGGGAGTTTGAATTCTTCGTTTTTCATATCTTTTTTATGTTATACGCCTGATATAATTTCAATTCAGTTTGTCCTCTGTCATCCTGAGGCTTTAGCCGAAGGATCTTTTTGGAAGATGGACTGTGTCTGTCTTTTACAGGTACGGGTCTCACACACGGGGAAGCCTCAGCGCACGTAGCGCATTGAGCACTGCCAGCACCATCACGCCTACGTCGGCGAAAACTGCCAGCCACATATTTGTAAGACCTATGGTTCCCAGGATAAGACACAGCACCTTGATCCCGATGGCAAAATATATGTTTTCATAAACGATACGCATGCATCTGCGGGAGATGGCGATGGCCCGGGCGATCTTAAGCGGGTCGTCATCCATGAGTACGATGTCCGCCGCTTCTATGGCTGCGTCCGATCCGAGGGCGCCCATGGCAATGCCCACATCCGCCCTTGATAAAACGGGAGCATCGTTTATTCCGTCGCCCACGAAGGCGAGGGCGCTTTTGTCTGTCTTTTTGGATAAGAGTTCTTCGACTATGCTGACCTTGTCTTCGGGCAGAAGCTCCGCATACACTTTGTCCACGCCGATCTCTTTTCCCACGCTTTCTGCTACATGCTTTGAATCTCCTGTGAGTATGATGCAGGTGTTGACGCCCTCTGCGTGCATGGCCCTGATGGCCTCTTTAGCGGTGGGCTTTATCACGTCGGATATGACTATGTGTCCTGAGTATACGCCGTCTATGGCTACGTGGATCACGGTTCCGTTATGGTGGCATTCCTTAAAGGTCACGCCCTGTCTGTCCATCAGCTTACGGTTTCCGAGAGCGATCTGCTTTTTATCCACTATGGCCAGGACACCGTTTCCGCCGATCTCCTCCACGCTTTCCACCCGGGAGGTATCCAGGGTGCGCTTTTCCTTTTGACCCTCGTCCGGCTGTTTGGGAATGGCTTCCCCCGTTTTTTCATCTATGGTCCATATCAGGTTATCCAGATAGGCCTTACGGATGCTCAGTGATATGGGGTGGGTGGAAAAGCTTTCGGCCAGGGCTGCATATTCCAGCAGCTTTTCGTTTTCTATGCTGCTGTGATGGATGCCGGATACCTCGAACACTCCCTTTGTCATGGTGCCTGTCTTGTCCATGGCCACGGTTTTGATCTTTGAAAGCTGCTCCAGATAATTGGAGCCCTTTATCAGTATGCCGGCCCGGCTTCCTCCGCCGATGCCCGCGAAAAAGGTAAGGGGGATGCTGATGACCAGTGCGCAGGGACAGCTGATCACCAGAAAAGTCAGTGCCCTGTATATCCATGTGCTCCATTTAGGCTCGTTTCCCGTGATCATCAATACGATGGGAGGGAGCAGTGCCAGTGCCAGCGCTCCGTAGCAGACGATGGGAGTGTAGTACTTTGCAAATCTGGAGATAAAGTTTTCGGATCTGGATTTTCTGGAGGATGAGTTCTCCACCAGATCCAGGATCTTTGAAACAGTGGATTCTCCGAATTCCCTTGTGGTCTGTATTTTTATGACGCCGGTCATGTTTATGCAGCCGCTGATGACATCATCACCTTCACGTACGCTCTTTGGCAGGCTTTCGCCGGTGAGAGCGCCGGTATTTAGTGTGGTCTCTCCGGATACGATGCGTCCGTCGATAGGGATCTTTTCACCGGGTTGTACCAGTATGATGCTGCCCGTTTTTACCTCGTCGGGATCTACGGTGTCGAAGCCGTTTTCTGTAACGAGATTCGCGTGATCGGGACGGATGTCCATAAGGGCGCTTATATTCCGACGGCTCTTGCCCACGGCATAGCTCTGGAACAGTTCACCGGTCTGGTAAAACAGCATGACTGCCACGGCCTCTGTATATTCGCCGTTTTGCTGTATCAGGGCGATGCCGATGGCTCCCAGGGTGGCTATGGCCATGAGGAAATTCTCGTCGAATACCTGACGGTTCATGATGCCCTTGAAGGCTTTTTTCAGGATGTCATGACCTATGATGAGATAAGGGATCATGTACAAAATGAACCAGACAGGCTCCGTTACGATCCACCGGGAGGTGGTCTTGCCAGTCACGGGATCCGCCGGTGCTCCGAAGGCTTCGTAGGCTATGTGGAGCACTATCATGAGAATCACTGTTATTATGATGCGCCTTAGCATCTTTTTTTGTTTCTTAGTCACTGTTTTCTCCTGTATATGTATTAAGAAGTAAAGTAAGATCTTTCACTACGTTCAGGATGACATATGGGCAGTTTTATTAAAAGAATATCTCGCAGTCGTCCTCTACCTTTTTACAGTTTTTGAGGACTTCCTTCATGACTGCTTTTTCATCTGCGCCTTCATCAAATTCTACGTTCATCTTAAGTGTCATGAAGTTTACCACAGCGTCCTTTACGCCGGGAGTCTTTTTGGTGGCTTCCTCCATTTTGTTTGCACAGTTTGCGCAGTCTACTTCGATTGAATATGTTTTTTTCATTTTGAACCTCCTATGTTTGATATTGGTTTCGATTTAACGATTAAACACTTGTTTAATTGATATGATATATCACACATCAAGAATTGTCAATACTATATTGTATGGGGGAGATAGAATATAAATATGGTAAATGTAAGAACAGATGATGATCGGATAACGGATATTTACGAAACAGATATGCTGTCAGGGCAGTTCATGTTTCATAAATACCTTATCTCCACATCGGCCTTGCCGTTTTCGTCGATCTCCATGACGGCGTAGGTGGGCATGCGGCCTTCCTGACGGGGATAGGTGACGCTGCCGGGATTGATGCCGGTGATCTGCTGATGATAAAGAATGGTGGGGCGGTGGGTGTGACCGTAGAGTACGAAGTCTGCGCCGCGGCTTATGGCCTCGTCCAGAAGAACCTCCGGAGTCATTGATACGCCGTAGCGATGACCATGGGTCACCATGAATTTTTTGTTACATACCGTGAACATGAGCTCTGATTCCAGGACGCAGAAAAGGTCACAGTTGCCACTGACGATCTTTACGTCGCCGCCTTTAAAGGTCTGAGTCAGAAGATCTTCGTCGCCTTCTATATCTCCGCAGTGGATGAGCATCTGCGCATCCTTTTCCATGGATAAAACTTTTCTTATGGCTGAGAAATTGCCGTGACTGTCGCTGATTATCAGGATTTTCATGATAAAGCTTCCTTCATTTTCTTAAGAGCCATTCCTCTGTGGCTTATTTTGTTCTTTTGATCGCTGTCAAGCTCAGCTACAGTGAGATCATATTCGGGTACCACGAATATGGGGTCATAGCCAAAGCCGTTGGTCCCTCTTTTTTCATATCCTATGAAGCCTTCCATAGTGCCGCGGACGGTTTTTTCGGTTCCGTCGGGCAAAACTGCGGCCATGGCGCAGACGAAGCGGGCGGTGCGTTTATCCTGTGGCACGCCTTCAAGGCGTCTTAAGACATCGTCCATCTTTTTATCAAAGGGGGTATCTTCTCCTAAATATCTGGCGGAATAGATTCCGGGTTCTTTGTTTATGGCGTCCACTTCGAGTCCCGAGTCGTCGGCCAGAACTGTGTGGCCGGTCTTTTCCCATACGGTGCGGGCCTTGATCATGGCGTTTTCTTCAAAGGTGGTTCCGTTTTCTTCGATGTCGCCCTCAAAGCCGGCTTCTGCCATGGACAGTATCTCATAGTCGGGGAGGAGTTCTTTGATCTCCCTGATCTTTCCTTTATTTGAACTTGCAAGTATCAGTTTTTTGGTTTCTGCCATAATTATAATATCCTTCTTCATTCTGAGTGATCTTTTGCAGGCCTCTCTCCCGGGAACATATAAAAGTAAGTTTTTATCATTCCGTTGTAGAGCTTGCGGTTTTTGGCTGCCTTCTTTTTGAGGGCTGTCTGTGTGCCCTCATAGGAAGTTATTACATACAGTGACCATTTGTCAAGTGAGTTAAAGGTTTTCCTTAAATTGTCATAAAGGGGGCGCACATCCTCTTCGCCCATGAGACGCTCGCCGTAGGGCGGATTGGTTATCATGAAACCGTATGATGCGGGATGCGAAAATTGCCCCACATCGCACTGCCTGAAACTTATCAGTTTATCCACGCCTGCCAGTTTTGCATTCTGTTTTGCTATGTCGATCATGGAAGGGTCTATGTCAGTTCCCGTTATGTCGGGATGACAGGACAGATCCACCAGATCCTTTGCTTCGTCAAAAACGTCCTTCCAAAGTTTTTTGGCCATGAGATTTTCCCAGGTCTGGGCACGGAAGCGACGCTTCATTCCCGGGGCTATGTTTGCAGCCATAAGTGCGGCCTCGATGGGAAAGGTCCCGGATCCGCAAAAGGGGTCCGCCAGCACCCTGTCTTTGTTCCAGGGGGTGAGACTGATGAGGGCGGCAGCCAGATTCTCGGCGATGGGAGCCTTGGCGGTGAGCTTGCGGTAGCCACGCTTATGCAGGGACTCACCGGTGGTGTCAAGACCTATGGTCACTATGTCCTTTTTAATGAAAACGCGGAAAGGATATTCTGCCCCGTCCTCCAAAAGCGAGCCGGTGTGATAACTTTCCTTAAGGCTGTCCACCATGGCTTTTTTCATGATGCTCTGGATGTCGGAGGGAGAGTGGAGCTTTGACTTTACGCTGGAAGCCTTTGTGATCCAGAACTTTCCGTTCTGAGGTATGAAGCGGCTCCAGTCAAGGGCTCTGGTTTTGTCATAGAGCTCTTCAAAGCTTTCCGCTTTAAAGGCTGCGCACTCTATTAGGATGCGCTCTGCGCTTCTTGAAAAAATATTGGCTCTGGCGATGGCCTCGGCATCTCCCTCAAAGGTCACCCTGCCGTCGTCAACCCGGGTTATGTCGTAACCCATGTCATATATTTCCTTTTTCAGGACGGCCTCTAAACCGAAGTGGCAGGGGGCCGTGAGACTGTATAATTCCATACTGTTTTCACCGATTGTTCACGAATTGTTCACTATTTTTGGGGGCAAATGTGGTAATATATTCATTAGGAAGCGGATTAGCCGCCTCCGACCCTTTTATACTCCCCTCATACCGGCTGCGGACTACCGCAGCCGGAATACATTTTATCTTTATTTTCATCTTATTTCAAGGTAGATTTTTAATCGTATATGGGTTATAATGTATGACGGTTTTTGTGACCGTCATTTTTTGTTAAGAAGGAGAGGAGAGGTGATATGAAATACGGGTTTTTTGATGATGAAAACAGGGAATATGTCATTACGACACCGAAGGTGCCGCTTCCCTGGATCAACTATCTGGGAAATACAGAGTTCTTTTCTCTGATATCAAACACCTGTGGTGGCTACAGCTTTTTTAAGGATGCTAAACTTCTTCGTATAACCCGCTACAGATACAATGACTGCCCCGGCGACACTAACGGAAAATACTTTTACATAAAGGACGGTGATACGGTATGGAATCCCGGCTGGCAGCCTGTCAAGACGGAACTTGATTCCTATGAGTGCAGACACGGAATGGGTTATTCCAAATTCGCATCTTCTAAAAACGGAGTGAGCGCAGATATCCTGACCTTTGTTCCCATGGGTGAGAACTGTGAGATATCCAGGGTTAAGCTTTCCAATACATCTTCTGAGAAAAAGGACATAAAGCTTTTCTCATATTTTGAGTGGTGTTTGTGGAATGCTGATGATGACATGAAGAACTTCCAGAGAAACTTTTCCACGGGTGAAGTGGAGATAGTGGATTCGGTTATCTTCCATAAGACAGAGTACAGGGAGCGAAGAAATCATTTTGCATTCTATTCGGTGAATGCCCCCATCGCGGGCTTTGACACCGGCAGGGAGCAGTTCCTGGGCGCATATAACGGACCATCCGAACCTCAGGCCGTATTTGAGGGCAAATGCACGAATTCGGTGGCTTCCGGCTGGAGCCCCATCGCATCCCAGCAGCTGGATATAAGCCTCGCTCCCGGTGAGAGCAAGAGTTTCGTCTTTATCCTGGGATATGTGGAGAATAAGGAAGAGGAAAAGTGGGAGTCAAAGGGCGTTATAAACAAGAAGAAGGCCTATGAGATCATCGACAGATATAAGAGCGATGAAGACGTGGATAAGGCATATCAGGTGCTGCGTGAATACTGGGATTCCCTTCTGGCCAAATATACGGTGAATACGTCAAACGATAAGGTTAACCGCATGGTGAATATCTGGAATCAGTATCAGTGCATGGTGACCTTTAATATGTCAAGGTCCGCTTCCTATTATGAGTCGGGTATAGGCAGAGGCATGGGCTTCAGGGATTCGTGCCAGGATCTGCTGGGCTTCGTTCATCTCATCCCCGACAGGGCCCGTCAGAGGATCATAGATATCGCTTCCACACAGTTTGAGGACGGATCCGCATATCATCAGTATCAGCCTCTGACCAAGAAGGGCAATTCGGACATAGGCTCCGGATTCAATGATGATCCCCTGTGGCTCATAGCCGGTACCAGTGCATATATCAGGGAGACCGGCGATTACAGCATACTGGATGAGATGGTTCCCTTTGATAATGATGAGAGTAAGGCACAGCCCCTGCTTGAGCATCTGAACCGTTCGTTTAATTACACCGATACCCACAGAGGTCCTCACAGACTGCCCCTTATCGGCAGGGCGGACTGGAATGACTGCCTGAATCTTAACTGTCATTCCACACAGCCCGGTGAGTCCTTCCAGACCTTCGGACCTTCCGAGGGACCTGTGGCAGAGTCAGTGTTCATCGGCGGCATGTTTGTGAGATACGGCAGGGAGTACGCCGATATCTTAAGGGCTCTGGGCAAGAGCGATCAGGCCGACGAGGTTATGAAAAAGGTGGATGACATGTCCGAACTTCTCCTTTCTGCTGATGCAGGCTGGGATGGCGCATGGTTTGTGAGAGCCTATGATTCCTACGGAAATAAGGTAGGCTCAAAGGAGTGCGAAGAGGGACAGATATACATCGAGCCCCAGGGCTTCTGCGTGCTGGCAGGCGTGGGCGTGGAGTCAGGTCAGGCCGTTCAGGCTCTTGATTCCGTAAAGGAAAAACTGGATACGGATTACGGTATCATGATACTTCAGCCCGCATATACGGTTTACCATGAGGAACTGGGCGAGGTTTCATCCTATCCCCCCGGATATAAGGAAAACGCCGGAATCTTCTGTCATAATAATCCCTGGGTTTCTATCGCAGAGACCGTGGTGGGAAGAGGCGACAGGGCTTTTGAGATATACAAAAAGACCTGCCCCGCATATACTGAGGAGATATCCGAGATCCACAGGGCAGAGCCCTATGTATACTGCCAGATGGTGGCAGGGCGTGATGCTAAATTCCATGGCGAGGGCAAGAACAGCTGGCTGACCGGTACCGCCGCATGGACCTTTGTGAATATAACTCAGTTCATCCTGGGAGTATATCCCACTCTTAACGGACTCAGTGTCAATCCCTGCGTGCCCACAGGCTTTGGTGATTTCACCGTAAGGCGTGAGTACAGAGGCGCGGTATATGATATAACGGTTAAGAATCCCGACAATGTCCAGAAGGGCGTTAAGTCCATGACCGTAGACGGACAGACCGTGGAGGGCTGCGTGATTCCCTGGAAAGAGGGCACAAAGAATTGTAAAGTGGAGATCGTGATGGGCTGATCCGGTTAACCGGAATAAAGGCACATATTTGCCGATTCAACTGAATTATGATACAATACCCCGGGGTTATTTCCCGGGGTATTATATATATTCTGATTCTTAACTTGTCATTCTGAGCGAAGCGAAGAATCTTGACAGAGTAAAGCTGTTCATGAAAAAGATCCTTCGGCTAAAGCCTCAGGATGACAGTTGATCCTGTTATTCTGAAAAACGAACTTATAAAGAATTTATTATTGAGGAGAAATATTATGAAGATCAAAACGAGATTTGCACCTTCCCCCACCGGCAGGATGCATGTGGGAAATTTAAGGACCGCGCTTTACGCTTACCTTGTGGCAAAGCATGAGGGCGGTGACTTTATGCTGAGGATAGAGGATACGGACCAGGAGCGTCTGGTGGAAGGCGCCGTGGACATAATTTATCGTACCATGCAGGGCACCGGACTCATTCATGACGAAGGCCCTGACAAGGACGGCGGAGTGGGTCCTTATGTCCAGTCCGAGCGTGTGAAGCAGGGACTGTACATGGAGTATGCGAAAAAACTCATCGAAGAGGGAAAGGCATATTATTGCTTTTGTGACAAGGAGCGCCTGGAGAGCCTGCATACGGTGATCGAGGGCACAGATAAGGAGATAAGCATCTACGATAAGCACTGTCTGTCCCTGTCAAAGGAAGAGGTAGAGGCTAATCTGGCGGCAGGCAAGCCATTTGTCATCAGACAGAATAACCCCAGAGAAGGTACCACATCTTTCCATGATGATATCTATGGTGATATCGAAGTGGATAACATAGAGCTTGACGATATGATACTCATCAAGTCTGATGGTTATCCTACCTATAATTTTGCAAATGTCATAGACGATCATCTCATGGGAGTTACCCATGTGGTAAGAGGTAATGAGTATCTGTCCTCCACCCCCAAATATAACAGGCTGTATGAGGCCTTCGGCTGGGAGCCTCCCGTGTATATACACTGCCCTTTGATAACTGATGAGGAGCATAAAAAGCTTTCAAAAAGGAGCGGACATTCTTCTTATGAGGATCTCATCGAGCAGGGCTTTGTGTCCGACGCAGTGGTTAATTTTGTGGCCCTTTTAGGCTGGTCCCCCGAGGATAATCAGGAGATCATGTCCCTGTCAGAGCTCATAGAGAAATTTGATTATCATCATATATCAAAATCTCCCGCCGTATTTGATTTCACTAAGTTAAAGTGGATGAATTCCGAGTATATCAAGGCCATGGACTTTGATCCCTATTACGAGCAGGCCCTGCCTTATCTCAAGGCAGCCATAAAGAAGGATCTGGATCTTAAAAAGATAGCCGCTATGGTAAAGAGCAGGATCGAGGTCTTCCCCGATATTGCGGCTATGGTGGATTTCTTTGACGAACTGCCCGAGTATGATGTGCAGATGTATACCCACAAAAAGATGAAGACGAATTCGGAGACGTCCCTTGATATCCTTAAAAAGGTGCGTCCGCTGCTGGAGGCTCAGGAGGATTATTCCAATGACGCACTCTATCAGATGCTGAGCAGCTTCATCGAAAAAGAGGGCTGCAAGAATGGTTTCGTGATGTGGCCCATAAGGACTGCGGTATCCGGTAAGCAGACTACACCCGGCGGTGCCACCGAGCTCATGGAAGTGCTGGGCAGGGAAGAGACTTTAAAGCGCATCGACAAGGGTATAGAGATGCTTGAAAAGGCAGGAGCGTGATCCATGATCTTTAAGGATATCCTGCTCAAAATAATGGATCTTCTGGCTTTCGTGCCGGATGAACCATACCTTAAACTCATGTATCTCATCAGGATGAGGAAACCTTTGCATCTGAACCCTCCGGTGACCTTGAGTGAAAAGACACAGTATCTGAAGATACACGATCACTCCCCTGAGTATCCCATGATGGCGGACAAATATGAGGCCAAAGCCTATGTGGCTAAAGTGGCGGGAGAAAAATATGTGATCCCCTGCCTGGGAGTCTGGGAGCGTGCTGAGGATATTGATTTTGATTCTTTGCCTGATAAGTATGTACTTAAATGTACCCATGATTCCGGCAGCTATATCATAGTCACGGACAAGTCGGAGCTCAATAAGGAAAAGACGATAAAATATTTCGCAAAGGCGGTAAAGCGCAATTATTACAACAGTAAAAGAGAGTGGTCCTATCACGGAGTGAAGGGCCGTATCATCGCTGAGCAGCTTTTGGAAAATACGGATCTTGAGGGTAATGTGCTGGATGACCCCACTCCTCCTGAGTATAAGTTTTTCTGCTTTAACGGAGAGCCTAAGATCATCCTCACCATCATGAGGGCCTATAAGGATGACAGCAAGACCTTCAGGCATTTTTATGATGAAAAGTGGAACCTGATCCCCGTGGGTCTTCACGGACAAAAGCCTCTTCTGGATGCGGAAAAAAAGCCGGATCAGTTTGAGGAAATGTATGAGCTGGCTAAGAAGTTCTCAAAGGATATCCCCAGTCTTCGTGTGGATTTTTATCTCATCGGAGGCAGAGTGTATGTGGGCGAGCTTACCTTCTATCATCAGTCGGGATTCGAGCCCTTTAATCCTCATGAATATGACAGGATATTCGGAGAGTATCTGGACCTTGGCGCTTTCATGTCCTGAACTGTTTTGCAATTGTCATTCTGAACTTCGTCATAAGGAGTATCATGAAGTGGTGGATCCCTTAGGCTTTAAGCGAAGGATCTTTATTACTGAGGAGACTCAATGGAAAAAAAGACATCATTTGATAAAGTACTCAATACTACGGATGTGCTGGTGGTGGCCTTCGGCGCCATGATCGGCTGGGGCTGGGTGGTATCCTCCGGCCGCTGGATACAGAACGCCGGAGTCATAGGAACCGTCCTTGGTTTTATCATCGGCGGAATCATGATCTATTTTGTGGGCATGACCTACGCGGAACTGACCACAGCCATGCCGAATGTGGGAGGCGAACACACATTTTCGTTAAGAGCCTTTGGCAGGACAGGATCCTTTATCTGTACCTGGTTTCTGATCTTAAGTTACGTGGGCGTGGTCTGTTTCGAGGCCTGTTCCCTGCCCACCATAATCCAGTATATTTTCCCGGATTTTAAATTTGGATATATGTACACGGTGGCCGGTTTTGAAGTGTATGCTTCATGGGTCATCATAGCTTCCGTGGCCACGATATTTATCACAGTAATAAATATCCTCGGTATTAAGACTGCGGCCCTTTTACAGACGATACTGACGGTGACCATAGCTTTGGTTGGAATAATCCTGGTGATAGCGTCTGCGATAAACGGATCCCCGGATAATCTTAACGGCCAGATCATCATCGGTGACGCCGCAGGAGTGCAGCTTAAAAATGTACTTTCGGTGGCAGTGGTGGCGCCTTTTTTCCTCTTTGGATTCGACGTGATCCCTCAGGTGGCTGAGGAGATCAGGATCCCTCTTAAAAAAGTAGGACAGGTTCTGCTTTTATCCATCGGCTGCGCCGTGCTGTTTTATGCTCTGGTGGTATTTGCGGTGGGCTACGCCCTCAATTCGCAGCAGGTGAGTGCTGCCATGGAAGGCGCGGGCCTGGTGACTGCCAACGCCATGGAAAAGGTTTTTAGGAGCGCTGTCATGGCCAAGGTCATTATCATAGGCGGACTGTGCGGTATAGTTACCAGCTGGAATTCATTTCTTATAGGCGGGAGCCGCGCCATATTTTCCATGGCTGAATCGGGGATGCTGCCCAAGGGCTTTTCAAAACTTGATCCAAAGTATAAGACTCCCGTGAATGCGCTTTTGATCATAGGCGTTCTGTCCTTCATATCACCGTTTTTCGGCAGGACCATGCTCATATGGATATCCGACGCCGCCAGCTTTGCCTGCTGTCTGGCGTACTGTATAGTGGCTATGTCTTTCCTGGTACTCAGAAAAAAGGAACCCAAAATGGAAAGGCCGTACAAAATAAAACATTACAAGTTCGTGGGCGTTACCGCTGTGATTTTGTCCGGATTTATGGTGGTCATGTATATGCTTCCCGGCAGCGGATGTACCCTGACCATGGAAGAGTGGATCATCACCGGCGGCTGGGCTATACTTGGTATCATATTTTTCCTTACCTGCAGGGAAGGGAAATAAAGAGAAGAATCTTTTTAAGCGAAAGGAGTCGGTATGGGAATTGAGTTCAAAAAAGAAATGATAGATGACAGACTGCTGATCAAACTGTCAGGCAAACTGGATACGGCATCCATGATGAGCATGGATCAAAGCAGTGTGTCCTATGAAGGCGTACGTAAAGTAATCTTTGATTTTGCGGATGTTTCTTATATCTCGTCCTTCGGACTGCGTGGTTTGTTGAGCACAAGAAAAACGCTTGATAAGCAGGGAATATCACTTGTTGTGATGGATCCGTCTCAGGCTGTCCTTGATGTGTTTGAAGTTACGGGATTTAACAATTTTATTAACGTGGAATTTTCCGGATCCGGGGAGATAACCGAGTTGGATCATCGTATTTACCCGCTTCGTCCCGTTCAGAGATGGATGATGGATACCCATTTTCACAGTGCAAAATCCGTGATGATGAATGCCATGTCTCTTGTACGGCTGGATCCTTCCATTGATATGGATATGCTTGCATGTGCGCTTAATGACCTGGTAAAAGAGCATGACATATTCCGTTGCAGGTTTTTATTTGACCAGCAAACGGACGATATTTCCCAGCGCTTTGACGGAGAGTTGGGGGTGATAACCGTTGAAGAGATGTCCCAGGCAGAGTTTGACTCCATGCGGGGTGAGCTCCGTGCTCCTTATCAGCTCGTCGGCGATCAGTTATGGCGGGCAAGACTTTTTAAGACCGAACAGAATAAGTATATATATATGGATTGTTATCATGCCATCATGGACGGAGTGGCCATGGTACTGGTTTTGTGGCGTGAGTTGGATCGTCGTCTGAAGGACATGTTAAAGGGAAAGAAAAAGGAAGAGATCAAAAGTCATCCTTCAAGCTATGCAGAATATATCCGTGAGGAGATGAGTATTCCTAAAGATGTCATTACGGAAGGCGAGGAATACTGGATGCGCATATATGACGGCTTTGACGCAAAGAAGCATATTCCGCCATCAGATATCGAAGGTAAGATCGGGGATGAGGAACTGGAATTTCCCCTTACGGGTATCTCAAAAGATTACTTTAAGGGGAAGCATTTCAGTGAGCATGCTTTTTTCCTTGGAGTTTCCATGCTGGCCATGGCAAAGGTCACAGGCCAGAAAAAGGTTATCATGAGCTGGGTACACAACGGAAGGACTACGGGAAAGGAAATGCGTCTCATGGGCATCATGCTGGAGCAGTTCCCTGTCAGCTTTGTTTTTGATCAAAAGATAACTGCGGATGAGTTTTTCTCACAGCTGGAGATGCAGATCAAAGAAGGAATGAAGCATCGTAAGAGCCTGGGAAAGGTCTATGAGGTGGGCCTGGAGGCTGAAGGCGCATGTTTCATATTACAGAAAGGCGCCATCGGAAGGCGTGGCGTGCTGTCGCTGGCAGATACGGAGTCTGTCATAGAACCTCTTCCCGTCAATGAGGAGGTGAGCGCAGCCGAAAGCCCTATGGATATCGAGCTTAACTGTTATGAGGATGGTACATATTCTCTGGTGCTTGATTATAATACGGCGCTTTATACTGAAAATGCGATGTCGGATTACGCTAAGATCATGCAGGAGATAATAGATAAGATAGCTGCTGAAACGGAAGTTGCCGATCTTATTTCATAGGATATCAGCGAAGAAACTTATATGGGGGTGGGACGATGAGAGAAGATCTTCAAAAGAAACTTGACGGATTTAACGGACCTGTACATGAATATGATAAAAGCAAAACACTTGTGGACCAGTTCTGCGATGTTGCCGGCATCTATCCCGATAATACGGCAGTGATCTGCAGGGATAAGGCGCTGACATATAAGGAGGTAGACGTCATGTCTGACATCCTTGCAGATGAGCTTTGTCGAAACGGGGTAAAAAGAGGGGATGCGGTGGCAGTGCTTATCGGCCGCAGCGAGGCTATGGTGACCGCATCCTTAGGTATATTAAAAACGGGAGCGGCGTATGTGCCTCTGGATCCGGCTTATCCTGATGATCGTCTTTCATTTATGATGGGGGATGCTTCGGTGAAGGTTCTGGTGACTTCGGATGAGTTCATGGAAAGGGCCCGGACGATGAATGACGGCAGGGCTTTGGTGGTGAACATTTCCGTGATGACAGAGACTTCTGATATCCGTAAAACGGGAACAACGTCGGATGAAACCGTAAAATGGGAACCTCCAAAGCCGGAGGATCTGTTCATGCTGATCTATACTTCCGCAACCACAGGAATACCCAAGGGTGTACGCATCCTTCATAAAAATATAATAGCCTATGTGGCGTGGTACAGGAGATTTTACAAGATCGCGCAGGATTGGAAGGTGAGCTGTTATAACAGCTATGGTTTTGACGGTTCCGTATGCGATATGTATCCGGCCTTGACTGTTGGAGCCGGGGTGGTGATCATTCCGGAAGATATCAAACTGGATCTGCAGGCTATTGCGGATACGGTCAATTCAAACGGCATATGTCTGATGGATCTTCCATCCCAGGTGGCCCGGCAGTTTGCACTGACAATGAACTGTCCGTGTCTTAAATATATCGTAGGGGGTGGAGAACGTCTGGCTCCTTTTGAACCTGTTCATCCCTATATCGTGGTAAATGAATACGGACCTACGGAGGCTACCGTTTCCGTCACGGCTTATTGTGTGACAAAATATGAAGATGATTATCCCATCGGAGTACCCAACGATAATACGGCCGTGTACATTGTGGATGAAAACGGTGAACGTGTGGATGTGGGTGTAAAAGGAGAACTCTGGGTGGCCGGCGCCCAGGTTACGGGGGGTTATTTGAACAGGCCCGAGGAGACGAAGAAAGCTTTTATCCCCAATCCTTTTCCTCATGAAAAAGGGTATGAGACAGTATATAAGACCGGGGATCTGGCAAGCTTTGATCCTGACGGGAATATCCGTTTTCACGGCCGTGGGGATGGTCTGGTAAAGATAAGGGGATTCCGCATAGAACTGTCCGAGGTGGAGGATGTATTAAGATCTCATCCCGATGTAAGGGAGGTGGCGGTCACTGCCTGGGATGCTCCTTTGGGCGGACAGTTTCTGGCTGCATATATCGTATCGGATAAGCCTCTTGATACGGCGGCGCTCTCATCATACATTCAGGATACCAAGCCTCCTTATATGGTGCCCAAGACTTTCACGAAACTGGATAAGATCCCCCTTAACCAGAACGGAAAGCTTGACAGAAAGGCGCTTCCAAAACCTGAGTTTAAAGAAGATAACGTCGAATACAAGGCGCCTAAAGGAAAGGTGCAGGAAGAGATCTGCAGGGGCTTTGAAGTGGCCCTTGGTCTTGAGAAAGTGAGCGCTTCGGCAGACTTTTTTGAACTCGGCGGAGACAGTCTTTCCCTTATGCGGCTCATAAATGAGTGCAGGGATCAGATGCTTTCCTTTAAGATCGTTTATGATGGCCGGAGCGCAGAAGGAATCGATGCGCTGTTAAAGGAAAGGAAAAGTTCGACGAAGCTCCAAAAGAGAGATACACATCTGCTGGGACCTTTGCATGAGGTCCATTACAACTGGGGTAATGATTTATCCGAAGGCTATGGTCTGCACTGTGATGCACTCGTGACCATGGACAAAAAGACGGATCCCGGGAAACTGGCGGGGGCGATAAAAAAGGTGCTGCTGGCGCATCCCGCATTGGATGCCAGACTTCGCAAAATGCCGGATGGGAACCTTCGCTGGTATCTTCCGGCCGAGGGTCTTGAGGGTTATGAGATCGTACCGGAATCTTTGACTGCTGATGAGTTTGAAGGACTTAAGGATTCTCTTAGGGAGAGCAGGAATCGCCCCGAAGAGCGTATGTTTGTGATACGGATCTTTATAGTCACGCAGGAAGATGGGAGCAAAGATACGATACTTTATTTTGACTTCCTTCACCCCATCATAGACGGTGATTCCATAGACATATTCATGGAGGACGTGGATGCGGCATATCGCGGTGAAGAGATTGAAGAAGAAAAAATGACCGTGCTTGATTATTATGATAGGATAGAGGATGAGATCGGCACGAGAGAGTATGAGCAGGAGATCAAATGGAATAAAAAATTCTGCGCTTCATTCACGGACAAGCTGTGTATACTGCCGGGAGATCTGGATCCCGGAGAGGAAAATGAGACTCTTGATATCTTTGAAAAGCTTGAACTGGATCAGGAACTTGTTGACCGGTTTACGGCAGAAAACAATGTCACTACCTCCAGTCTTTTTTCGGCAGCCTACGGTTTTATGCAGGCTCAATGCAATAAGGAAAGAGCAGCGGTGACCCTTACCATTTACAACGGCAGGGATGACGCTGCGTTTAGCCGTACCATGGGATGTATTTACCGTCATCACCCGCTGTGCGTGAAATTTGATGACGAGATCAGCGCTGTGGGTTTTGTGAAACAGACGGAGACAGACATACTTAAGTGCCGCATGCATGCTTTGTATCATGCGGATCCGGTACCGCTCATTACAGCATTCTCCTATCAGGGTACCGACCTTGAGGATCCTTTTGAATTCTGTGGAGGAGCAGCCCACTATGAAGAGGTTGAGGATTATGAGTATGAAGTATTTGATTTTTTTGTACACCGCAGGGCTGACGGCTTCTATGTGAATCTCACCTATAATTCCCTTGCGTACAGCGAAGGATTCATCAGTTGGTTTTTAAAGAGTTACGCTCATGTGATCACGGAACTAATAAGCGGGGTAAAGCCTTCTGAGATCGGGCTTGTTTCATGAAAAAGATAGAACTGTCGGAACATTTTACATATAAGAAACTTTTACTTTATTCGCTTCCCATCATTCTCACCGCCATCGCATCCATGTCATTCATGATGGTGGACGGGTACTTTGTGTCGAACTTTCTGGGAGTGGATGCCTTGGCCGCGGTGGATCTGGTATCCCCGGTTTATTATGCGGTCTATTCCATCGGCATCATGCTGGGAGGAGGAGGCAGTGCGCTGATAGCAAAGTATAAGGGCGCAGGTGATGTGGACGCGGCGAGAAAGTGCTTTACCATGCTGGTGGCGCTGGCGGTATTATTTGGGATCATCATAGCACCCATTATCATATTTTTTATGGATGACCTGTTACGATTACAGGGGGCGGATGACAGTATCCTTCCGTTTTGTGAGGAATACGGAGTTCTGCTTTTCCTGTTTTTGCCGGTGCATCTGGTGAATTCGGCTTTTGAGTCTTTGTGGGTGGCGCTTGAAAAGGTTAAGTTCGGATTTGTCTTATCCATGATCGTTGGGATGACAAATGTGTTTCTTGATTGGTTATTAATGGGTAAGTTTTCCATGGGACTTAAGGGGGCTGCCCTGGCTACCTGTATAGCGGCTGTTTTGGGATCCGTGGTTTCCATCACTTATTTTTCCATCAGGGATGAAAGCAGACTTTATTTTGTCAGATTCGAGGTCAAACTCTCCAATATCTGGGAGGTATGTTTTAATGGTGCATCCGAAATGATCGATACCGTCGCGGAGAATCTTACCCTGCTGGTGCTCAATGGCAGGATACTTACCCTCATAGGCTCCACGGGAGTAGCTGTAATGGGTATATACAATTATGTGATGTGTGTCTTTTTGGCTGTTTTTTACGGTTTGGGCTCCACGGCCATAACAGTGGTGGGGTATAAAAAAGGACAGGGTGATGAAGGTGAGATCAAGGGCGTTCTGAAAAAAGGGATAGTGTTAAATATTTTCCTGGGTATCATGTCATTTTTGGTATGTATCCTGTTCTCAAGAGCCATAGCTGAACTCTATGTGGGATATGATCAGTCGCTTGTGCCTTATGCGGCAAAGGTCCTTAAGATAAGTTCCGTATCTTGTCTGTTTTATGGTTTTGTAATGTATGTGTCGGCTTATTTTACGGGTATGGAAGACGGACTGTCATCCATAATCATAGCCGTGATGCTGTCGCTCATTGCGCCTATCTCGGTGGCGTATGTGCTGCCGTCCGTATTCGGAGCAAACGCCATCTGGTTGTCCATTCCGATGGGTACCATGATTTGTGCCATTTTGTGTGTGATATTGCTCAAAGTCAGAAAGAGTTCATGTCTTTGTAAAGAATTCCGGATGACAGAGTATGATAATGAATAAAAAGCAAGTCGGATATTAAACAAAACAGATTATGAAAATAAAAAAATCAAGTAGGATATAAACAGAGGTTCATAGTAGGAGGTAAAAAAATGTGGGATGAAAAGTACAGAAAGGAACTTGAGGAAAAAAGAGATACTATCCGTCGGGGCGGAGGTGAGGAACGCATAAAAAAGCAGCATGATAAAAACAAACTCACAGCCATGGAGAGGATAGAAGCACTGGTGGATGAGGGGAGTTTTGTGGCTTTTGAAAGCCTGCATATCTCGGATGTGCCCGTCAGCGGATCCCATTCAAAGGATCATCCCGGTGACGGAGTGATCACGGGTTACGGTATGATAAACGGACGTCAGGTTTTTGTCTCATCCCAGGATTTTACCGTAATGGGCGGTACCATAAGCAAGGGTAATTCAGATAAGATATGCAGGATAATACAGCTGGCCATCGATCATAAGGCACCGTATATTTCCATAAATGACAGTGGCGGAGCCAGACTGGATGAGGGACTGTACGCTTTAAACGGCTGTTCTGCCATTTTACATGCCAATGTGATGGCCTCCGGCGTCATACCGCAGATCGCAGTCGTACTGGGCCCCTGCGCAGGAGTGGCCAGTTATTCTCCCGCGCTCATGGATTTTATCATAATGCAGAAGGATAACGGCCAGATGTATCTGACAGGACCGGACGTGGTCAGAACAGCCATAGGGCAGGAGACCACGGCGGATGAGCTGGGTGGCAGCCGGGTTCACATGGAAAAGTCCGGTGTTGCACATTTTAGTTATGAGGATGATGTAAACTGTCTGGCCAAGGTCAGGGAACTGCTGGATTATCTGCCTCAGAGCTTTGAGGAGAAGCCTTACTGGAAGGAGTATATGAATATTGATGATTCTGAGCATCTGGAAGCCCTGGTGCCGGATAATACCAGAAAACCCTATGACGTAAGGCCGGTGATCTTTACCATAGCGGATGGCGGTCTCTTTTTGGAAGTGCAAAGAGATTATGCTAAAAATATAGTGGTGGGCTTCGTGCGCATAGGCGGACAGTCTGTGGGCGTGGTGGCCAATCAGCCCAGGGAACTGGCGGGAAGTCTCGACGCTAAGTCATCCGAGAAGGCTGCCAGATTCATAAGATTCTGCGACGCCTTCAGGATCCCTCTTCTGGCGCTTGTGGATGTCCCCGGATATTTGCCCGGACTGGAAATGGAGACCAGCGGTGTCATAAGACGCGGAGCCAAGCTTCTGTACGCATTTTCGGAGGCTACGGTGCCCAAGATTACCCTTATCCTAAGAAAGGCATACGGCGGCGCATATCTGGCCATGAACTCAAAGAGTCTGGGTGCCGATTATGTTTTTGCATGGCCCATAGCGCAGATCGCCATCATGAGTGCGGAGGGTGCGGTAGGTATTTTAAAGAGAAGGGAACTTAAGGAATCTGACGATCCGGAGGCTCTTAAGGAAAAGTTTAAGAAGGAATATGAGGAAGAGTATTATAACCCGTATTATGCGGCATCCATAGGCCTTATCGACGAGGTGATCCTGCCTGAGGAGACGAGAGAGAGGATACTTCAGTCGATAGAAGCCTTCCAAAATAAGGAGGTCTCAATTCCCGTAAGGCGTCACGGAAACATACCGCTTTGATGGATGGCAAATCGTTTTTTGAGATGGAAAATTATTTTTTGAAATGATTTGACAAATACGGTCTTATATTATATAATACTTTTTGTTGCGTTTTTCGCACACGCAGGAGTGGTGGAATTGGCAGACGCGCAGGCTTCAGGTGCCTGTGGTAGCAATACCGTGTGGGTTCAAGTCCCATCTCCTGCACTGAAATATAAATCCCGTAGGTGGGCTGAAAATGGCTTATCTACGGGATTTTTCTTTGTTCTGCCTGCCGTAAATTACAAATAATCTTTGTAAAATACAAATGGTTTTTGTAGCAAATTTGTCACGAATTTGTCACGGGATCTGTCACGATTTTGCCGTGTGGGCGCGAATCCCACAGAGTCACTCCGCTGAAAAAAGAGATCCGGCGAATTTTGCCATCTCTTCATCCTTCTTTTCTTCCAGAGCTCGCCGATACACGGACTGCATGACATACGAGCTCGACCATCCACCTTGAGTCATGATGTACACATCAGGGATACCAAGCGCATGAGCGTAGGATACAAAAAAGGCTCGCAGATCGTGGAATCGGAAATGCTCCATCTCGTATCTGTCCAGGAGCGATGTTAAACGCTGCAAGAGCATCTTCGGCGATCCTTTGTAGAGTTTGCCTTCTGTCTGCCGTATCAGCTCCGCCAGATCGGAGTCAATGAAGATGTCTCTCGTGGATCCGTTGCAGTTTGAAATGTCCATACTGGATGAAGACCTTCAGGAATACGAGCCGACCTTTGGCTGGGAGCTGGAGGAGCCGACACAGCGGCAGCTTGAGACCATAGAAAAGATGGGGCTTAATCCCGATTCGATCACAACAAAAGGATATGCCACCATGTTGCTTGACAGGCTTATGAAACGGATCCAGATGCATATGACCACACCTAAGCAGATAAGGCTCCTGGAAAGATACGGTTTTAAGGATGTAGGAGCATGGCAGTTTGATGAGGCTTCCAGGATGATCAGCCGTGTACATATGTCCGGATGGTCTGTACCCAGAGGTGTGACTGCATCCGAGTATATTCCGGAGAGCCTCAAACAGACGCTTCAGTATGGACAGAAGCCTATTGAAGCATTTAGCTGGGATTGATAGATTTATGTACCTTGACAACTGAATAGTGGTTAGTGGAAAATTCTTTGAAACTTCTTTCAAAAAAGTGTTGACATATACGTATAATACGTATATATATGTATATAGACTCCCAAGACATAAGAGTCAAGAAATACCTACCGGAACAGCCGAAAGGATCAAAAAGGATGCGGGGCTTAAATAAGCCCCAAATCCTTATGCCTATAAATCATAAAAGGAAAAGGAGGGAGAAAAGATGGCTAAATATGCATATCCTGCTGTTTTTACAGAGGAAGATGAAGGGAGGTTTTCGGTATTATTTCCGGATCTTGAAGGATGTTACACTTGCGGAGATAATCTGGCAAATGCTATTTATATGGCTGAGGATGTTTTGGCTTTTACTCTTTATGATTACGAGAAAAGAAAAGCGAATATTCCTGAACCGTCAGATATAGTTAAAATGGAACATAAAAAGAATGAATTTACCAGCTATATACTTTGCGATACGATTGAGTATCACAAGAAAAACAATAGTAAAGCCATAAAGAAAACTTTGACTATTCCTGAATATCTCAATGAATTGGCTATAGCAGCAAACTTGAATTTCTCACAGATTCTTCAAGATGCGCTAAAATCTAAATTAGGCATAGCATAAACCTCAATAAAGCTGCATAGGTCGGCATATAATCCCACTAACCACTATTCGGTTGGTGGGGTTATTTTTTTTGGAGGTGTTTACAAGAATGGAATGGGAAGAAAGAGATTTAACTGAATATCTGGAATATATCCCTTGCAGTTCCCTGTCGTACCAGGATTGGATCAATGTCGGCATGGCCCTAAAGCATGAGGGCTATCCCTGCAATATCTGGGAGGCATGGAGCAGGCAGGATTCCAGATTCAGGGAAGGCGAATGCCAGAAGAAATGGCAGACCTTCAACGGATCTGCCGAGCCTGTCACGGCAGGGACCATAGTGCAGATGGCAAAAGATTACGGTTATGATCCTGCAAGGAATGATGAGCTTCTTGACTGGGATGATGAGATAGGCGTAGACAAATATGACATCGCATGGGTAGAGCCGGAGGAAGTGGAAGAAGCTGAAGACCTTAATCCGTATGATCAGATCGTTTCATATCTGAATGCGCTTTTTGAGCCTGACGAGAATGTCTCTATTGTAATGAAGTCTTTTAAGGATGAGGATGGCAAATATAAGCCTTCCGGTCGTGGATCCACATTCAATGTAAAAGCACTTCTTAAGGATCTGACCAAGCATAAGACTGATGTATGTGCCGCGCTGGGTGATTATGATCCTCAAGCCGGTGCATGGGTGCGATTCAATCCCATGGATGGCAAGGGCGTCAAAAATGATAATGTGACGGCTTATAAATATGCGCTTGTGGAGTCTGATGAGGTGGAGATCCCCATGCAGAACGCTCTGATAAGGGAGATGAAGCTTCCTGTGGCAGCCCTGGTCAATTCCGGGGGCAAGTCGCTCCATGCCATAGTGAAGATAGATGCTCCAACGCATGATATTTACAGAAAGCGCATAGAAAAGCTTTATGCGGTATGCGACCGCTACGGCCTTAAGGTAGACCGTCAGAATAAGAACGCATCCCGGTTATCCCGCCTGGTATGTGATGCTTCGGGTAAAGTGGAACAGGCACTCAATGAAGAGGCCGGCATCGGGCTAAAGGTTCAGGTGCCGGAGTTGGATCAGGACAGGCTGAATGGTCTGATCGATCATGTATCTGACCATGAGGATCCTTTTACAGATGAAAAGGCTCAGGAATTGGCTGACTTGGCTGAAAACTTTACTCATCATGTGGTGGATGCCTTTATCGAGAAGAATGCAGACGCACATTATGCTGCAGGGTTGTCACCTAAGATTGAGCGTGACGCCATGGCCGAGTGCTGTGCCTGGTGTCTGGATCTGGCAGGGACTTATGATTACCCGCTTAAAGACAGAAGTGTATATCAGAGACATAAGGATTGCCGGTGTGTGGTAGATTATCATCCCGGCAACGGAAAAGTCCAGAATGTGCATTCAAAAGAGTGGCGAGATGAGACAGACAGTGATATACTTGAAGCACGCAAGACCGCAAATCTTGAACCTCTCGTGGATCCGGCGAAGGTGGAGCAGAGAAAACAGGCCGAAAACCCTAATGCGGAGCAAAAGTTTGGAATGCTGATACAGGATGTTACCGATGAATATCTTAATAATGCGAAGCCTAATAGTGGTTCCGTTAATTACGAGGATGGATTTGTAAAACGATTATATCCGGATGAAATCAGAGTTGCAGAATGGATCCACAAAACATTTGGCGGAGATGTTCTTTTATTAACTGAAGGATATGTTGAAAGACCAGATTATAATTGGAATGATAAACTATGGGATCTGAAATTTCCGGAAAAAGAAAAAAGTATTGGAAAGAGAATCCAAAAAGGTCTTAGCCAGATATATGATAATCCTGGCGGCATTATCGTAGATTCGCAAAAACTTGATATATCAACAGAGAGGCTTGAGCAGATTATTACAGGTAGAATGAAAACATCACTAAAACATCAGGCAGATGTTATTATTATTGATGGTGACAAACTGATAAAGATTATTAGATATAACAAAAACTGAGGGAAGCACCCCCCGACCCTATTGGTCAAGGACTTCCCTCAATTATTTTATATCATAATAATGTTTCTATTTCAAGGGTAAATCTGATAAAGAGCTGATATTACGCTATTAAATCATGAACTTCTTGAAAGTCAGATTGAAAAAGAATATAATCTTACTGCAAGAGAGGCACATGATAGAGCAAATAAAATATACAATTGGTTGAAACAGTTATGGGAAGAAACAGACGGTAAAGGAGAACCGGATGGTTTATTGTAAGTTGGTATCAATAGATGGTAATATAGCTAAATATATATTCGGAGGATCATACAAAGATCTTACGGGTGTTTTTTTTGTGAATAAGGATGATTTAAGTTTTAATCTGACTAAAATGCCGCAAAATTCCTATGTACTTGTGAGACATTTGCAAAGTATGCTTTCAAATTATATTGATGAGATAAAAAAAGGTTATTTCCCTGATAAAATGTCACGAGAAATCTGATAAGGAGTGATTATGGCGAAGGATGATCATAATATCATAATCTTTAAAATATTGGTGTATCTCTATGCTGTGTTCAAGGGAAGTGAAGTTTTTGAGCAGGAGAAATATGATAAAGCTATTAATCGAAAAGATATCAATGAAGAGTATCTTTTCAAGCTGTATAAAATGATGTCTGATGAAGGTTTTATTGAAAAATTACCGTTCAAAAAGGCATGGGGCGGTGACCTTATACCACTCTTCGATGAGAGTGATATGACGATAACCTACAAAGGTATCCGGTATCTTGAAGAAAATGACAGCATGAAAAAACGGCTGCTTTTCTTCATGACAAGGCGGATACGATCATAAAACTGTTGATTGAGGTTGGTATGAAGAAAATACTGGAACCTTAAAAACAGACATAGTAAAAAAAGGCACTTACGAACGTAGGTGCTTTTTTAATACACAAAAGGAGGGTATGTTATGGCAAAGACGAGAGTCGGTCGCCAGACACCCACCGCGTATGTTGTTTTACCTTACAAAAAATCGAAGGGGAAGGAGGCTATATGCCTTTATCAAGAGACAGGCCGGAAGGCCCAGCCGTGGCAGAAAAATCTTATAAAGGATATCCTGGCATATTCGACAGGTAAGAAGGAACTTTGGAAACATACGAAAGTCGGCTATTCAGTTCCCAGACGTAACGGAAAGAATGAGATAGTCGCGATTCGTGAACTCTTTGCTCTGTTTAATGGGGAAAAGGCACTTCATACGGCACACCGGACAACCACATCGCATGCTGCATCTGTCAGACTGGCTCAGTTCCTGTCTGATATGGGCTATGAGGAAGTCCAGAGGGTAAAGCGTGGTGAAGTGTATGATAAGCATTATACTTACTCAAAACAATATGGCTTGGAGAGGATAGTGCTTCTTCGTGAAGGCGGAGGATCTGTCGATTTCAGAACCAGAAGCGGCAAGGGCGGCCTTGGCGAAGGTTTTGACCTTTTGATAATCGACGAGGCCCAGGAATACACAGATGAGCAGGAGTCGGCCCTTAAGTATGTGGTGACAGACAGTCAGAATCCGCAAACAATTTTTTGCGGGACGCCCCCGACACCTGTCAGTTCCGGAATGGTATTCTTAGACTTCCGGAACAAGATGCTGGAAGGAGGACTTCCAAACAGCGCATGGGCTGAATGGTCTGTGAATGATGTGTCAGATATTCATGACCGCGATCTGTGGTATGAGACAAATCCTTCATTGGGGAATACTCTTACAGAATTATAACTATGGAGCGCATCTGGTTGTTGATGGCATATTTGGCGCACTCACGCAGATTACCGTCATCAGTTTTCAGAAAATGCGAGGGCTAAAAGCGGACGGTATCGTGGGCCCGAAGACCTGGGCAAAACTGAAAAGAGAATATTGACATCTCTGCATATCGTCATCCATAATACATGTGACAAAAGCTGAAAAAATCTTGTCACGAATTTGTCACGACGGTTCAAAGAATGGCTTAAAATCAAGGGTTATAGGGGTAAATTGTGTGGGTTCAAGTCCCATCTCCTGCACTTAAAAACCCCGGACGTTCGCGTCTTCCGGGGTTTTTCTTTTTTATTCCTCATAGCATGATGATTTATCTCTTGACATACGGTGGACCGTAGGGGTATTTTATTACTGTAGCATGGAGTCGAGCAGGAAATGGAGGTACCATCATGGAGGACAACGATTTGAGTGTATTCAAAAGTTATCTTAGAAGGCTTCTTCAGGATTTGAAGGATATTCTCGAGGCTATACCTGATATACCGGAGAATAAAGAGGTCAGAAAAAAGATACAGAATCTCATAGATGACACACAGAGCGGTATCGAAGATTAAATTATAAGGCGAGAGACGAGGGTGACACTTCAAAACTTCCTGCGAGTCACCCTTGTCTTCATGTGAAATGATAACAGGATATAAAATGTATGTCAAACATAGGGAGGATATAATGCCGACAGAGCAGAAAAAAAAGCGGCCACAGGACCGGTGGAATGAAAAGAATGGATTGGTGTCGGTTTCCTATAAGCTGACAAAATCCATAGCGGACGATTTTTCCGAGACCTGTCTCAAACTGGGAGTTTCCAAAAAATCCCAGCTTGAGAAGATGATGGTTGATTTCGTTTTACGGAATCAGGACGGAACAGAGATCGGGCTGATAGAGAAAGATTAGTGATTTACGGGGGATAGAATGAAGCTTACGGGATATGTATTGGAAGATCATAACGAAATGCCCTGGGCCTACACCTGTAGAAGACTTATTGAAGAGGCCCGAAAGCAGGGTGATGATCTAAGACTCATCGGCGTCCATGAGACCTGTATGGATGCTGAGGGAATATATAATGACGGCAGGAGATTAGAGGAACGTGATTATCTGATCAACAGATATAAGTGGAATAATGTTAAGGATTATGTTAACAAATTATGTAAACTCTCCTACAACCGGATCGATGCCTTTAATATATATGTGAGTAAGTATGAGCAGCTTAAGAGACTTGATCTAAAGAGTGTTTTGACGCCTGCCTATGTGCTGGGGACGGCGCTTCTTGATCATGCTTTCATTGCCGGAAAACTGGGACTTCTCTTTGTGGCAAAGGGACTGTGCAGCTCCATGGGAAGAGAGGTCTTTCTGATAGAAAACGAAGAGGATCAGAAAAAACTGATCACGGAATACGGACAGGACAGGGAGTGGCTTTTTGAGGAGTATATTCCGACTACAAGGTGCAGGGACATGAGACTTTTTTCCGTGAGGGGAGAAGTGATTGCCTGCATGGAGAGAAGGTCTGATGATGACTTCAGGGCAAATGTGGCTCTGGGGGCTAAGGTTTATCCTCTTAAGGTGACAAAGGTCATGCGTGATGTGGCCGCTGAGATATATGAAAAGACCGGCCTTGATTTTCTTGGGATAGATCTTTTATACGGAGAAGATCTGCCGTATTTTTGCGAGATAAATGTGATGCCCGGGATAAAGGGTATGGAGGAAGCCACGGGGGTAAATGTGGCCTGTGCCATGATCGATACGATCCGCGGGGATTTTTAAGTTTGCAGATATGAACTGACTGACAAAGCCAAGTCAGATATAAGCTATTGTATATTTAGGAGGTGAGGGGTATTTGAATATAACTGATAATCTGCGGTGTACGGATGCACAGCGGCATGCCATCCTGCATGACAGGGGACCTGCGATGGTCATTGCGGGCCCGGGTTCGGGCAAGACCTTTGTGATCACTCATCGCATTTCACATCTTATCAACGATCTGGGCGTTTCGCCCGATAAAATCCTGGTCATAACTTTTACAAAAGCTGCGGCGAAGGAAATGCAGCAGCGGGCGGCACTTCTTTTGCAGGGAAAATCGCAGCCGCATTTTGGAACTTTTCATTCTGTTTTTTATAATATCCTGAGGCAGTCGGGAATGGGAGGCCTTAGTATTTTAAGCGAAAAAGACAGACGTCGGATATTTTTGCATCTCATGGAAAAATTTGAGATACAGACTCCGGATCCGGTGGAATTCATACAGCGCCTGTCAGGTGATATAAGCTGTTTTAAGGTAAGGCACGCCCTTGATAAAGAATTCATGCCGGGGGCAGTGGATGTGGAAATCTTTCCCGAGATAATAAGGACTTATGAGTGTGAATTAAAGCTCATGGGAAAGATGGATTTTGATGACATGATCATAAAGACACACAGGCTGCTGGTCAGAAGAAGCGATCTTAAAAAGAGATGGTCGGCGCGCTTTGAATATATCATGATCGATGAGTTCCAGGACATAGATCCTCTTCAGTTTGCCTGCATAAAACTGTTGCTGGGAAATGAGAAAAATCTCTTTGCGGTGGGGGATGACGATCAGAGCATTTATTCTTTCAGAGGGGCGCAGCCTTCGATAATGCTGGGCTTTGAGGAAGAGTTTGAAAGCTGCGAAAAGATCATCCTTAACAGCAATTTCAGAAGTGAAAAAAACATAATAAGACATTCCCTGACGCTGATAGGGAACAATAAGGACAGATTTAAAAAATCCGTTTCCGGCGTTAAGGAAGGGTCCGGAGAAGTCAGTGCAAAGCTGTTTGAAAATGTGGCAGAAGAAGCGCTGTTTATCTCCGGATACAGAAGGACGCATGAGGGGAGTATGGCGGTGCTTTCAAGGACTCAAAAGCGCGCCGATGCCATCGTCCATATTTTGTCAAAGGAGGGACACCGGGTGATCACAAATGACAGGAAGGGAAGTCTTTTCGATCATTTTGCCGTCAATGATATCATGGCCTATCTGCAGCTGACAGCAGGGGATATGTCCAGAAAAAATTTACTGATGATAATGAATAAGCCCTACAGATATATTTCAAGAGAAGATATCACAAAAGGGGAGGTCATCGATTCCCAAGTCCTGTTGACAGAGTCAAAGGGGAAGCTTTCCCATCCTTATATCGAAAAACTGTTTAAGGATCTGGAAGTCCTTGAACATATGCGCCCCTTTGCTGCCATAACCTACATATTGAGGGTCATGGGATATGAGGAGTATCTGGATGAATATATAAAAGAAAGGGACATGGATCCACAAAGCGTCGATCGGGTTAAGGAAGAACTGCTTAACCTGGCGGCAGGATATGAGACTATTGAAGAATTTCTGGAACGGGGCAGGACAAAGGCACAAGGGCGTGTCCATGATCACGAACGGGATATCAGCGGGAGTCATGAAGGCGATTTTGGTGCAAAAAACGGAAGTTGTGATAATGAGAAAGCAGAAAGAGAGCAGGATGCGATCCGTGTCATGACCATGCACGCCTCCAAGGGACTTGAGTTCGACACGGTCTTTATAACCGACGCCATCGGCGGCAACATACCCCACAAGGGGGCAGTTAGTGAGGATGACATTCAGGAGGAGCGAAGGCTCATGTATGTGGCCATGACCAGGGCTAAAAAGACCCTGTTCATCTGTACTCTGCGCCGGGACGGATATAAAAAGGCCGTGCCTTCTGTATTTATTTCACAGGTGGGTTTTAATTCCTTTAAAAAACAGTAGTATCCGAAGGGAAAATCTGTTATTATAGAAAACGGAGTGTAAATATGTTTTGGTTTACATAATACGTAAGGACGTAAAGCCCCGCTGATGGATGTAAACCGGGAAAAGGAGAAAATTATGGGATTGATAAAAGCTTTAACCGGCGCGGCCGGGGGTGTAATGGCTGATCAGTGGAAAGAATATTTCTACTGTGAATCTATTGCCAACGATACTCTCATGGTAAAGGGCCAGAAGAGGGTGTCAGGCAGATCATCCAACACAAAGGGCGTGGACAACATTATCTCAAACGGTTCCGTTATCGCAGTGGCTGACGGACAGTGTATGATAATCGTAGAGCAGGGCAAGGTCGTGGATCTTTGCGCAGAGCCCGGAGAGTACACCTATGATTCTTCTACAGAGCCTTCAATCTTTGCAGGCGGAAGCCTTGCCACCAATATTCTTGACGTATTCAAAAATATGGGCAAGCGTTTCACCTTCGGCGGCGAGGCTCCTAAGGATCAGAGAGTTTATTACGTAAATACAAAGGAGATCACCGGCAATAAGTACGGAACCCCTTCATCCGTTCCCTTCAGAGTAGTGGATGAGAGAGCAGGTATCGATATCGATATAGGCATCAGATGCTTCGGTGAGTACAGCTATAAGATAGTTAACCCCATCATCCTCTACACCAACCTTATGGGAAATGTGGCAGATGAGTTTAAGAGGGAGCAGATCGATTCCCAGATGAAGAGTGAGTTCCTGACAGCCCTTCAGCCCGCTTTCGCAAGAGTGGCAGGAGACGGCATCAGATATTCACAGCTTCCCACACATACCCAGGAACTGGCAGATGCCCTGAGGGATGAGCTCTCCAAGAAGTGGGGAGAGGGCAGAGGTATCGAGGTATTCCAGGTCGGCGTCAATTCAGTCAAGGCTGAGGAAGAAGACGAGAAGATGCTGAAGGAACTGCAGAAGAATGCAGCTTTCACAAACCCGAACCTTTTGAATGCAAACATGGCGGCAGCTACCATGGCAGCCATGAAGGATGCGGCAAACAACCAGGGCGGAGCAGCCATGGCCTTCATGGGTATGAATATGGCTCAGACTATGGGCGGCAATGCGGCAGGCAATTTTGCTCAGGCAAACGCCATGAATGCGGCTATGGCACAGCAGGCAGCACCTGCACCCGCTCCCGCACCGGCAGCTGCAGCACCTGCGGCAGATGCATGGACCTGTCCTTCCTGTGGCAAGCAGGCTGCCGGCAAGTTCTGTCCCGAGTGCGGAACCAAGAAGCCCGAGGATGCAGCAGGCTGGACCTGCTCATGCGGCGCTGTAAATAAGGGTAAGTTCTGCTCGGAGTGCGGATCACCCAAGCCCGCCGGAGCTCTTCTTTACAAGTGCGACAAGTGCGGTTGGGAGCCCGAGGATCCTAAGAATCCTCCCAAGTTCTGCCCTCAGTGTGGCGATCCCTTCGGCGATGAGGACGTAGTTAAGTGACAGACTTTTCCTGTGTCATCCTGAGCGTAGCGAAGGATCTTAAGTGTAAGATAAAATGTACAAAGTAATTGCAACAGATCTGGATGGAACCCTTCTCCAGAACGGCATCAGAGTGCTGAGAGAAGATATGGTCCCTCTCATAAGAGATTATGTAAGGCGGGGTGGGATTTTCCTCCCCGCCTCCGGTCGTCAGCATCTGAATCTTCAGCATCTTTTTTCGGGGATAGAGGACGAGATATCCTATATCGCCGAAAACGGGTGTCTGGTCTTTCACGAGGGTGAGCTCATTTATCGAAGCGTCATGAGCCGTGAGGATGGTATCGCCACCACCCGCGCTATAATGGATATACCCGGAGCCAGAGTGGCCATCTCCGGAGTGGAGTGCACCTATATCCTCAAAGGTCAGGATTTCTACTCACACATCACCAATTATGTAAAAAATAAAGCGGTGGAGCTGGACTCGCCGGAAGATATGCCGGAGGATTTCTTTAAGGTCTCGGCTTATTCAAAGGATGGGGTGGAGCTTTTTGATAAAAAGCTGAAAGAACTGTTTGCCGATCACCTCACGGTGGTGACCAGCGGTAATTTCTGGACGGACATAATGCCTCAGGGCGTCCACAAGGGAACAGGGCTTAAGGCTCTTTCCGAGCACACGGGCATACCGCTGTCTGAGTTTGTGGCGCTGGGGGATCATTATAACGATCTGGAGATGCTGTCCATGGTGGGGCATCCTGCCTGTGTGGATAATGCGGTGCCCGAGATCATGGCCATCAGTGAGAAGCATATGGAAAACGGCTGCGACCTGCTGAAGTATTATCTCACAGCCTGAATCTGTTGTTTCATTTCTGAATCCGTTGTTTCATTTCTGAATCCGTTATGTAATTCTGAGTGCAGCGAAGAATTTTTTCATGTTAGTTCCCCGGCAGAAATTGAATCAGAACACATTGCATCGTATAAGTCCTATGGAAATATAGCCGTTCATCACGGCGCCCATATCAGTATCGTCCAGTTCTATACTTTCCTTTGTGACGATGCCTCCCGCCAGGAACTGCGTTCCTTCTTCGGTTTCCTTTATGTCATATATATCCTTGAAATACTGGAAGGGCGCTATCTTTCTGTCCCAGAGAGTGCCCTTGTAATCATCAAGGGATCCCCCGGGAAAATTGATGTTCAAAATATGGCCTGCGGGGATGTCCCTTTCAATGGCCTGCTTTGTTACATCGAGAAGATATCTGTCGAGTATATCGTAGGATGAGTTTGCCTTATTTGAAAACGCCATTGCTTTGACTCCGCCTGCCAGACCTTCCATGGCGGCTCCCACGGTGCCGGAATAGAGGATGTCGCAGCCTGCATTGTAGCCGTTGTTGATCCCCGAAAAAACATAGTCGGGCTTAAAATCCAGAATGTGGGCCAGAGCTATCTTTACACAGTCCGCAGGCGTGCCGCTTATGGACACGGCTTTTTTCACCGGGATGGGAAAGTCGTGGCCTTTTGCCAGCAAAACATTTCTCACACTTATATGATGGGCCATGGCGCTGCACTCGCCCTCCGGAGCCACCACGTATACATCACCCAGTTTTGACGCCATTTCGGCCAGGGCGATTATTCCCTTTGAATTTATTCCGTCATCATTTGTAACAAGGATACGCATATCTTTTCTCCTGTCATTTTTATTTGTTAAAACTTCCCGTTTTATGATACAATGTCCATTTTATGTCATTCTGAGCGCAGCGAAGAATCTATATAAGATCAATCTTTTAAAAGACTTCAACTCTTTCAAGATCCTTCGTCTCTTCGTTCCTCAGGATGACACGTTCCTCAGGATGACAAGTGGGAAGTTTTAGTAAATGATTATAATTACCCACAAGCAATAATAAAAGTAACATAGATTTTAGCATGAGGTATGCAAGACGGTCAAATTATGGTATATTTTTCCTGACAAAAATTTTTTTTCATTAAATCAAAGGAAGCTTGTGATGAAAGAAATCCTTATAAACAGTCTCATACTGACACTTGTATTCATACTCATAGTCCCCGCCATCGGTTTTGTGATCAATCTCGTTGCCACCGTTTTGTTTAAGGCGCTTTTTGCTCTCGTAGACAGTACCGGGACAGCCTTTGCTTTTTTCCATAACAGGCTCACTTTTATAGGCGTTATGATCCACGAGCTTTCACATGCATTGTTTGCCTTTGTCACCGGAGCCAGGATCACGGATTTTAAGCTTTATCACAAGGAGGAGAACAGGCTGGGGTATGTGAACATAGTGCCTCAGGGCAATTGGGCCATAAGGAGCATACAGATGGCACTCACTGCCTGCGGACCGGTGATAATTGGTCTCATCATAGAAGGCGTCATCATCTACGTGATAGGTCTGGGGACCCTGCCCTGGTGGGGAGTTGCATTGCTGATAATTTTATTATTTATTCCCGTGCTCTTTCACATGGATATGTCGGGAGAGGATATGAAGGGCTATTTAAGGGGCGTTCCCTTTTTCTTCATCCTGTTTTTTGTGATATCTTTTGTTATGGTGAAATTCGGCGTTATCAGTCAGGATTTCCTGGTCATGAAATAAATTTTAAAAACTTTTTTGAAAAAGATGCTTGACAATGGAAGTTTTTGGTTGTAATATACGTTCTCGAAGAGACAAAGGCGTCTCGGAGGATTTTCTCCGAGGCGCCTTTTTTTTCTGCCCCCGATTTTAATCGGGGGAGCCCGTCGCGGTTTTGAGCGACTTCAAAATTTCTCCGAGAGGAGAAATTACCGAATTATTTAAATGCTTGGAAGGAGGCAGATTATGGAAAAACAAAATGTACCTGAGCTTTTCGGTTCCATGGTGTTTGACGACAGGGTTATGAGAGCCCGTCTTTCAGCCAAGGACTATAAGTCCCTGAGAAAGACCATCGATGAGAACGAGAAGCTGGATGAGAAGGTGGCACAGGCAGTCGCCGAGCAGATGCGCGACTGGGCGGTGGAGAAAGGCGCCACACACTTTACACACTGGTTCCAGCCTCTGACCGGAGTGACCGCGGAAAAGCATGACAGTTTTATATCACCTTCACCGGATGGCGGCGTGATCATGGAGTTTTCCGGCAAGGAGATGATAAAGGGAGAGCCCGATGCATCATCTTTCCCTTCAGGTGGGTTGAGGGCTACCTTTGAAGCCAGAGGTTATACCGCATGGGACCCTACCTCTTACGCGTTCATCAAGGATCACACCCTTTGCATTCCCACTGCCTTCTGTTCATATTCAGGGGATGCGCTGGACAAAAAGACACCGCTGCTTCGTTCCATGCAGGCACTGGACCGTCAGGCCAAGAGGATATTAAAGCTCTTCGGAAATGAAGTAAAGTATGTGAGGACCAGCGTGGGACCCGAGCAGGAATATTTCCTCATAGACGCCGGGATGTTTGAAAAAAGACCTGACCTTATTTACACAGGCAGAACACTTTTCGGAGCCATGCCTCCCAAGGGACAGGAACTTGACGATCACTATTTCGGAGTGATAAAGCCGAGAGTAACCGCCTTCATGGAGGACCTCAACGCGGAGTTATGGAAGCTGGGGATTCTGGCAAAGACTGAGCATAATGAAGTGGCACCGGCACAGCATGAACTGGCTCCCATATTCTCCACCACGAACGTGGCTACCGATAACAATCAGCTTACCATGGAGATCATGCAGAAGGTAGCCAGGAAGCACGGAATGGTTTGTCTGCTTCATGAGAAGCCCTTCGCAGGCGTGAATGGATCCGGTAAGCATAACAACTGGTCCATGGCAACCGATACCGGAGCCAACCTCTTATCACCCGGTGAGACGCCTTACGAGAATGCACAGTTCCTTCTTTTCCTTTGTGCAGTGATCCAGGCAGTGGATGATTATCAGGATCTTCTGAGACTGTCCGTAGCTACGGCAGGCAACGATCACAGACTGGGAGCAAACGAAGCGCCTCCAGCCATCATCTCAGTATTCCTGGGCGACGAGCTTTCAGCCATACTGGATGCGATAAAGAATGACAAGCCCTATGAGGGACAGGAAAAGGTAATCATGAAGCTGGGCGTAAGCTCACTTCCCAGATTCTCAAGAGATACCACCGACAGAAACAGGACTTCACCCTTTGCTTTTACCGGTAATAAATTTGAGTTCAGGTCCCTGGGTTCTTCAAACAGCATAGCCTGCTGCAACATCATGCTGAACGCAGCAGTGGCAGAGAGCCTAAAGCAGTACGCAGACCAGCTGGAGAAGTCCGAAAGCTTTGAAGCAGACCTTCACCAGCTCATCAAGGAAACCATCAGCGCCCATGAGAGGATCCTCTTCAACGGCAACGGTTACGGCGAAGAGTGGGTTGAGGAAGCTACCAAGGTAAGAGGCCTTTCAAATCTCAAGACTACCGCTGATGCGATGCCTCACCTGCTGGACAAGAAGAACATGGACATGCTCATCTCTCATCAGGTATTCTCAGAGACAGAGCTTCATTCCAGATGCGATATCATGCTGGAAAACTACTGCAAGACAGTAAACATCGAAGGACATACCATGGTGGATATGGTAAGAAAGAATTATCTGCCGGCCATCGAAGGTTATCTGTACTCACTGGCTAAGAGCACCTCCGAGATGAAGGCAGTCAGCGACAAGGTTAAGTGCAATTACGAGATATCTACTATTGAGAGGCTTTCAGAGCTCACGGATTACATCCTGGAGCGGGTAAAGGATCTGGAAGCAGCCCTAGAGGAACTCAAAGGATATGATGATATCATGAAGACCTCTCAGTTTATAAGAGATGATGTGATCCCCAAGATGGAGCATCTTCGTAAGCACGTGGATGAGGCGGAAATGTTGACATCAGAGAAGTGCTGGCCCTTCCCCAGCTATGGCAAGCTTCTGTTTTCGGTATATTGATGACCGGAGAACGAAGAGATAAATACTGAAAACAGAATATAAAAAATGACAAAAACAGTCATCCCCACAACGGCGTGGTTTCTCCTTTTAACGCGTGCCGGGGGGGGACTGTTTTTTATTAAAAAAGAGAGGAGTTTATTATGACTGAGGAGATTATGAAAATATTGGACGGTGAAGTTTTTGCGGTATGGTTTCTGATCGGTGCCGCATTCGTATTCTGGATGCAGGCCGGATTCGCCATGTGCGAGGCCGGTTTTACCAGGGCCAAGAATGCAGGAAACATCATAATGAAGAACCTGATGGATTTCTGTATAGGAACCGTGATGTGGTTCATCTGCGGTGCATCCTTAATGCTTGGTGAAAATATACTGGGCGGATTCGTGGGAGGTTTCTCCTTTGACGTATTTTCAAACTACGGAAACTTCGATTATTCAGCCTTCGTTTTCAACCTGGTTTTCTGTGCCACCACGGCAACAATAGTTTCCGGATCCATGGCAGAGAGAACAAAGTTTTCCAGCTACTGTATCTATTCGGCCATCATTTCGGCCATCATCTATCCCATAGAAGCACACTGGACCTGGGGCGGCGGCTTCCTGGTACAGAACGGCTTCCATGATTACGCCGGTTCAAACTGTATCCACATGGTGGGCGGTATCTGCGCCATGATCGGTGCATGGATGTTAGGACCCAGAATCGGAAAATTCGATAAGGATAAAAACGGCAAGGTAACAAAAGTAAACGCTTTCCCCGGACACAACCTGGTAATCGCAGCACTCGGCGTATTCATCCTGTGGTTCGGATGGTACGGATTCAACGGAGCAGCTGCAACGGATGTGCCCACTCTGGGTTCGGTCTTCCTTACAACTACCGTAGCTCCCGCAGTTGCAACCGTAGTGTGCATGATCTTTACCTGGGTAAAATACGGCAAGCCCGATGTGTCCATGTGTCTTAACGCATCACTTGCAGGTCTCGTGGCGATCACGGCTCCCTGTGATGTAACCGACTGTGTGGGCGCTGCCATAATCGGTGTGGTTTCAGGTCTACTGGTAGTATTCGGCGTATGGTTCAACGATAACGTAACACACATAGACGATCCCGTCGGTGCCGTGGCAGTGCATATGTTCAACGGTATCTGGGGTACATTGGCTGTAGGACTTTTTGCTACATCTTCAGCTCCCGGATTTGCAGTGGCAGGTATTAAAGAAGGTCTTTTCTACGGCGGCGGATTTTCACAGCTTGGCATACAGTTTGCCGGCATGATGGTTACCATCATCTGGACTGTAGTTACCATATTCATCACTTTTACGATCATTAAAAAGACTGTAGGTCTTCGTGTGAGTGAGGAAGAGGAGATAACGGGTCTTGATTCAACAGAGCATGGTCTTCCTTCAGCATATGCAGGTTTCGCCATCATGGATATTTCGAACACCATGACCATGAGCGTAAACGAAAACACGAACCTTGGTTCCGACAGCTACGAAGAAGCATCTGAGGCAAAGAAGAACGCCGCAGTACCTGTGATCAGGGCAGACGGAGCAGGCGTACCCGAGATCAACACAGGAATATCGAAGGTGGTCATCATCGCAAAGCTTTCCAGGTACGACAAACTGAGAAAGGCCATGAACGACCTGGGCGTAACCGGAATGACGGTAACACAGGTAATGGGCTGCGGTATCCAGAAAGGTGCCGGCGAGAGATACCGTGGAGTCGAGATCGATGCGACTTTGCTGCCTAAGGTAAAACTGGAAGTAGTGGTAAGCGCGATCCCTGTGGATGACGTGATCGAGACAGCTAAGAAGGTTCTTTATACAGGTCATATCGGAGACGGAAAGATCTTTGTATATCCTGTAAGCAGAGTGGTTAAAGTGAGAACCGGTGAAGAGAACGTCGCAGCACTGCAGGATGTGGAGTAAATATTAAGAGGATAACCTTTGGGAGACAGGTGTCATGGAATCAATCAATTTTATAACAGACGACAAGCTTCATGAGGAATGCGGAGTTTTCGGAGTGTATGCACCCTCCGGATGTGAGGTGGCAAAGGACATATACTACGGCCTGATATCGCTGCAGCACAGAGGACAGGAATCCGCAGGAATATCCGTAAGCGACACCGATGGTCCCATGGGAAATATCAGAACTAAAAAGGGAATGGGCCTGGTGAGTGAGGTTTTCTCAAAAAATGATCTTAACGAACTGTCGGGGAATATCGGAGTGGGACATGTCCGGTATTCCACGACAGGGGGCAGCTTATTAGAAAATGCCCAGCCCATAGCAATGAACTATATCAAGGGAAGTCTGGCCCTGGTGCACAACGGAAACATAGTGAATGCAGGTGAGCTCAAGGAAGCTCAGATGTACAGGGGCCAGGCCCATTACACATCCTCCGATTCGGAGGTTTTGTCCTATGAGATCATCAGTGAAAGGGTCAAGACGGGATCCATAGAGGAGGCGGTGGAAAAAGCGGCGTCAAGATTAAAAGGCGGATATGCCTGTGTCATCATGAGTCCCAGAAAACTCATCGCGGTAAGGGACCCTAACGGGATAAAGCCCCTGGTATTCGGAAAACGAGAAAACGCCTATATGTTTGCTTCCGAGAGCGCAGCCATAAAAGCCCTGGGTGGAGAAGTGTTAAGGGATGTAAAGCCCGGTGAGATAGTGACCGTCACCGATATGACAAAGGACGGGAACGCCCGGATTAAAAGCGTGATGATACCGGGCAACGAAACGGAAGCACACTGTATATTCGAATATATATATTTTGCAAGAAGCGATTCGGTGATAGACAAAGTATCTGTGTACGAAGCGAGAGTCAGAGCGGGACACGCCCTGGCAAAGGCAAACGAGACACAGGCAGACATAGTGGTGGGCGTGCCTGATTCGGGCCTGGCGGCAGCCGAAGGCTTCGCACAGGAATCGGGAATCCCCCTGGCGGTAGCCTTTCATAAAAACAGCTATGTGGGAAGAAGCTTTATAAAACCCACGGATGAGCAAAGACGGATGGCTGTCCGCATGAAGCTGAGCGTACAGGGAGATGTGGTAAGAGGAAAAAGAGTGATCCTGATAGATGATTCCATAGTCAGAGGAACCACCATGCGCCAGATAGTGGAAATGTTAAGGGAAGAGGGAGCCGTCGAAGTACATGTGAGAGTCAGCTCTCCTCCGTTTTTGTATCCCTGTTATTACGGAACGGACGTGCCTTCATCCGGCCAGCTGATCGCTTCGCAGCACTCCACCGAGGAAGTATGCAAGCGTATCGGCTCTGACACACTGGAGTATCTAAGGCTTCAGGATCTGTCGGCCATGGTGGGAGATCTTCCCATATGTGCGGCATGTTTTGACAACAGCTATCCGGTGTGAGAACCCAGTTTAGATACGAATAAGATCCTTCGCATTCGCTTAGGATGACAGAGGGTTTTAGATATTTTAAAAGGAGAAATTAAAAGGAGGAAAAAATGAAAGACCGGTTTCAAAGGATCAGGGAGCAAGGACTTTATGATCCGCAATTCGAACATGATAACTGTGGCATAGGAGCCATCATCGACATCAAGGGCAGAGCAAGCCATAAACTGGTGAGCGACGCTCTTTCTATCGTTGAACGTCTTGAGCACCGCGCCGGCAAGGATGCGGAAGGAAAGACGGGAGACGGCGTGGGAATACTCACCCAGATACCTCATAAGTTTTTTGTAAAGACACTCAAGAAGGAAGGCGTGGCCCTTCCCGGATACAGACAGTACGGCGTGGGCATGATCTTTTTCCCTCAGAAGGATCTGGATATGAGACAGGCCAGATCCATGTTTGAGATAATCGTGAGAAAGGCAGGACTTAAGCTTTTATACTGGAGAAACGTGAGCGTGGATCCCGCAGTGCTTGGAAGCAAGGCAGCAGAGTGCATGCCCAGGATCGCCCAGGTCTTCATCGAAAGACCCGAGGGCGTGAAGGAAGACCTGGATTTTGACAGGATGCTCTATATAGTAAGAAGAGAGTTTGAGCAAAGTAATGTAAATACCTATGTACCTTCGCTCTCCTGCAGGACCATAGTTTACAAGGGAATGTTCCTGGTGGGACAGCTTCGCACCTTCTTCCTTGACCTGATGGATCCCGATTACGAATCTGCCATCGCCATGGTGCATTCGCGTTTTTCCACAAATACCACACCCAGCTGGAACAGGGCCCATCCCAACAGGTTCATAGTGCATAACGGTGAAATTAATACTATAAAGGGTAATGCTGATAAGATGCTGGCCCGTGAGGAGACCATGCATACTTCTCTTTTTTCGGAAGAGGATATGACAAAGGTTCTGCCCGTGATCTCACAGAGCGGATCCGATTCGGCCATGCTTGACAATACACTGGAATTTCTGGTGATGAGCGGTATGCCTTTGGCCCTTGCCGCCACCATCATGATCCCCGAGCCCTGGGCTCATAATGAGACCCTGTCACAGGAGGAGAGGGATTTTTACCAGTATTACGCTACCATGATGGAGCCCTGGGACGGACCTGCATCCATACTGTTTTCGGACGGTGACGTGATGGGCGCCATACTGGATCGCAACGGTCTTCGTCCTTCCAGATATTATGTGATGGATGACGGCAGGCTCATCCTTTCATCCGAGGTGGGCGTGCTGGAACTGGATGAAAAGCACATCGTGAAAAAAGAGCGTCTCCACCCCGGAAAACTGCTTCTGGTGGATACAAAGAAAAAGAAGATATTCAGGGATGAGGAGATAAAAGAAGAATATGCTCATGCAAAGCCCTACGGCGAGTGGCTTGACAGCAAGCTTCTCACTCTGGCATCCCTTAAGATACCCAATAAAAAGGTACAGTCATACTCAAAGGAAGAACTGGCCAGACTCCAGAAGGCCTTTGGCTACACCTGGGAAAATTATCATGACGGCATCCGCTCCATGGCTCTTTCCGGAAGCGAAGCCATAGGCTCCATGGGTGTGGATACGCCCATTGCAGCCCTGTCAGGGGAATACCAGCCGCTGTTTTATTATTTCAAACAGCTCTTTGCACAGGTTACCAATCCTCCCATTGACGCGCAGCGTGAGGAGATAGTGACCTCAAGGACGGTTTACCTTGGAACCAACGGAAATCTGCTGGAGGAAAAGCCCGAGAACTGTCAGGTACTTAAGATCAACAATCCCATACTGACGGATCTGGATCTTTTAAAGATTGAAAACATGAAGAAGGAAGGCTTTAAGGTATCAAGGGTTTCCATTCTGTTTTATAAGAGCACTCCAATGAAGCGCGTGCTGAACCATCTCTTTGTGGAGGTGGACAAAGCATATCGCGAGGGCGCCAATATCCTGATCCTTTCAGATAGGGGCGTTGATGAAAACCATGTGGCCATCCCTTCACTTCTGGCAGTGGCAGCAGTGCATAAGCATCTGGTAGATACAAAAAAATGTACCGCCATGTCCCTTATCGTGGAGTCCGCAGAGCCCAGGGAAGTACATCATTTTGCAACGCTTTTAGGCTATGGCGCCCTGGCTGTGAACCCTTATCTGGCACATGCCACCATCGGACAGCTGGTGGAGGAAGAATTGCTGGATAAAGATTATTATGCCGCAGTGGAGGATTACGATAACGCCATACTTTTCGGCATAGTAAAGATAGCTTCCAAGATGGGAATATCTACTATCCAGTCCTATCAGGGCAGCAAGATATTCGAGGCAGTGGGCATATCAAAGGATGTGGTTGACGATTACTTCACCGGTACCGTAAGCCGTGTGGGCGGCATCACCCTTGACGACATAGGGACTGCAGCCGACGCTCAGCACAGTAAGGCTTTCGATCCCCTGGGACTTAAGGTCAATCTGGAATTCACTGTTCTTGGCAGGCATAAGGAAAGAAGCCAGGGTGAAAAGCACAGATATAATCCCCAGACCATCCACATGCTTCAGTATGCTACCAGAGAGGGCGATTACGAGAAGTTTAAAGAGTATACAAAGATGGTGGACAGTGAAAAGACAGGATACCTTCGAAGCCTTCTGGATTTTGTCCCTTCAGATTCACAGGTGCCTCTTGAGAAAGTGGAAAGTGAAGAATCCATAGTCCGCAGATTTAAGACGGGAGCCATGTCCTACGGTTCCATATCTGAGGAGGCTCATGAGACTCTGGCCATTGCCATGAATCATCTGCACGGAAAGTCAAACAGCGGCGAGGGCGGCGAGAGTGATGAAAGACTGGCCAGCGCAGGTACTGAAAATGACAGAAGCTCTGCCATAAAGCAGGTGGCCAGCGGCAGGTTCGGCGTGACCAGCAAATATCTGGTGAGCGCTAAGGAGATACAGATAAAGATGGCCCAGGGCGCAAAGCCCGGCGAGGGCGGACATCTTCCCGGAAAGAAGGTTTATCCCTGGATAGCAAAGACCAGACATTCAACACCCGGAGTGAGCCTTATATCGCCTCCCCCTCATCATGATATCTATTCCATCGAGGATCTGGCACAGCTCATATATGACCTTAAGAATGCAAACAAGAACGCCAGAATATCCGTGAAACTGGTATCCGAGGCAGGCGTAGGTACCATCGCTGCCGGCGTGGCAAAGGCGGGAGCCGCAGTGGTCCTGATATCAGGCTATGACGGAGGAACCGGAGCAGCACCTCTTTCTTCCATACATAATGCGGGACTTCCCTGGGAACTGGGACTGGCAGAGGCACATCAGACCCTTCTGGCCAATGGCCTTAGAAACCGCGTGGTGATAGAGACTGACGGAAAGCTTATGAGCGGCAAGGATGTGGCCATAGCAGCCATGCTGGGAGCCGAGGAATTCGGCTTTGCCACAGCACCCCTTATCACCATGGGCTGCGTGATGATGAGACAGTGTCAGTCGGATACCTGTCCCATGGGCGTGGCTACACAGAATCCGGAGCTTAGAAAGCGTTTTGCCGGAAAGCCCGAGTATGTGGAAAACTTCATGATCTTCATCGCCAGACAGCTTCGTGAGATCATGAGTTCGCTTGGCGTGAGAAGCGTAGAGGAACTGGTGGGTAGGAGCGATCTGTTAAAGCTTCGCGACAATCTTTCCGAGGATGAGAAAAAGCTCGATCTGTCCGGGATCCTGCTTCGCATGTCCGATGCAAAGATATCCCATGAAGATAAATACCTCTATGATTTTAAGCTTCAGGATACAAAGGATGAATCCGTGCTCCTTTGCTCAAAGGAAGTAAAGGAGGCGATCAAGTCCGGCAAAAAGGCAGAAGTAAGCGTCAGCTTAAACAGCGTGGACAGGACCTTCGGAACCCTGCTGGGAGCACAGATAACCAGACAGGCACCCGAGGGCCTGGAGGAAGATACGGTGACCGTAAAATGTACCGGTTCAGGCGGACAGAGCTTCGGAGCTTTCATACCCAAGGGATTGACTTTGGACCTTACAGGCGACAGTAACGACTATTTCGGCAAGGGCTTATCCGGCGGCAAGCTGGTGGTTAAGGCACCTAAGGAAGCAGGGTATGATCCTGCCGAGAATATCATAATAGGAAATGTGGCGCTTTATGGCGCTACATCAGGCAAGGCTTATATAGCGGGCATGGCAGGTGAGAGATTCGCCATCAGGAATTCCGGCGCCACCGCGGTAGTGGAAGGCGTGGGTGAGCATGGCTGTGAGTACATGACAGGTGGCTGTGTGGTGATCCTGGGATCCACAGGTAAAAACTTTGCCGCAGGTATGAGCGGCGGCGTGGCTTATGTGCTGGATGAGGAGAACAGGCTGTACCGCAACCTCAACAAGCAGCTGGTGAGCATGGAAATGCTGGAGCATAAGACAGACCTTGAAGAGCTCAAGAGGATCATCACTGAGCATGTGGAGCACACAGGTTCTAAGAAGGGTAAACAGATCCTTGACAATTTTGATGAGTATGTTCCTCATTTTAAAAAGATAATCCCTGTGGATTACAAAGAGATACTGAGACTCATAGCCAAGAACGAAGAGCTGGGATCAGATATCGAGACGGCCAAGATAGAGGCCTTTAAAGAATTTGTGGGAGGTGAAAGATAATGGGAAAGACCACAGGATTTCTGGAATATGAAAGAGTAGAAGGAAAAGTCAGAAGTGAGGAAGAAAGAGTAAAGGACTTTAAGGAATTTCATGCATCCCTTCCCCTGGCAGAGCAGCAAAAGCAGGCAGCCAGATGTATGGACTGCGGCATACCTTTCTGCCAGGCGGGAGTCATGATCTCCAATATGATGTCGGGGTGCCCCCTGCATAATCTGGTGCCCGAGGTGAACGACCTGGTGTACCGCGGAAGACTGGCCGAGGCTTATAGGCGCCTTAGCGTGACTCACAGTTTCCCCGAGTTTACCTCACGTGTGTGTCCCGCCCTTTGTGAGGCGGCCTGCACCTGCGGCCTTCACGATAAGGCTGTATGCACCAAGGAAAACGAGCGCACCGTGATCGAATACGCATACGAGCACGGCCTGGTAAAGGAAGAGGCTCCGGCGGTAAGGACGGGCAAAAAGGTGGCTGTCATAGGAAGCGGCCCCTCCGGTCTTGCGGCGGCACAGCTTCTTAATTCCAGAGGCCATGAGGTGACCGTATATGAAAGAAGGGATCGCATAGGCGGACTTTTACGCTATGGCATACCCAACATGAAGCTTGACAAATCCCTCATCGACAGAAGGATAAAGCTGATGGAAGAGGGCGGCATAAAATTTGTGACCAACGCCGATGTGGGAAAAAATATTAAGGCGGCCGATCTGATGAAGGAAAACGACGCCGTGATCCTGACCTGCGGCGCTTCAAATCCCAGAGACATAAACGCTCCGGGGCGCGATGCCAAGGGCATAAGATTCGCAGTGGATTTCCTATCAGAAGTTACCAAGAGACTTCTGGACAGTGATTTTAAAAAGGTTCCCACGGATCTGGCCAAGGACAAGGACGTGATCGTAATAGGCGGCGGCGATACCGGAAATGACTGCGTGGGCAGCTGCATCCGCCTGGGTGCAAAGAGCGTGACACAGCTGGAGATGATGCCCGAGCCCTGTGCCAACAGACGTGATAACAACCCCTGGCCCGAATGGCCCAGGATCCTAAAGGTGGATTACGGTCAGGAGGAGGCTATCTGGAAATTCGGCCACGATCCCAGAGTCTATCAGACTACGGTAAAGGAATTCATAAAGGATAAGACGGGCGATCTCAAGGAAGTGGTGCTGGTGTCACTCAAGCCTCAGAAAGATGAAAAGACCGGCAGGGTGAACATGGTCCCCGTGGAGGGCAGCGAGAAAAAGGTTCCCGCCCAGCTGGTGCTCATAGCAGCGGGCTTTCTGGGAAGCGAAAAATATGTGACCGAGGCCTTTGGCGTGGAAGTGGACGGACGCACCAATGTAAAGACGGATGCAGGAGATTACAGGACTTCGATCAAAAAAGTATATGCCGCGGGAGATGTGCACATCGGCCAGTCCCTAGTGGTCAGAGCCATAAGCGAGGGCAGAAAAGTGGCGGCAGCCGTGGACGAAGATCTGATGGGATACACGAACCTGTGATAAGTCCGTAAAGAGATTTTAAGGCAGATTTTTATAAATTTAATAAAAAAGGCTTGCATAATTTCGTGAGATGACATATAATTCCTCACGGACAAAGGCGTCCGAGGAAAGAGAGACCTATATCTCTCTTTTTTCGGGACGCCATTTTTTTACAGTTTTTCATAGATTAAAAGGAGGAAGAAAAATGTCGTACGTTGATGAAGTTTATGACCGTGTGGTAGCCCAGAACCCCGCTCAGCCCGAGTTCCATCAGGCAGTTAAGGAAGTGCTGGAGTCTCTGAGAGTAGTTATCGAGGCTCATGAGGAAGAGTACAGAAAAGAAGCTCTTCTTGAGAGACTCACCACTCCCGAGCGTCAGATCCTTTTCCGTGTACCCTGGGTAGATGACAAGGGACAGGTTCAGGTTAACAATGCAATGAGGATCCAGTTTAATTCAGCTATAGGACCTTACAAGGGAGGCCTTCGTCTTCACCCTTCAGTTAACCTTGGTATCATCAAGTTCCTTGGTTTCGAGCAGATCTTCAAGAACTCACTTACCGGTCTTCCCATCGGCGGCGGCAAGGGTGGTTCCGACTTTGACCCCAAGGGCAAGTCTGACAGAGAAGTAATGGCATTTTGCCAGAGCTTTATGACCGAGCTTTACAGACATATCGGCGCAGATACCGACGTTCCCGCAGGTGATATAGGAACAGGCGCAAGAGAGATCGGATTTATGTATGGCCAGTATAAGAGACTCACAGGTCTGTATGAGGGCGTGCTTACCGGCAAGGGATTGACCTACGGCGGATCTTTGGCCAGAACAGAAGCTACAGGTTATGGCCTGCTTTATCTCACCGAGGAGATGCTCAAGTGCAACGGCAAGGACATCAAGGGTAAGACCATCGCTGTTTCAGGTGCCGGTAATGTGGCTATCTATGCTATACAGAAGGCTCAGCAGCTGGGTGCAAAGCCTGTTACCTGCTCGGATTCCACAGGCTGGATCTATGATCCCGAAGGAATCGATGTAGCTCTTCTTAAGGAAGTAAAGGAAGTTAAGAGAGCCCGTCTTACCGAGTATGCGGCTGCACGTCCTTCTGCACAGTATCATGACAAGGCAAAAGAGGGAACTAACCAGTGGAGCGTAAAGGTAGATATCGCACTTCCTTGCGCTACACAGAATGAGCTGGATCTGGAGGATGCAAAGACTCTGGTGGCTAACGGCGTATTCGCAGTGGCAGAGGGCGCTAACATGCCTACTACCATGGAAGCTACCGAGTACTTCCAGAAGAACGGCGTTCTCTTCTGCCCCGGCAAGGCTTCAAACGCAGGCGGCGTGGCTACTTCAGCTCTTGAGATGAGCCAGAACTCCGAGAGACTTTCATGGACCTTCGAGGAAGTAGATAAGAAGCTTCAGACCATCATGGTAAATATCTTCCACAATCTGGATGATGCAGCCAAGAAGTACGGAAAAGAGGGTGATTATGTGGCAGGCGCCAACATCGCCGGTTTCCTTAAGGTAGCTGAGGCTATGAAAGCACAGGGAATAGTTTAAAAAAATTATTGACAAAGGCCGGACACATCTGTATAATCGTTTGGGTATGGTTATTAGTTGCGAGGTAGATTATGCGCGATGTCATTGACCTGACGCGGCTGTGTCAGGAAGAGGGTGTATCAGAAGAAAAAGAGATCACCTTCGGCATGAAGGAACTCACCGTAGTCGGTGTGTCCTATCCGGTGGTTGAAGCCGGTCCCTTCCTTTTCACCTTTGAGTGTGTTAAAAAAGGAAGCGTGCATATCGAGGGCAGATATGATCTTAAGGTCACGGCCCCCTGCGACAGATGTCTTGACGATGTGACCTGTGAGGTGACAGCGTCGGTGTCTGAGGATCTCGATGTGACTCCCGATACTCCGGGGGTGGACATGGATGAGCTCTTATCCAGAGAATTCCTGATGTCCTTTCCATCCAAGATCCTGTGCAGCGAAGAGTGTAAGGGACTTTGTCCCGTATGCGGAAATAACCTTAATCACAAAGAATGCGGATGCGACAGGCATTCCCCAGATATAAGGATGAGTGCCGCGCTGGATGCTTTTATGAAGTCATCAAAGTAGTGCGTCCGTGAAACCTGATATTGACCACAGACGATTGTAAAGGAGGTGTTAGTTATGTCCATATGTCCTAAGAATAAATCTTCCAAGGGAAGAAGAAATCAGAGGAGAGCCAACTGGAAGATGTCTCTTCCCACTTTGGTTAAGTGCCCCAAGTGCGGAGCACTGATGGTTCCCCACAGAGTATGCAAGGCCTGCGGCACATACAACAAAAAAGAGATAATTGTTGCGGAATGATCTGTTTTTAAACTGGGAGGTTTAAGATGGCAACTTTAAAGATCGTTTTGACAGTTATATTCATGTTGGTGTGCATCGTCCTTACCACCATCGTTCTGATGCAGGAGGGCAAGCAGCAGGGCCTGGGCACCATAAGCGGTGCGGCAGAGAGCTACTGGGGCAAGAACAAGGGACGCTCCATGGAGGGAACCCTTGAAAAGATCACCAAGGTGACCGCGATACTGTTTTTGGTACTGGCCGTTGTCCTTAACATGAATATATTCTGACAATCCAAAAAGTTTAAGGATCCTCTGTGTTTTCACAGAGGATTCTTTTTCTTTTTTGACAGATATTTTTTGTGTTTTTGAAAATTTTTTTATTGTCATTCAAAACATTTACCTACTGTTATTCTGAGCGAAGCGAAGAATCTTTATAATATGGTACATCACTATGAAAAAAACAGGAATAAAACTCATAGCAAACAACAAAAAAGCATATCACGACTATTTTATCGACGAAAAATATGAATGCGGCATAGCCCTGGCGGGAACGGAAGTAAAGAGCATCAGACAGGGCAAGTGCAGCATAAAGGAAGCCTTTGTCCGCGTGGACAAGGGGGAGGCACTGATCTACGGAATGCACATATCGCCCTATGAGCAGGGCAATATTTTCAATAAGGATCCCCTTCGCATAAGGAAGCTTCTGCTCCATAAATCCGAGATAAGAAAGCTTATCGGAAGGACAAAGGAAAAGGGCTACACCCTGGTTCCTTTGCAGGTTTACTTAAAGGGTTCACTGGTAAAGGTGGAGATAGGGCTTGCGAGAGGTAAAAAACTGTATGATAAGCGTGATGACATCGCGAAAAAGGATATGAAACGCGAAGCCGAGCGAGACTTTAAGCAGAGCTTTAAGTGAGGCCGGTCCCGTCGATACAATATTTTGTGGTAAAATCTCCTAAAGTGTGTTAATATTATAACGGCACAGAAATGGAATAAAAATAGGAGGCGAATTGAATATGAAATGGGTTTATTCATTCAAAGAAGGTAACGCCGATATGCGTAATCTGCTCGGCGGAAAAGGGGCCAACCTGGCAGAGATGACCGGTATAGGACTTCCGGTACCCCAGGGGTTTACCATCACCACTGAGGCCTGCACCAAGTATTATGAGGACGGTCAGGAGATCAATGATGAGATAAAGGCTCAGATCGACGAGTACATAGTAAAGATGGAGGCAGAGACAGGCAAGAAGTTCGGCGATGTGGCCAATCCTTTGCTGGTATCGGTGCGATCGGGAGCCCGCGCTTCCATGCCCGGTATGATGGATACCATTTTGAACCTGGGACTTAACGAAGCAGTGGTGGAGTCCATTGCGAAGATGTCCAATAATCCCCGCTGGGCCTGGGACTGCTACAGACGTTTCATCCAGATGTATTCCGACGTGGTAATGGAAGTCGGCAAAAAATATTTTGAGCAGCTCATTGACGAGATGAAGGAGAAAAAGGGCGTAAAGCAGGATGTGGATCTTGGCGCCGAAGACCTTAAGGAGCTGGCTGAGCAGTTTAAGAAAGAGTATCAGGACAAGATAGGCGAGCCCTTCCCTGATGATCCCAAGGTACAGCTGATGGGCGCCATAAAGGCCGTATTCAGATCATGGGATAATCCCAGGGCCAATGTATACAGAAGAGATAACGATATCCCCTATTCTTGGGGCACGGCCGTAAACGTACAGTCCATGGCCTTTGGAAACATGGGTGATGACTGCGGTACCGGCGTGGCCTTTACCAGAGACCCCGCTACGGGTAATAAGGGACTCTTCGGAGAATTCCTTACTAATGCTCAGGGCGAGGACGTGGTAGCAGGCGTGCGTACTCCCATGAAGATAGCCGAGATGAAGGAGAAATTCCCCGAGGCTTTCTCACAGTTTGAGACCATATGCAAGACTCTGGAGGAGCATTACCGTGACATGCAGGATATGGAGTTTACCGTAGAGCACGGAAAGCTTTACATGCTCCAGACCAGAAACGGAAAGCGTACTGCACAGGCGGCGCTTAAGATAGCCTGTGATCTGGTCGATGAGGGCATGAGGACTCCCGAAGAGGCTGTTGCCATGATAGATCCCAGAAACCTGGATACACTTCTGCATCCCCAGTTTGATCAAAGGGCGCTCAAGGTGGCAAGGCCCATAGGAAAGGGCCTGGGTGCATCTCCCGGAGCCGCCTGCGGTAAGGTGGTATTTAACGCGGATGATGCCCAGCTGGCGGCAGCTAAGGGCGAGAAGGTGATCCTGGTGAGACTGGAGACCTCCCCCGAGGATATAACGGGTATGAAGGCCGCTCAGGGTATATTGACGGTAAGAGGCGGTATGACCAGCCACGCAGCGGTAGTAGCCAGAGGCATGGGTACCTGCTGTGTATCCGGCTGTGGAGACATAACCATGGATGAGGCTCATAAGCGCTTTGTCCTGGCAGGCGAGACATTCACCGAGGGTGATGAGATCAGTCTGGACGGTTCCACCGGAAATATCTATAAGGGTATCATCCCCACTGTAGACGCTACCATAGCAGGAGAGTTCGGACGCGTAATGGAGTGGGCCGACAAAGCCAGAAGGCTTAAGGTTCGCACCAATGCAGATACCCCCGCCGATGCTAAGAAGGCAAGGGAACTGGGAGCAGAGGGCATAGGCCTTTGCCGTACGGAGCATATGTTCTTCCAGGCTGACCGTATAGAGGCCTTCCGCGAGATGATCTGCTCCGATACGGTGGAGGATCGTAAGGTGGCACTGGATAAGATACTGCCTTATCAGCAGGGCGACTTCGAGCAGCTGTATGAAGCTCTTGAGGGCGATCCCGTGACCATCAGATTCCTGGATCCCCCTCTTCATGAGTTCGTTCCCACCGAGGAGTCCGAGATCAAGAAGCTGGCTGACGCCAAGTCAAAGAGCATCGAAGAGATCAAGGATATGATCGAATCCCTCCATGAGTTTAACCCCATGATGGGACACAGAGGCTCCAGACTTTCAGTCACCTATCCCGAGATAGCCATCATGCAGACCAAGGCTGTCATCAGGGCTGCCATAAACGTACAAAAGCGCCATCCCGAGTGGCATATGAAGCCTGAGATCATGATCCCCCTCATCTGTGAGGAAAAAGAGCTCAAAATGATCAAAAAGTATGTGGTGGAGACCGCAGACAAGGAGATCGCCGATGCAGGCGTCACACTTGAGTACGAAGTAGGCACCATGATAGAGATCCCCAGAGCTGCGCTTCTGGCCAATGAGATCGCCGAGGATGCCGACTTCTTCTGCTTCGGTACCAACGACCTGACCCAGATGACCTACGGCTTCTCCAGAGACGATGCAGGCAAGTTCTTGCAGGCATATTATGAGAGCAAGATATTCGAGAACGATCCCTTCGTGAAGCTGGACACCAACGGCGTGGGCAAGCTGATGCAGATGGCCATCGACCTGGGCCGCAAGGAAAATCCTGACCTTCACATAGGTATCTGCGGCGAGCACGGCGGCGATCCTTCATCCGTGGAGTTCTGCCACAAGATCGGGCTCGATTATGTCTCTTGTTCGCCTTTTAGGGTGCCCATAGCGAGACTGGCTGCTGCGCAGGCTGCTATCGCCGAGTCACGTCAGTAAGCGAGACCAGTTGTTTTTTGGGAACTTTTGAAATCTCCAAAGATTTCATGAAGCAAAGTATGAGGATTTATCATCCGGAAAATACTTTCCATTACCCAGAAAAGCTTGAAATAAAGCTATTCCTAGTATAGGGTGTCTGCATAGACACCCTATATTTTTTTACTTAAGAATAATTTCAACCAGGCTGTAATGAGAGCTAGACACAAGAAATTGTTGACTGCATTCGACAAAATTTTTGTCAGAAGTTCGGGAAATCCGAACAGTAAAAATTAACCATTTTGGAAAAAGTTCGGAATATCCGAACTTAGAAGGAGGTTCAAAAATGTCGGAATTTACAGCTAAAAAGCTTAAAGAAGCGCGTGTTAGGGCTGGTTTTACTCAGGATGAAGCTGCAAAGCTCATGAACTTGAAGAAGACGACCATGAGCGAAATGGAAGCTGGGAAGAGAAGTATATCTGCTGATGAATTGGCACAGTTATCTCGTATCTATGAAGTTGATGTAAGAGAATTACTGTTTTTGGAATTTACAGAAGCCGGTGAAGAGCAGAGACTTGCAGCTAAGTACAGTTCTTTCTTTAAATTACTTGAGAAATTATCTGATCGTGATATTGAAGATGTTTATTGGGTAATAAAGAAGCGTAAGGTTGAAGGATTACTTTAAAAATTAAATATGGTATGGGTACCCGCATGGCAGATCACACCTGCTTTGCGGGTATTTCTTATATATTGACATATACGCATTGACTACATTATAATATAGATAGAGATATACGCAATGACTACATAAAGGAGACGCCTATGATGAAAGAAATTTACAATGTTGAGGGCATTGAAATTGAAGTGGAGCATATAGATAAGAATGATGCTAATCGTGAGCGTAGACTTGTAGCATACCAATTTAAAGCTATTAGAGAACAAGCTGGTATGAATCGTAAAGACTTTTCTGATTGGCTTGGAATTCCTTATCGAACAATGCAAGAATGGGAGCTGGGACGTAGACAGGCTCCAGATTATGTTCTTCGATTGATTGCTTATAAAGTTAAGATGGAGAAGGAAAGGGGGAACCTATGATGATAGTTATAAGATTTATTCTTAGAATCGTTTTGTTGCCAGTTCAGGCTATACTTACACTTTTAATGCTTGCAATTGACTTTATTGGTGGCCTGGCAAATCTTGTATGTTGGGTTCTGGGAG
>JAFRWW010000034.1 GCA_017441585.1 Lachnospiraceae bacterium
CTTTATATTTTTTATCCTGTTTGGTCTGTTTTTGTTGTTTTACGCGATACTGATTTTATATTTTTCTGAAATTATTGTCAAATAAAGGGTGGTTGATGGTATAATCTCTACATGTGTGTTTTTCGGTGTGATTCTCATGGTTTGATACCTGCAAAAGCGTTAAAATGAAGAATGGCAGGTGTGACTGTAACAAAGGAGGCAGATTATGTTATTTCGTATCCCGGCAGGCATTACGATATTAAAAGAGGGGGAGGTCAACCCTGAGCTTTATAAGCTGATCAGCGGCAACTGTGAGGTGTATACCGGTTATGGAACGGAGCGTGAGTCTATTCTGGGTATTTTGTCTAAAGGTGCCTATTTCGGGGAGATCGGCTTTTTCTCGGGAAAGCCGTCCATATATACGGTGGTGGCGTATACCGATGTGATGTTGGAGAGGATAGAGACCACGGAGTTTCAGAAATATGTCACTGAACATTATGAGGATATGCTGGCGCTGATGAAAAATATGACCGAATCCATGTATAACCTGAGGTTTAATATGGAACTGATGGCGAAGGATGCAGAGCGGAATAAGAGGATTGTGACAGCTGATACTCAGGATATATCGGGTGATCTTGATACACAGAATAGCTCCGGTGATAAAGAGGCTATAGGCAGTACCATCCGTAATAATGATGCCTATCTGCGGGAACAACTTAAGAAGTATAATCTAATGGGGATGAAGAGCATAACCTTTTATACGGCGAAGGGGTGATCACCCATCTGAAAATACAATGTGGAAAGATTTATTATTTTGTGATAAAATGTACTCCGTGTGTGCGTATATGTAAGTGGAGTACACTATGAACAGGATGGTATATGTAATATGATCAAATATAGAGGATTAAAAAATAAGCTGGCTTTTCTTTTGAGCCTTTCACTGGTGATGAGTCCCATGACTGCGCTGGGTGCCGAGGATACGTTTGATGCGTCGGATGTACAGACAGTCGGAGAAGATGTGGAACAGTCCGGGGATGAAACTGCTACGGAAGTATCGGCTGAGGCCGGGACTGATGGTATGGAAGAGGTGACTGACGAGTCTGCGGAGATTTCGGATGGCGCAGAAACGGCAGAGGATGATGCTGAGCTGATTGAGGATTCTTCCGAACTGGCAGAGGAAGAAGATGCGTTCACGGAAGAAGAGGCGGATGTGACCGGCAGCGAGTCTTTTGACATCGGTTTTGAGGATGAGGAAGAGATCAACGGAATGGTAGGTTATTCCGAATCCGAGGTGTCCGACGGACATGAGGATGAGGATGAGTACGGTATTGTCTTTGACAACCTGGACGAGGTCCCCGAAGTGCCCGAGAATGTCATCAGGGAAGAGGCGGAAACCGCTCTTGGCGCGGACGGTGTCACCACGGCGGATTCGGAGAAATATATTCCCATCGGTCACATGAGCTCCGAGGAATATACCAATTATCATACCAGAGCCCGTCAGCAGAGTATCAAGGCAGGCGCGGATGCCAGCGGTAAGAGAAAGTATATTAATGAGACCTGTTGGGGGTTTGCCACCATGGGAGCCATGGAGGCGTCTTATAACATGCATCATGGCATATCCAATGCGGTGAGCGAGAATAAGGGTCTGGGACCTTCATCCAATTCGGTAGATTTGTCCGAGAGGGATCTGGTATATTTCACATATTTTAATGATAACAGGAAGGCTGCAGATCCCCTTAAGACTCTGGAAAAGGATAATAATTATCTGTACATAGGCAGTACCGATATCAATACGGCAAACAAGGCGACCATCACGGAGGCCTTTGCACTGGGCGGCAGCCCTTCCTTTGCCCTGGAGACTCTGGCCATGGGTATCGGCCCCGTCACGGAGCAGCAGGTGCCCTACAGTACGGAGGATGAGCCCGATCTCAACTTAAAGGCTGTAGATTCCCAGTATAAATTTGCCAAGGAATATACTCTGACCGATTCCAAGACCATAGACATGGCTCAGAAGTCTCTGGTCAAGAGCATGATCCTGAAATACGGCGGCGTGTCCACCTCCATCTTTTACAGCAGCGGTTATCCCACGGAAAAGGTTTCCGGAAATTCCACCAAGGTGAAGCAGAAGGTGGGCGCGGACGGCCTTAATGTGTATAACTATATGAACCTTGAAAAGGTGAATTCGAGGGGCGATATATCGGTTTATTATCATCACCCTTCCACTGCGCAGAACCATAATATCCTGATAGTGGGCTGGGATGATACCATACCTGCCGAAAAGTTTGTAAATGAAAAGCATAAGGATGTATCCGAGATCCAGAACGGCGGCTGGCTGTGCAAGAACAGTTACGGAAATGAAGAGACCGCACCCGGTAACACCGGTAAGCTCTGGGGTTATGAGTACGGTTATTTCTGGCTTTCCTATGATTCCACCGACCAGCTTCTCAAAAATGACGGAGTAAGGCGCGGATATACCTTTGACATTACCACCCTTGAGGGCGAATCGGAGGGTGTGACGGAAAACAAGACTTATCAGTATGACGGTTCGGCCTTTTCAAAGGAGATCAGCCTGGGTTCATCCTATGCCAATGTATATACTGTCAAGGATGTACAGGAAGGCGCTACCGAGTATCTGCGTTCGGTGATGGTGAAGCTGGCCACCCCCGGATCTGTTTATTCGGTCCAGCTCTATGAGAATCCCGAACTTCCCGATCCCACTTCCGGTACTCCCATTCTGGAAAAGCCGGTATACGGCAAGGTGGATGCGGCAGGTTATTACAGTGTGGATCTGGGCCGCGGAATATCACTGACGCCCGGGACTAAGGTAGCGGTAGTGGTAAACCTTTACAAGGTGAACATATCGGATGATACCCCCGGAATATATGCAGGTGTGTCCGGAAAGTATACCATGTCGGTGGCTACCAATTCCGTAGTGGTATCGCCCACGGGAGCGTCTACGGTACCGGCCATGTATTACTGCCAGAATTCGACCAATTATAATCACAGCCTCCTGTTCAATACCAACACCAAGACCTGGGAGGATATGTACAAAAATGATGATTCCAAGAACATCCACGGCAATTTAAGGATCAAGCTTAAGACGGTGGTCAAGACCACGTTGGAAGAGAGGATCGATCCCGATTATACAGTGATCGACCACTTTGTGAAAAAAGAAAAGGATGTGGGAACAAAGAAGCAGCCCCTTATCACTTTGGAATCCCATGAGGATGTGCCCGCCACTACCATTCTTTATGTGGGACAGACCGCAAGGATCAGGGTACTGGGTGCCACCAACGCGCAGTGGACATCCAAAAAGACAAAGATAGCCGTGGTGGAAAGCGGTGAAAAGGAAGGCCTGATAACGGCAGTGAAGAAGGGCGTAACAAAGATATCCACAATGGTGGACGGCAAGGAGTATGCCCATAGGATCATGGTCAAGAATCCTTCCTTCGTGGTCACCAGAAAAAAGGTTAGCCTCACAAATACGGGAGAACTTCCCATAAACGGTCTGTATCAGGATGTGATATATGAATCAGCCAAGCCTGATGTGGTATCGGTAAATGCTATCACCGGTGATTATGAGACCATGAAATGCGGCAGTGCTCTGGTGAAGGCCATGATGGGAAAGACCACACTTAAGTGTAAGATCATGGTTCCCAAGATCGAACTGACCACGAGAAGCATTACCCTGGCTCCGGAGTATCCTCAGTTCCAGCTTAAGCTGAAGGATAAAAAGATAAATACAAAGGGTGCCGTTTACAGCACTTCCGATCCCATGGTGGCAGATGTGGATTCCGTTACGGGAATGGTTAAAGCCGTGGGTAACGGCAAGTGTCAGGTGACCATGACGGTTCGCGGATCTTCCGTAAAGTGTAAAGTGGAAGTGACCGGATTTTAAGATTTAAGGCAAACCGAAACAAGGCAGCTCGCGAAAAATAAGAAATTGTTGACAGAATATATTCCAATTTTTACTTAAGGAGACAGATTTTGAATACCGGTATTAAGAGCATGACGGGATTCGGAAGGGGAGAGTATTCCGACGCTGATATCCGTATATGCGTGGAGATGAAGGCGGTAAATCACCGCTACCTGGACCTGGGGATAAAGATGCCCCGCAGACTTAACATGCTGGAAGGCGCAGTGAGAAATGCCATAAGGGAGCATGCACAGCGCGGTAAGATAGATGTTTATATCACTTATGAGAATCTTTCGGGAAACGATACCCAGCTGACCTATAATAAGACACTGGCACAGGAGTATGTAAAATACATAGACGACATGGCTGTGGATTTTTCCCTGGAAAATGATTTAAGAAGCTCGGTGAGACTGGCTTCTTTTCCAGGAGTGTTCAATCTGGCCGAGGTGGCAGAGGATGACGATGTGATGAACGAGCATCTTCTGGCAGCTCTTAAGGCGGCATGCGTTTCATTTGACAGATCCCGTCTGGAGGAGGGCGCCAGGCTTAAGGCAGATCTTCTGGCCAAGCTTTCAGACCTTCGGGGGTATGTGGCCGAGATCGAAGAGAGGGTTCCGGATATCATCACCGAGTATAAGCAGAATCTTACTGACAAGGTGAAGGAACTGCTGGGAGATGTACAGATAGATGAGGCACGTCTTGTCACCGAGGTCACCATATTTGCGGATAAGGTGGCTGTGGATGAAGAGATCGTCCGTCTCAAGGCTCATATCGAGGCCATGGAAAATGAACTGGGTCTGTCGCAGTCTGTGGGCAGTAAGCTTGATTTTATTGCCCAGGAAATGAACAGGGAGGCCAATACCACCCTTTCCAAATCCAGTGATCTGAAGCTTTCCAATACTGCCATCGAAGTGAAAACCCTTATAGAAAAGATAAGGGAACAGGTTCAGAATATTGAGTAGAAAAAGCCTGTATATATCTGAAAGGAGCTACTTTTGAAAAAGGGACAGCTGATAGTAATATCGGGTTTTGCCGGAACCGGAAAGGGCACTTTGGTAAAACTCTTGACAAGCAGATATGAAAAGGATTATATTTTGTCAGTATCTGCAACCACCCGTCAGCCAAGAAGCGGAGAGCGCGAAGGCATTGAATATTTTTTCAAGACGGTGGACGAATTTGAGGAGATGATCAGAAACGATGAGCTCCTTGAATATGCGAAATTTGTGGATAATTATTACGGCACTCCCGCTTCTTTTGTAAAGGAGTGGCGTGAGGCAGGCCGTAATGTTATACTGGAGATAGAGATCCAGGGCGCTCTTAAGATAAAGGAAAAATATGAGGATACGGTTCTCATATTTGTGGTCCCTCCCAGTGCCGAGGAGCTTAAGGCCAGACTTATAAAGCGTGGAACCGAGACTGAGGAAGTGATCGATAAGCGTCTTAAGAGAGCAGGCGAGGAATCAGAGGGCATAGAGAAGTATGATTATGTGCTTGTGAATGATGACCTGGAAACATGTGTGGAAGAACTGCATCAGGTCATCTGCGCATCGGCTCATTCCACCAAAACCCAGGGTGAGCTCATAGAGAGACTCAGACAGGAACTGAAGGTTTTCGGCTGATCATTAAGCCGTTTGTCATTCTGAGAACAGAGAAGAATCTTATTTAAAATAAAGGAGAAAAACATGTTACATCCATCTTATTCAGACCTTATGAATGTCGTAAACAAGGGAGCGGAGGATGCAGAGCATCCCGTGATCAACAGCCGCTATTCCATAGTGATTGCCACTGCAAAGAGAGCACGTCAGATAGTTGACGGCGATGAGCCTTTGGTTAAGATGACATCTAAGGACGGCATGCCCAAGAAGGCTCTTTCCATAGCGGTTGAGGAGCTGGAAAAAGGTTATGTTACCATACTTCCCGAGGAAGAGTAATATATCGGCCTATGGGTGTCACATTTGATGTGCTGACAAAAAGTTCCGTGGATAATGAACGTATTGAAGAGAATCCGGTGAGGATTCTCTTTGTGTCGTTGGGCTGTGATAAGAATCTGGTGGATTCGGAGCAGATGAGCGGCATCCTCGCAGGGCAGGGCTTTTCGTTTACTGATGATGAAGCTGAAGCGGATGTGGTCCTTATCAATACCTGCTGCTTTATCGGTGATGCCAAGCAGGAGAGTATAGATGATATCATATATTACGGGAATCTCAAGGAGACGGGACGACTTAAGGGCGTGATCGTCTGTGGCTGTCTGGCTCAGAGGTACGCCGAGGATATTAAAAAAGAGCTTCCTGAGGTGGACGCTATAGTAGGCACCACCGCTTATGATAAGATAGGTGATGTCATCAGACAGGTGATCAGGGGAGACAGAGTCTGCCATCTGGAGGATGAAAACAGGCTTTTGTACAAACCCGGGAACCGTCAGCTGTCAGGGCCCGGTTACAGCGCGTATCTCAAGATCGCGGAGGGCTGCGATAAGAGGTGTACCTATTGTATCATCCCGAAGGTGAGAGGACAGTACAGATCCTTCCCTCTGGAGGAGCTGGTGGCAGAGGCGAGATCTCTTGCGGATAAGGGAGTCTCGGAGCTATGTCTCGTGGCTCAGGAGATCACCGTATACGGAAAGGACCTGTATGGTAAGAAGTCCCTTCCGAAACTTCTGGCCGGGCTGTGTGAGATAGAGGGCATTAAGTGGATCAGGCTTTTATACTGTTATCCCGAAGAGATAGATGATGATCTGATCGACATGATCAGGACTCAGGAAAAAATATGTAATTATATAGATATGCCCGTTCAGAGCGGTTCCGATGAGGTGCTGCGCCGCATGGGCAGGAGATGTAAGCGCGCTGACATTCTGGATACGGTTAAAAAACTGAAGAAGGCCGTTCCGGATATCTGTCTTAGGACCACGCTTATTTCCGGATTTCCGGGGGAGAGTGAAGAAGATCATAAGATGAGCCTTGAGCTTTTAAGAGAGGCTGATTTTGACAGAGTGGGTGTGTTTGCCTATTCTCCCGAGGAGGGAACCCCGGCTTATGAGATGGACGGTCAGATAAGCGATGAGATAAAGGAAAATCGACGTGATGAGCTCATGGCTTTCCAGCAGTCCTTAAGATTCGAAAATGATGAGAAGCTCATCGGCCGCCTTATGGATGTGCTGGTGGAAGGCCGTGATGTGGAAAGCGGTGTTTACGTGGGAAGGACCTATCGCGATGCACCGGATGTGGACGGACTCATTTTCTTTGAATCACAAAATGACTACATGTCAGGCGCATTTGTCAGAGTGCGTATCACGGGAACCAATGATTATGATCTTATGGGTGAGGAGGTATCGTAGATGAACCTGCCTAATAAACTGACTGTTTTAAGGGTGCTTATGATACCCTTTTATATTTTTTTCCAGATGAATATCTCGGAAGCTTTTCCAGCCGCGAAATGGATAGCGCTGGTATTGTTTTGCGCCGCGTCCCTTACGGACATGTTTGACGGCATGCTGGCCAGAAAATATAACCTGGTGACCAATTTCGGAAAATTCATGGATCCGCTGGCAGACAAGCTTTTGGTGTGTTCTGCCCTTATCTGTTTTGTGGAACTTAAACTTTTGCCCGCCTGGTTTGTTATAATAATAGTGGCCAGGGAATTTATCATCAGCGGCTTCAGGCTCATAGCCTGCGAGCAGGGCAAGGTGATAGCCGCCGGTTATTGGGGCAAGCTCAAGACTGTTTCACATATGCTGCTGATCATCATGCTGATCATAAATCTGCAGATCACGGGATATTTGGTGGCAGTGGAAATAGTTAAATGGATAGCTTTGGCGCTTACACTGATCTCGCTTGGTGATTATATGATCAAGAATATCAGTGTGATCTCGGAGGGAGGTTTTTAAATGAAGGTTGAGATGATCTTTGTGGGAACTGAACTGTTGCTGGGTAATACTGTAAATTCCAATGCGGCCTATCTCTCCGAAAAATGTGCAGCTCTAGGTCTTTCCTGCTATTTTCAGACTGTTGTGGGAGATAATGAAGAGCGCCTTTCAGAGGTGGTGCGCACCGCCATGGGCAGGTCGGATATAATCCTTATCTGCGGAGGTCTGGGACCCACCCAGGATGATCTGACAAAGGAGACCGTGGCAAAGGTCTGCGGCCTTGAATTGATAGAGAACAAAGAAGAGCTTGAATATATTAAGGACAGGATGTCCAAGCTCACCAAAAAGATCACCGAAAATAACTGGAAGCAGGCAATGGTACCGGAAGGCGCCATAACGGTACATAATCCCAACGGAACGGCCCCCGGTATCATAATTGAAAAGGATGATAAGCGTATAATACTGATGCCCGGTCCTCCTCATGAAATGGAAAGCATGTTTGAGGACAGCATCTATCCTTATCTGGATTCCCTGACTCCCGCCACTTTGGTATCACGCATGATCAAAATATGCGGCGTGGGAGAGTCAAAGGCGGAGACCATGATGCTGGACCTTATCGATAATCAGACTAATCCCACCATCGCTACATACGCAAAGGACGGCGAAGTGCACGTGAGGGTGAGCGCCATGGCTGACTCGGAAAAAGAGGCCGTCAAGCTCATAAAGCCTGTGGTTAAGGAGTTAAAGAGCCGTTTTGGCGCATATATTTATTCCACCCAGGATGATGTGACGCTGGAGCAGGTGATAGTGGATCTTTTGAGGGAAAATGAACTGACCCTGGTGACTGCGGAGTCGTGTACCGGAGGTATGGTGGCCTCCAGGATTGTATCCGTTCCCGGCGCTTCGGAGATGTTCAAGGAAGGCTTTATCACCTATTCGAACAAGGCAAAGAGGAAATATCTGGGCGTGAAAAAGGGTACCCTTCTTAAGTACGGCGCAGTGAGTGAACAGACTGCCCGGGAGATGGCTATCGGAGGCTGCGATACCACCAAGTCGGATGTATGTGTGGCCGTGACAGGCCTTGCGGGACCCGACGGGGGCACGGATGAGATCCCGGTGGGAAGAGTGTATATAGGAGTATGTGTGTGCGGATCTGTGCTGGTGAGGGGGTTTGATTTTCCGGGAAACCGGGAGAGAGTCAGGATGTCCGCCGCATCAAAGGCTCTGGCACTTTTGAGAGAATGTCTTCTTGATTATTTTTCCCAGATGACTTTTGGAAAAGATAAGCGAAAGAAGAGATGATAAATACATGATTGGGGAATTTTTATGGGGTTTGAAGGTTATTTCGATCTTATAATACTGACGTATGTCATTATTATTCTGGTCTGTCTGATAATGACGGCTCTGTTTTTTGTCGAAAAGAGCAAAAATAAAACTCTGGAAAAGAAAAACGAACATCTGCTCAATGTGATATCCGGGCTTATAGACACATGTGACCTGTATGATCGGGATCATTATAAAAGGGTGGCTCATCTGGCGACTGCCATAGGTCGTCGTATGGGTAAAAATGAGGAAGAGATCGCAGTCATCCGGCGTGCGGCCATGCTCTATGACGTGGGCATGATCCTGGTGAATGAGGACGTGCTTAAAAAGCCGGAAGCACTTACGATGGAGGAATTTGACAGTATCAGGATACATCCCGTGTCCGGTTATCACATCCTGAGAGATCTGTATAAGGAAGATGATGTGATCCTGGCGGCAAAGTACCATCATGAAAAATATGACGGCACCGGCTACCCCAATGGTCTGGCCAGGAAGAATATACCCGAGATCGCCAGGATCATCGCTGTTGCGGATGCCTGTGACGCCATGCGCTGCCATAGAAACTATAGAGAGGCGCTGTCGGTCGATGATGTCCGCGCCGAATTCAAAAAGTGCAGGGGCACTCAGTTTGATCCCGACATAACCGATATCATGCTGTCCATACTTGACACGGAAGATGCGGCTGAACAGGTGATGGGCGTCAATGATACAAAGAACATTCTGGTTGTGGATGATGACCGGCTGGCCATTAATGTGGCAAAAAACATAATCGGCACCATTCCGGGCTGCAGGGTATATACCGCCCAGACCTATGCCAACGCTGAAAAGATCATGGAAAAGGTCAGGATAGATCTGGTGCTCCTGGATCTGGTCATGCCGGATACCGACGGTTTCGATTCCTATGAGAATATCAAACATGGATCAGATGTACCCGTTGTGTTCATGACAGGGGAGAAGAGCCTGGACATCATAATGAAGGCATCTTCACTGGGGGCGGCGGATTATCTGGTGAAGCCTTTATCCCATGCGGTGCTTAAGGAAACCGTACGCTCGATCCTGGGATTGAGATAGTGGGATGGAATTGCATTTTTTCTGTCTTCGCTTTTTTTACACATGGGTATATTCGTGGATGCATACGAAATAAGGAAGAATGCTTAACTCGTCCGAATCAAGTTTAATCATGGTATTGATTCTTATAAAAAATAACTTGACTGTGACATGCGTATAGTGTAGTATCCTAATATAAATGTGTGTCTTGGCTGTTCGCCATTATTTTTCAAAAAAAATTGTATAAACGTGTTGACAAAAGCGAACAAATGTTTTATATTCAATTAAGCGAACAGATGTTTGTTTTTGCATTTTGTTTTGGAGGATTATTTATGGAAAGAGATGATAAGCAAAAGGCATTGGATGCCGCTCTGGCACAGATAGAAAAGCAGTTCGGTAAGGGCTCCGTCATGAAGCTGGGAGATGATAACCATTCCATGAATGTGGAGACCATACCCACCGGTTCGCTGAGCCTTGATATAGCCCTGGGACTGGGAGGCATTCCCAAGGGCAGGATAGTGGAGATTTACGGACCCGAGTCATCCGGTAAGACCACGGTTACTCTTCATATGATAGCTGAGGTGCAGAAGCGCGGAGGCATAGCAGGTTTTATTGATGCGGAGCACGCTCTTGATCCTGTTTATGCACGTAATATCGGAGTAGATATCGATAATCTGTATATATCACAGCCTGACTGCGGAGAGCAGGCTCTTGAGATAGCTGAGACCATGGTGAGATCCGGTGCCATTGATATACTGGTGGTGGATTCCGTAGCCGCCCTGGTACCGAAGGCAGAGATTGACGGAGATATGGGAGATTCCCATGTGGGACTTCAGGCCAGGCTCATGTCACAGGCATTGAGGAAGCTTACCGCAGTCATCAGCAGGTCAAACTGCAGCGTGATCTTTATAAATCAGCTCAGGGAAAAGGTAGGTGTGATGTTCGGTAATCCCGAGACCACTACCGGCGGACGCGCACTTAAGTTTTATTCATCCGTAAGACTTGATGTCCGCAGGATAGAGACCCTGAAGCTGAGCGGTGAAGCCATAGGAAACAGGACCAGGGTTAAGGTAGTAAAGAATAAGATAGCACCTCCCTTTAAGGAGGCAGAGTTTGATATTATGTTCGGAACGGGTATATCCAGATCAGGCGATGTACTGGATCTGGCTACCAACTGCAATATAGTTAATAAGAGCGGAGCATGGTATGCCTATAATGGAGAGAAGATCGGTCAGGGGCGTGAGAACGCCAAGATCTATCTTCAGGATAACCCGGCAGTTTTTGAGGAGATAGAGAAGAAAGTCAGGGAACATTACGGTATAGGCGTACAGGCAGGGGCCGGAGACGGAGATGCGGATCAGGCTGTGTCCGGAGCCGGTTCAAAGGATGCAACAGATAAATAATGGAGACAGACAGATAAATGGCTGCTAAAGATCTGTCCGAAAAAGGAGCAAAGCTCAGAGCATTAAAGATCCTTACCGACAGGGATAAGACCGAGAAGGAACTGAGGGATAAATTGTCCCGTGACGGGTATGATGAGGGTGCCATAGACGGCGCCGTGGAATATGTCAGGGATTATGGCTATATAGACGATGCCAGATATGCCGAGAATTATGCATCATACCGTATGAATGACAAAAGCCGCATACAGCTTGCCGTGGAATTGCGACGCAGAGGCGTCGACGAGGGGGTTATAGATTCCGTATTTGACAGGCTGTATGAGGGTTTTGACGAAAGTGAACAGATAATTCGTCTTATAGAGAAAAAACTGAAGGGTACTTATCCGGATTGTCTTAAGGAAATACATGATGAGAAGCAGCGTGCCGCTTTGTACAGAAGCCTTCAGGGAAAGGGTTATCCTTTCGAGACCATACGCAGAATATTGTCATAGGCTTTTTCTACTTGACATAACTTCCTTATTGTTTTAATATTTTAATGTTGTGATTTCGATTATTGGAATTATTTTTATATATTCTGATAGTGGATGATTCAATATCGCATCCTGTGATATGATCATTTGATCCTTTTGTTTTCGTATCATGGGTATGACAATTTAATAAGGAGGTGCTCCTGTGGGAATAGGAATTGTTGTCGGTGTAGCAGTTTTTGCAATACTGGTGACCATCCTCATTGCTGCTTCGTGGTGCAAGAAGTATAAAAAGGACGTGGACGAGAAGATCGGAAACGCTGATACTAAGGCACGCGAGATTATTGACAATGCTTTGAAGACCGCAGAATCTAAAAAGAAGGAAGGGCTTCTCGAAGTAAAGGAAGAATCCATCAAGGCTAAGAATGAGCTTGATAAGGAAATCCGTGAGAGACGTTCCGAGATGCAGCGGTTAGAGCGCAGAGTACAGCAGAAAGAGGAGAGTGTCGACAAGAAGACCGAGGCTGTCGAAAAGAGAGAAGCGGCTCTCAGTGCTGCAGAGGCAAAGCTGGCAAAAAAGCAAGAAGAGATTTCCAAGCTGAATGAACAGCGTATACAGGAACTTGAACGAATTTCAGGTTTAACCTCCGACCAGGCAAAGGAACAGTTGTTTAAGTCGCTCGAAGATGAAGTACGTCATGAGGCTGCGGTTCTGGTAAAGGAACTGGATACAAAGGCCAGGGAAGAAGCCGACAAAAAAGCCAAGGAATACGTCGTAAACGCAATTCAGAGGTGTGCTGCAGAGCATACCGCGGAAGCCACCATCACTGTGGTACAGCTTCCCAATGATGAGATGAAAGGACGTATCATAGGCCGTGAGGGTAGAAATATCCGGGCTTTGGAAACCGCTACCGGTGTGGATCTGATCATTGACGATACACCCGAGGCAGTTATTCTTTCAGGATTTGATCCTATCAGAAGAGAGATCGCAAGGATCGCCCTTGAGAGACTGATCGTAGACGGACGTATTCATCCCTCCAGAGTGGAGGAAATGGTAGAGAAGGCGAGAAAGGAAGTGGAGACTTCCATCCGCGAGGCGGGTGATGAGGCTGCACTTGAAGTGGGTGTTCACGGTATACATCCCGAGCTCATCAGACTTTTGGGTAAGATGAAGTTCAGGACCAGTTATGGACAGAATGCTCTCAGACATTCCATAGAAGTGGCACACCTGTCAGGACTTCTTGCTCAGGAGATCGGTGCAGATGTGAGAGTGGCAAAGCGTGCAGGACTGCTTCATGATATAGGTAAATCCATAGATCATGAGCAGGAAGGTTCACATATCCAGTTGGGTGTGGAGCTTTGTCGAAAGTATAAGGAATCACCTGTCATCATAAACGCCGTTGAGGCGCATCATGGTGATGTGGAGCCCACATCTCTGGTCGCATGTATAGTTCAGTGTGCTGATACTATCTCGGCATCCAGACCCGGTGCCAGAAGAGATACCATTGATACCTATACCAACAGACTTAATCAGCTGGAGGAAATTTCGAATTCCTTTAAGGGCGTTGAGAAATCCTTTGCTATTCAGGCCGGAAGAGAAGTTCGTATCATGGTTGTTCCTGAACAGGTATCTGATTCCGACATGGTAATGCTCGCTCGCGACATATCTAAGAAGATAGAGTCCGAGATGGAGTATCCGGGACAGATCAAGGTAAATCTGATTCGCGAGAGCAGGGTTTCCGATATTGCGAAGTAGGTTTGGATTTTGCGTTATGTATACGGCAGTCAGAGATTTCTGGCTGCCGTTTCATTTCTAAAGCGATTTATGCAAAAGATCCTTCGGCTAAAGCCTCAGGATGACAATTGGTTAGGTTATTGTCTGAATGAAGCAGAATCCTAAAAGAAAGAAGGGAGCACCGTGAATAAGAGAAAAATAGGGAATGAACGGGAAGATGAGGCCTGTTTGTTTTTGCAAAAGAACGGCGTATATATACGGCACAGAAATGTCAAGCTGTTCCGCGCCGGTGAGATAGATATAGTGGGAATGGACCGGGAGAAGACTTTACTTTTTATAGAAGTAAAGTACCGGAAGAATGAAGACTGCGGCAGTCCCGCGGAGTCAGTGGACTGTCTTAAGATGAGGAATATCTGCAAGTGTGCGGATTATTACAGATTGAGATACGGTTTCACGGATTCCCAGCGTTGCAGGTTTGACGTGATAACCATTACCGGAGCTAACAGGATACACTGGATCAAAAATGCATTTGATTATGTGGGAAAGGGATAGGTCATGCTTAGCATAAAGGAGATTAAAGCGGATTTTGATTCAAGGGACAAGTTCGATATCCAAAGCCTTATAGATTTTAAGGAAAAATATTCATCCGATGAAAGAAGCGGAGTGGTCAGCCTTATCACAAGGGCAGATAAACTGGTGGCAGCTATCAATAAAGAGAAAGAACGTATCTATGCCATGACGGAGTATGAAAGGCGCTATCAGGGTGAGTATGAGTATATCTGTGGGATAGACGAGGTGGGAAGAGGCCCTCTTGCCGGTCCCGTGGTGGCGGGTGCAGTGATCCTGCCCCGTGACTGCGAGATTTTGTATCTCAATGATTCGAAGCAGCTTTCTGCCGGGAAAAGGGAGGAGCTCACTGAGATCATAAAAGAAAAAGCAGTTGCCTGGGCAACTGCCGAAGTATCGCATGAGATAATAGATGAGATCAATATTCTGAATGCCACCTATGAGGCCATGAGGCGGGCCATCGCAGCCCTTGGGGTGAAGCCTGATTTTCTATTGAATGACGCCGTCACCATTCCGGGAGTGGATATGGGCCAGTGTCCCATAATAAAGGGGGATGCCAAAAGCGTGTCCATAGCTGCGGCTTCCATAGTGGCGAAGGTCACCAGGGATGCAAAGATGGAAGAGTATGATAAGCTCTATCCCGGCTATGGTTTTGCATCAAATAAGGGCTACGGGAGCAGCGAGCATATCAAAGCCATTAAGGAACTGGGACCCTGTCCCATCCATCGCAGATCCTTTATCTCAAATATTGTTTCGTAGGTTGAAACGACGGATGATCCCGCAGATCCTTTATCTCAAATATTGTTTCGTAGGTTGAAACGACGGATGATCCCGCAGATTCTTTATCTCAAATATTGTCCCGCAGATTGTACCGGCGGATGATCTCGCGGATCTTTTCCGTGGGGGTGATAACTGACTGCAGCGTCACATCATGATTCATGAAGTCGATGATGGAGGCGATAAACTTGCTCATATCGGCTTCTATATGATAGGGACGCTTTAACAGCTCGGGATCGTGATAGGTGAGATTGGTGGTTATTATCCTGTCAAACAGACACTGCTCATAACCTGCGTCAAAGGCCTTTATACCGCTGGTAAAAAGTCCGAAGGTGCAGCAGATGAATACGCGCTTGGCGTTCATCTTTTTGAGCTGACGGGCTGTGTCCAGCATGGAATCGCCGGAGGATATCATGTCATCCACTATGATCACATCCTTGCCGTCGATGTTGTCTCCCAGGAATTCGTGTGAGACGATGGGGTTTTTGCCGTTTTTGACAGTGGTATAATCGCGACGCTTATAGAACATACCGGTGTCGACGCCCATAACCGAAGCAAAATAGATGGCCCTATCCAGCGCTCCTTCATCGGGAGAGATGACTACGGTATGTTCCTTGTCTATGTTAAGATTCGACTCGGAATTGAGCAGAACCTGTAAAAACTGATAGAAGGGCAGGAAATTGTCAAAACCGCATATGGGTGTGGAGTTCTGAACCGAAGGATCATGGGCATCAAAGGTTATGATGTCGGATACTCCCATGGAGGCCAGTTCTTCAAGCATCATGGCACAGTCAAGGGATTCTCTTGAGGTGCGCTTGTGCTGGCGGCCTTCATAGAGGAAGGGCATGATCACGTTTATGCGGTGAGCCTTTCCGGCCACTGCGGCTATCACACGCTTGAGATCCTGATAGTGATCATCGGGAGACATGTGATTGGTAAAGCCGTTCATGGTATAGGTCATGGCATGGTTGGTCACATCCAGGAGGATGAACAGATCCTTGCCTCTGACAGTCTCATGGATCTCGCATTTACCCTCACCCGAACCGAAACGGGGAAGGGAGAAGTCCAGCAGATAGTTATCCCTGACATATTCCATGAAGGCGGAAGTGTCATGATGGGGCTGGTTTATGCTGTGGCGGTAGTTTACCAGATGTCGGTTTACTTCCCGGCCAAGGTTATGGCTTGATTCCAGTACACAGAGCCTCAAAGGGGCTACCGGGATCTTATCTTCAAGATAATCGATGTTTGGCATGTGAACTCCTGTTGTGATAGTATATTTGTTGGCATACTTTATGCCGCTTAAAATAATCATTGACATGATATCATAAATCCATGAAAAAAAACAGACACATAATTAAAAAAGTGGAAGAGGAAAGTATCGCCGCGCAGATGGATATAGAGCCCGGAGATGAGCTCCTTGCCATAAATGACCAAAGCATAGAGGATATCTTCGATTACAGGTTCCTTATCAGGGATGAGTATATAGAGGTCCTTATCAAAAAGCCTGACGGCGAGGAGTGGCTTCTGGAAATAGACAAGGATGAGGATGAGGATCTGGGACTGGAGTTTGAAAACTCCATGATGGATAATTACAGATCCTGCCACAATAAGTGCATCTTCTGCTTTATAGACCAGATGCCCAAAGGGATGAGGGAGACTCTGTACTTTAAGGATGACGATTCCAGGCTTTCCTTTTTACAGGGTAATTACGTGACCCTTACCAATATGTCCGATGATGATGTGGACAGGATCTGCAGATATCGTCTGGAGCCCATAAATATTTCCTTCCAGACCACTAATCCCGAGCTTCGCTGCAGGATGCTGGGAAACCGTTTTGCGGGTGAGGCCCTTAAAAAGGTGGACAGACTCTATGAGGCCGGTATAGAGATGAACGGTCAGATAGTCCTTTGCAAGGGAATAAATGACGGTGATGAGCTGAGGCGTTCCATCGGGGATATGTCGGCTTATTTTCCTTATCTTCGAAGTGTTTCAGTGGTCCCTGTGGGTCTTACCAGATTCCGCGAGGGACTGTATCCCCTTGAACCCTTTGAAAAAGAGGATGCCTGTGAAGTCATAGACATAATAGAGGGCTTTCAGGAGACTTTCTATAAGGACCATGGCGCACATTTTGTCCATGCCTCGGACGAGTGGTACCTTCTGGCGGGGAGGGAACTGCCTGAGGCTGAAAGATATGACGGATATCTTCAATATGAAAACGGAGTAGGGATGCTCCGTCTTCTGACAGATGAATTTGAGATTGCATTGTCGGCGGCCAAAAGGGACGGTCATTTAGATAAATCAAAGACAAGAACCGTTTCGGTGGCGACGGGAGCACTGGCCTATCGTACCATAGCATCCATGGCGGAGCGTATAGGCGAAGTCTTTCCCAACGTAAGGGTGCATGTGTACTGCATAGAAAATAAATTTTTCGGACCCCATATCACGGTCAGCGGACTTTTGACCGGACAGGATATGATAGACGGTCTTAAGGATAAGGAACTGGGTGAAGTGGTATTTTTGCCGGAAAACGTATTAAGATGCGGCGAAGAGGTGTTCCTGGATGATGTCACTATGACAGAATTTTCCCAAACTTTACAAGTTGAGGCAGATATAGTAAAATCTAGTGGATTATGTTTCGTAGAGCAGCTCTGTGATGTCAGGATCGATCCTGAACTGTACGGGGATGCTTTTGATGCGCAAAGAGAATTGAACAAATATGAGTAAACCTATAGTGGCTGTGGTGGGAAGACCGAATGTGGGCAAGTCCACACTGTTTAACGCCCTGGCCGGAGAGAGAATATCAATAGTAAAGGATACGCCGGGTATAACCCGTGACCGTATATATGCGGACGCCGAGTGGCTGGGGCGTGGTTTCACCATGATAGATACGGGCGGAATAGAGCCTGATTCCGGAGACGTGATCCTGTCCCGCATGAGAGAGCAGGCACAGATCGCCATCGACACGGCGGATGTGATCCTTTTTATGGTGGATGTGCGCCAGGGACTGCAGGATGCGGATTCCAAGGTGGCGGATCTTTTGCGCCGTTCACAGAAAAAAGTGATCCTGGTAGTCAACAAGGTGGATGATTTTGAAAAATTCATGGCCGACGTCTATGAGTTTTATAATCTGGGCATGGGTGATCCCGTGGCCATATCCTCCAAGAACAAGCTGGGACTGGGAGAACTGCTGGATGAGCTGATAAAGTATTTCCCTGAGGACACATCACAGGAAGATGAAGAAGATGAACGCCCCAAGGTGGCCATAGTGGGTAAGCCAAATGTAGGTAAGTCCTCTATTATAAACAGGCTTCTGGGACAGGAGCGCCTCATTGTTTCCGATGTGGCGGGTACTACCAGGGATGCGGTGGATGCCGTGGCTGTTCATGATGGTAAGGAATATGTCTTTATTGATACGGCGGGACTGCGCCGCAAGAATAAGATAAAAGAAGAACTGGAGCACTATATGATCTTGCGTACGGTGTCGGCGGTGGAGCGTGCTGATGTGGTACTGGTGGTGATAGACGCCACGGAGGGCATCACGGAGCAGGACGCCAAGATAGCGGGCATAGCTCATGACCGTGGCAAGGGTATCATCATAGTGGTCAATAAGTGGGACGCCATCGAAAAGGATGACAAGACCATTTACCGCTTCACCGAGGACGTAAAAGATGTGCTTTCATTCTTGTCCTACGCCGAGGTTATGTATGTATCGGCCAAGACCGGTCAGAGGCTGTCAAAGCTGTATGATTCCATCGACGCGGTGGTGCAGAACTGCTCATTGAGAGTGGCTACCGGCGTGCTGAATGAGATAATAACCGAGGCGGTGGCAATGGTACAGCCCCCCGCGGACAAGGGCAAGAGACTGCGCATATATTACACCACCCAGGTGTCGGTCAAGCCTCCGACCTTTGTCATATTTGTGAATGATAAAAAGCTTATGCATTTTTCATATTTAAGATATCTGGAAAACAGGATAAGAGATGCCTTCGGATTCGCCGGGACCTCATTAAAATTTATAATCAGGGAGCGCAAGGAAAAATGATTTATGCTGTCAGACTGATATGCGTGCTGATAGGGTATTGTTTCGGTCTTTTCCAAACGGCTTATATTTACGGCAGGATAAAGGGTTTTGATCTGAAAAATACCGGCAGTGGAAACTACGGTACTACGAATATGCTTCGAAGCCGCGGACTCAAGGCGGGGCTTCTGGTGCTTTTGGGAGATTCCTTCAAGTGTGTTTTCGCAGTGCTTCTGGTATGGCTTATATTCGGAAAAAGCTACGGGGCCATGTTCCCTCTGCTCAAGGTTTATACCGCGGCAGGCGTGATACTGGGACACAATTTCCCGTTTTATATGGGCTTTAAGGGCGGAAAGGGCATAGCAGCCACCGCCGGACTTATAATGGTAATGGGTTGGACCTTTATGCTGCCGGAACTTATTATTTTCTCCATCGTCTTTGCCATGACGCATTATGTGTCTCTGGGATCTCTGACCATATATCTGTGGCTGTTTCTGCAGATAGTGGTGATGGGAGAGAAGGGCTACGGACAGTTCGCCACCCTTACGAAGCCTCTTCGCATCGAGATGTACACGGTGGTGTTGCTTCTGGTCATAATGGCCTTTGTAAAGCATCGTGAAAACATAAAAAGGCTCCTTAACGGAACCGAGAGAAAAACGTATCTGACTAAAAAAAAGGAGAGTGATTCTTAAAATGGATACTTCAGTCACAAAGGGCGTATCACGATATTCTGCCTTCGTGATACTGACATTTATCTGCACCGTCTTATGGCTTGTTCCCGTAATGGGTGGAGAGCCGGTGGAGGAGACGGATGGTGTGATAACGGATGAGGATGTGGAAGATAAGGACGCATCTTCCTCTTCATCGGTGTATGTGCGTCCGAAGGAGCAGGAAGCCGTAGAGTTCAGCGATGCGGACCTTAAAAAAAATACCCAGATCGCGGATTCCTATAAGGCCGTGATCTATGGAAATGAAGACTGGGATGATGTGGGTCCTGCGGTGGATGATGAGTACGGCGGACTTTCCGTCAAGGATTATAACGCGCTGGTGCGTATGACCTACGCCGAGGCAGGCGGTGAGGGCGAAGAAGGCATGCTTTTGGTGGCAAATGTCATCCTGAACCGTATGAAGAGTTATAAATATCCGGTTACGGTTTCCGCGGTCATATCACAGACCGGACAGTTCCAGCCCTATGCCAATGGCAGGTATTCCGAGGTGGAGCCGGATGCAGCGGCTGTCAGAGCAGTCAAAAGAGCCCTTTCCGGAGAGAATAACGCTCCCGGAGTGTTGTATTTCAAGAGTGTCCATTCCAACGCGGTATGGTCACATAAGGAAGTGGCTTTCAGATATAAAAATCATATTTTCTATTATTGATTTAGAAAAAAGTAAGAAAGGATGACAGAAGAGCTGGTTTTCTCAGGATGACAGGCGGTTATGTCATCAAAGAGTGAGTGACGAAGATATTTACGGAAGGAGTTCGTGATAATGGATTCGGAAACAAAGAGCATAGGAATAATCGGTGCGGGCAGCTGGGGCACGGCCCTGGCATGGCATCTTTCCCACAAGGGGCATAATGTGACCATGTGGTCTTCACTGGCGGATGAGATAGACGATCTGATAGAGCACAGGGAGCATAAGAAGAAACTCCCCGGCGTGGTACTGCCTGAAAATGTCAGCTTCACCTCTACCATGTCTGAGGCCATAGACAGCAAGACACTGGTGATCGTTGCAGTGCCCTCACCCTATGTGAGAAGCACCGCACAGGAGATGAACCGTTATGTGGCTGACGGTCAGGTTGTGGTAAATGTGGCAAAGGGAATCGAGGAGAGTACCTTAAAGACCTTATCGGCTATAATCAAAGAGGAGATCCCTCAGGCCGAGGTGGCTGTACTGACCGGACCTACCCATGCGGAAGAGGTGGGCGCAGGCATGCCCACCGCCATAGTGGCAGGCTGCAGGAATCATGAAGTGGCAAAGATGATCCAGGACATATTCATGAGCGAGAACTTAAGGGTATATTCCAATACGGATGTACTGGGAATGGAGACCGGCGCCGCCCTGAAAAATGTCATGGCTCTGGCAGCCGGCGTGGCAGACGGCATAGGCTGCGGAGATAATTTAAAGGCAGCCCTTATTACCAGAGGTATCCATGAGATGGTGAGACTGGGAGTGGCCATGGGCTGCAACTCGGAGACCTTTTATGGTCTGACGGGCCTGGGAGATCTGATAGTCACCTGTGCATCCATGCATTCCAGGAACAGACGGGCGGGTATACTCATAGGACAGGGCAAGAGCGTACAGGAAGCCATGGATGAGGTCAGTATGGTGGTAGAGGGCGTTTATGCGGCCAAGGCAGCCCTGGAACTGGCCGGAAAATACGGAGTGGAGCTTCCCATTGTGGAAGAGATGAATAAAGTGTTGTTTGAGGACAAGAATCCTCATCAGGCTCTGGCGGATCTGATGAAGCGTTCCAAGAAGCCCGAGACGGATGTGCTCATGGACGTGGCAGATTTTTGATATTTTACTGTGACGACAGACAGTTAAATATAGTTCAATAAGAGGTGGTCGTATGGCAGCCATAAATGATACTTTGGACGGCGTTTTTATCAATCCGGTTGAATTTGCCCAGTCCCTCCCCGGAGGTTTTCTGATCTATAGGGCAGTGGGACGTGGCAGCATCCTGTTTGCCAATAACAAGCTGATAGATATCTTCGGCTGTTATGATTACAAAGAGTTTGTCAGACTGACCGGCGGTACCTTCGAGGGCATGGTATATGCCCCGGACAGGAAGGCAGTGCTGGAATCCATCGAGAAACAGGTGGAAGCCCATTCGGAAAAACTCGACTATGTGGAATACCGTATAGTGAGGCGTGACGGGAAGGTCCGCTGGGTGGACGATTATGGAAGACTGGTGCATTCCCAAAAGCAGGGAGATCTGTTTTATGTTTTCATAAGCGATACCACCGAGGCTCATGATGAGGAATTTTATCTCAATGAGCGTGTCATGACACTGGAGGCTCTGACCCGGGAGTTTGAAGCGGTGTTCTTACTCAGTCTTAACACGGGGACCATGAGGGTCTTCCGTGCCCTGGGTGATTACAGCAGGAAATGTATAGGGCACGGTGTTCCCGAGGAGGCTGACGGCTATGATCTGGACTGGCGTTCAGCCTGCTTAAAATATGCCAGGAAGATTGTGGTGCCTGAGGATGCGGAAACTTATCTGGACGAAATGTCTCTGACCAGGATCAAGACCCGCCTTGAGAGTGAGAGTTCCTACAGCGTAAAGCACAGATGTAAGGATGATATGACCGGCGTGATCTCGGAAAATGAACTGTATGTGTCAAGGGTAGAGGGCGTTGATGACTCGCTGGTAGTAATAGCCCATCGTTTCTGCCGCGAACTATGATGCTTGTCTGAAGCCTTATCTTCTTCGTTGTCCTCAATTGATGTACTATTCGGTACGACTCATTCGGACGCCTTGAATATGAGGATTCATCCTGCGCATCAGGATCATATGCGGGGAAATGTTTTCGCAAGTAGAAAAATAAGAATTAGAACTTGACATATTTGGTTTCTGTGTGGTAATATACCCGTTGTTGTGTGTTTTCACACATTTACAGGAAAGCAGAGTATCCCTCTCACCCGTCGGCTTTGGCTTGCGGCGTTAATATTTATCGAAGTGCATGATGCCCGCAGCAGGGGCGTTTTATCATCGATATATGTTATGTGACGGATACATGTGTATCCGTTTTGTTTTGTATTTTTTGATGGAGGGTAGGACAATTAACGACTTAATGATCAATGAGCAGATCAGGGACAGGGAAGTCCGCGTGATCGGCGAGGACGGCGAGCAGCTGGGAATCATGTCGGCGAATCAGGCCAGGGAACTTGCTGCGCAGGCAGGAGTAGATCTGGTAAAGATAGCACCTCAGGCACAGCCGCCGGTATGCAGGATTGTTGATTACGGTAAGTTCAGATATGAGCAGAGCCGTAAACAGAAGGAAGCTAAGAAAAAGCAGAAGGTCATAGAAGTGAAGGAGATAAGGATGTCTCCGAACATCGATACCAATGATCTCAACACAAAGGTGTCGGCAGCCAGAAAATTCCTGGAAAAGGGTAACAGGGTTAAGGTAACTCTGCGTTTCAGGGGACGTGAGATGGCTCATATGCAGTCTGCGAAGCATATTCTGGATGAGTTCGCCGAGGCACTCTCAGAAGTGGCCACCATCGAAAAGGAACCTAAGGTAGAGGGAAGAAACATGACTATGTTTTTGACCGAGAAGAAATAATTTATGGAGGTTGATAATCATGCCTAAGATTAAAACAAACAGATCAGCAGCAAAGCGTTTCAAGGTGACAGGTACCGGAAAGCTTAAGAGGAATAAGGCTTACAAGCGTCATATTCTCACAAAGAAGTCTGCAAAGACCAAGAGAAATCTGCGTAAAGCCGTTATAATCGACAGCTCAAACTTCAAGCCCATCAAGAAGATAACTCCTTATTTACAGTAAAGAGAGTTATAGAGATTTAGATAGTATTTCGAAAGGAGTTTAAAAATGGCAAGGATAAAAGGCGGATTAAACGCAAGAAAAAAGCATAACAGGGTATTAAAACTGGCTAAGGGTTACAGAGGAGCCAGATCGAACCAGTACAGAATCGCAAAGCAGTCCGTAATGAGGGCAATGGCTGAGGCATATAAGGGCCGCAAGGAAAAGAAGCGTCAGATGAGACAGCTCTGGATCGCCCGTATCAACGCAGCAGCAAGACTCAACGGTTTATCATACAGCAAGTTCATGTATGGCCTTAAGCTCGCTGAGGTGGAGATAAACAGGAAGATGCTGGCTGAGATGGCCGTAAATGATCCTGAGGGATTTAAGAGTCTGGCAGACCTGGTAAAAGAGAAGGTTGCATAAGATTTAAGGAAAGACCGCTCCACCTTTAAAAGAGGGTGAGCGGTCTTTATTCTTTCGTATGAATAAAAAAAATATCAAGGGCTGGCTTAAGCACGGTGATTTCATACTGATCGATATAATCCTGATGCAGCTGGCTTATATAATCGCATATTGGATGCATGAAGACTTTGATAATCCTTATGACAGCGAGCGCTACATATTTATGGCTGTTGTTATAGGGTTTTGTCAGCTGGTCATAATACTCTTTTCACAGAATTACAAAAGTATCCTCAGAAGGAGTGTGTTCGAGGAACTGCTGGCGGTATGCAGATATATGGGGGAGGTTATTGTGGCCGCCCTGCTTTTCATATTTGTGATCCACAGATATGAGGTGACCTCCAGACTGCAGTTCGGTCTTACTTCGGTGGTCTTTATCCTGCTTTCGTTTCTTGTAAGATGTTTCCGCAAGTACTGGCTCTTTAAGAACAGGGAAGCAAAGGCCGAGAACAGATCCATCATCCTGATCACCTCATACTCACTGGTACAGGAGGCGCTGGACGGCCTGACTGCTTCGGATCTGTACGTGGATTTCAAGGTTACGGGAGTGGTACTGCTGGATGAGCCCAATGAGAATATTGAGCGCGAAGCCATGGAACTGGAGGCTTCTCTGGACATCCCCGTACTTCCCTTAAATGATGAAGCTATCACGGAGATGGGACACGGCTGGGTGGATGAGGTCTTCATTCTTCAGCCTGAAAATCTGCCCTTCCCCAGACAGATTATGGATGACTTCATGGAGATGGGCATTACGGTAAATTATTCCGTACCCGCCATCAATGATGACAAGTGGCCGGTGGCGGACATGCGTAAGCTGGGACGCTTCAGGGTGCTTACCAACAGCATCAAATTTATATCCGCAGGAGATATGATGCTCAAGCGCATCATGGATATCGCAGGCGGTATAGTGGGCTGTCTTATGACCTGTGTGATCTTCATCTTTGTGGCGCCCATTATATATATCAAGTCACCGGGTCCCATATTTTTCAAACAGCAAAGAGTGGGCCTTAACGGAAAGACCTTTATGATGTATAAATTCCGAAGCATGTATATGGATGCGGAGGAGAGAAAAGCCGCCCTCATGGCACAGAACAAAATATGCGACGGCATGATGTTTAAGATGGACGACGATCCCAGGATCATCGGCAGCGAGAAAAAGGACAAAAAAGGCCGTCCTGCGGGAATCGGTAATTTCATCCGGCGCACTTCCCTGGATGAGTTTCCCCAGTTCATCAATGTGCTCAAGGGAGACATGTCCCTGGTGGGCACCAGGCCCCCCACACTGGATGAGTGGCAGAAATATGACATGTCCCACAGAGTGAGGATGAGCATTAAGCCGGGTATAACCGGAATGTGGCAGGTGAGCGGCAGAAGCTCCATCACTGATTTTAACGAAGTGGTGAGACTGGACCGTGAGTATATAGAGAACTGGAGGCTCTCTTTGGATATAAAGATACTGCTCAAGACCGTTTGGGTGGTGATCATGCGTAGCGGAGCTTCATAGAAGGAGTATTTAAAATGTCGGAAAGACTGACAAAAGGCGATGTTAAAAAGATAGAGGCGGAGATAGAAGAGCGCAAGCTGGTGATCCGCCCCAAGGCCATAGAGGACGTAAAGGTCACCAGAGCACAGGGCGATCTGTCCGAAAATTTTGAGTATCATGAGGCGAAGCGTTTCAAGAACCAGAATGAGAGCAGGATACGCTATCTGGAAAAGATGCTTAAGAACGCCCAGATCGTGGATGATGATTCCAAGGATGATGAAGTCGGTATAAACAACACCGTGGAGGTACTGTTCGAAGAAGACAATACCACTGAAAAGTACAGACTGGTGACTTCAATCAGAGGCGATTCCATGAAGAATCTGGTTTCCATCGAATCTCCCATAGGCTGTGCCCTTATGGGGAAAAAGGTGGGAGACAGGGTGAGTGTTAAGGTAAATGATGATTATTCATATTACCTTAAGATTCTGTCCATAGCCAACACCGGCGATGATGAAAATCTGGAGATCAAGAAGTTCTGATAACGGTTTAAGGCGTGTAAGTGACAAGTATTGCCTTGTTGTGATATAATGGTTCGATATGCAGACTAATGTTTTAGAATATCTGGAATACAGTGCGCAAAGGTTTCCCGAAAAGACAGCCTATGCAGATGCGGATTCTAAGCTTTCTTTCGGTGAACTCCTCGATATGGCGAGGCGTATAGGTTCATCCGCCGCTTTGGCTGTTGATGTGCCCGCGGGACCGGTGCCGGTCTTGCTTAAAAAAAGCCCCATGGCACTGGCCGGCTTTTTCGGAGTCATGTATTCGGGTAATGCCTACGTGCCTCTGGATGTGGAGATGCCCGCAGCCAGGCTGTCCCTGATAAAGGAAAATCTGAAGCCCAAGCTGGTGCTCACGGACAGGGAACACGAGGCCATGGCCCGTGATATCTTCGGTGAAGGTATCAAAGTGATCACCATAGAGACGGCTCTTTCAAAAGAGGCGGATGATGAGCTGCTTTTGAGTATCGGGAGAAAGCATCTTGATACGGATCCAGCCTATGTGCTTTATACCTCCGGGTCCACCGGAGTGCCCAAGGGCGTGGTGGTGAGCCATCGCAGCCTTATAGATTATATGGACAGCTTCTGTCCGGCGGTAGGTGTAAGATCCGAAGATGTGATAGCATCCCAGGCGCCTTTTTATTTTGACGCATCCCTCATTGATATATACTGTACACTGAAAATGGGTGCGACTCTCCATATAGTTCCGCTTGAGTTTTTCAGCATCCCCTTAAGGCTGATGGAATTTTTGCAGGATAAAAGGATCACCATGATAAGATGGGTGCCTTCAGCCATGGGCATAGTGTCCACCTTTAAGGCTTTTAAGTCTTTAAGACCTGACAGTCTCAGGCTTATCATATTCGGAGCCGAGTCCATGCCCATGAAGTGTTTTAATTACTGGAGAGAGAATTATCCCGAGGCTGATTTTGTACAGATATACGGCCCCACGGAGATCACGGGCATATGTACCTATCATCATATCACCGGGGATGTTTCGGACCTTAAGGTACTTCCCATCGGAAGGGCGCTTTATAACAGCGGGGTATTTTTGCTGGATGAAAAGGGTGGGCTCATAGATGAGAAGGATGCCGGCAGGGTCGGCGAGATCTGCGTAAAGGGCACCTGCCTGGCGCATGGTTATTACAATGATCCCGAGCGCACGGCGGCCGTGTTTGTGCAGAATCCTTTGAACCCCTACTATCCTGAGAGGATATATCGCACCGGTGACATGGCCTCTTACAATGAGGCCGGCGATCTGGTATTTGCAGGACGCAGGGATTTTCAGATAAAGCATATGGGCCACAGGATCGAGCTGGGAGAAATAGAGAATGCTGCTGTATCCTTGGATATCATCAGCCGGGCGGCCTGCTTTTTTGACGAGAAGAAAAATAAGATCCACATGGCTTATGAGGCCAAAGGAGAATCGGAAGGGAAGGCGGATGAAGCTGCCATCATGGCTGCTCTTGGAGAGAAGCTTCCCAAATATATGATACCGAATGTGTATCATCCTGTTGAGAACCTTCCACAGACTGCTACGGGAAAGGCCGACAGAGGTAAACTTAAGGAAATGTTTTTGTAGAGGAGGAGTGTTATGAAGGACAGAATAATAGAGATGCTGGAAGCTATTCATCCGGGAATCGATTATGAGACCACAGGTTCCCTCATTGATGACAGGATCCTGGATTCCTTTGACGTGGTTTCCCTGGTGGGAGATCTGATGGATGAATTTGACGTGGAGATCGGGGCAGATCTGATGGTTCCCGAGAATTTTAATTCGGTTGACGACATAGTGGCGCTCATTGAGGGTCTGGAAGGCTGATGAGCTACGCGTCCTTGGCTTTTGCCGGTTTTGTGGCGCTGGCGCTGGTGCTTTACTATATAGTGCCCGCCAGATTCAGGTACGTCATCCTGCTCATATTCAGTTATGTGTTTTATGTGATGGCCTGTAACAAATATGTGATCTATATCATCGTCACCACGGTGAGCACATATTTTATCGCCCGTTTGATGGAAAGATCGGATGTGTCCTTAAAGGCGGCACTGTCAAAAGAGGGGATAGAAAAGGAAGCGAAGAAGGCGCTGAAAAAGCAGAATAAGAGTCATAAAAAGACTCTGCTGACTTTTGCGCTCATCTTTAATTTCGGCATACTGGCAGTACTTAAGTACGGCGACTTTGTCATAGCGAACATAAACCTTGTCAAACTGAATGTTTTTCATTCCACTTCATTTCTGGGATTCATCAATCCGGTATTGCCGCTGGGTATCAGTTTTTATACTTTCCAGTCTATGGGATATCTCATAGACCTGTATTATGGCAAATATGAGTGCGAGAAGAATTTTCTTAAGACGGCGCTTTATGTGAGCTATTTTCCCCAGATCATCCAGGGCCCCATCAGCAGGTTCAATGATCTTTCAAAGACTCTTTTTTCGGGGGCGTCCTTTAACAGCCTGAATATGAAATACGGCCTGTACCGCATATTCTGGGGACTGTTCAAGAAACTGGTAGTGGCTGACAGGGTGGCTGTGTATGTGACGAACACCATCGACCGGTATCAGGAGCTTCGGGGAGTATATCTGCTCATAGCTGTTTTCTTTTATTCCATGCAGATATACGGTGATTTTTCCGGAGGTATAGACATAACCATCGGCGTGTCACAGCTCTTTGGCGTAAAAGTGACCGAGAATTTTGACAGACCGTTTTTCAGCAAATCGGTATCCGAGTACTGGAACCGTTGGCATATGACTCTGGGAACCTGGTTTAGGGATTATATCTTTTATCCCATCACCGTTTCCAAGAGCATGATAGACCTGGGCAAAAAGTGCAGGAAGCTTCTGGGAGAGGCCCTGGGTAAAAGAGTGCCCATATACATAGCCATGTTCACGGTGTGGTTTACCACGGGACTGTGGCACGGCGCCCAGTGGAGATATATCATCTGGGGACTTTTGAACTTTGTCATCATACTCATATCTACCGAATGCGAGGGCGTGTTCGGTCGAATAAACGGATTCCTTAAATGGGAAGGTACCTTTATCCAGAGGCTTTTCAGGGTGGTGAGGACCTTTTTGATCATGAGCTTTTTAAGGGTGTTTGACCTGTCGTCGGCAGGCATATCCCAGGCGCTGTTCGTGATCAGGAAGTCCCTTACGGATATATCCCTTCCGGCCTTGGATATGATGACCGAACTGGGACTGGATGAAAAGGAGTTAAAGGCGGCGGTTATCGGCATAGTGATAATGTTTGTCTTTGACCTGATACAAAGGAGAGGATCCGTGACCGACAGGCTTATGAGGGCGCCCCTTATGGTGAGATGGTCCCTGACGGCGGCTCTGGTGATCGCAGTGGTGATCTTCGGAAGCTACGGCCCCGGATATGATTCGAGGGCTTTCATCTATCTGCAGTTCTGAGTATGATACAGAGGTCATTCTGAGCATGGCTGAGAATCTTATAAGATCAGCGCCTTCATTTCATTCCTCAGGATGACAATAGATATAACAGGATGAAAATATTAAAACCGATCGCTGCGGCGGCGATCACTCTGATCTGTCTCTTTGTTCTGAACAGGGTGTTCACGCCGAAGTATATAAAAGAAAATACGGACGGGAGGATCACCGGAGAGTTTTATACCCAGGCAAAGGATCCGGATGTGGTCTTTCTGGGAGCCTCCACGGTGCATTATTGTGTGAGTCCGGATTATATGTGGAAGACTTCTGGATTCACCTCCTATGACCGCTCCAACGCCTCACAGACCATGTGGCAGAGCTATTACATGCTAAAGGATACATTATCCGTCACAAGGCCTTCCCTGGTGGTGCTGGATGTGAGTTTCGTGAGGAACGGAGAGGAGTTCATAGAAGAGCCCTCCAGCCGTAAGGCCATTGACGGCATGCGCGATCCATTGGCCAAACTGGGAGCAGCCATGAGCTCAAAGGGCGAGGACGAGCAGGTGATCTCATATTTTTTGCCGGTGCTGCGTTTCCATTCCAGATGGAAGGAGCTTGACAGGGATGACTGGGTGTATGCCTTTAAGAGAATCGATGTGACTCATGACGGTTATCTTATGGACTTTTCGATAGCCAAAGAGCAGCACATATATGAAAACACGCAGCCGCCCCTTCCCGCCTTTCCGGAAAAGTCGGCGGATTACCTTAACAGGATCATAAGAGAGTGTGCCGATAAGGGAATACCGCTGTTTCTTATGAGGACTCCTTCATTTCAGACCGGCTGGTATGACGAGTATGATGAGATGATGGATGACCTTGGTGAAAAGGAAGGCCTTGCCTATGTGAATTTCACAAAAAAGGTGGAGGAGATAGGGATCGATGTGCGGCGTGATTACATAGATGACGGCCAGCACATGAATGTTGTGGGAGCCCACAAGTTTTCAGAATATCTGGGCGGTTATCTTCGTGATAACTACGAGCTGCCCTTTCATGATAACGATGCCGTGTCAGACGTTTGGAACCGTAAGCTTTCGGTATATGAAAGCGCGGTGGAAGCGGGCATGGCAGACTATGAAAGCGCGCTTGAGGCCCTTGATATAAAAGAAGAGGGAGATATTTGACCCAATGGAGAATTCGAGAGAGATTTCCTTAAAACGAGCAGCCAGACTGAAGGCGGCGATGGATGATTATGTCGCATTCAGAAAGGCACATATAGACGAGGAAGCCAAAAAAGATGTGGCCGGCATGAAACGGCGCATCATGGAGTATTTTAATGCAACCGAAGATGATTGGCGTGACTGGAAATGGCAGGTTTCAAACCGCATATCCTCGGCCGATGTGATAGGTGAATTCCTGAATCTTTCACCTGAGGAAAAGAAGGGGATCACGGATGTGGAAAAGACCTATCGCTGGGCCTGCACACCCTATTATCTGTCCCTTATGTCAAAGTCGGATCACAGCTATCCCATAAACAGGATGGCTATTCCCAGCATAATGGAGATGGATGACTACGGCGTGGCAGATCCCATGGATGAGGAACACACCAATCCGGCGCCCTGTATCACCAGACGCTATCCCGACAGGCTTATAATCAATGTGACCAGCGCCTGCGCCATGTTCTGTCGGCACTGCCAGAGAAGAAGGCTCATCGGCGAGTGCGATTCCACCAGATCAAGGGAAGATATACTGGCTGCGATTCAGTATATAAGAGAAAATGAAGAGATCAGGGATGTGCTGGTGACAGGCGGAGACCCGCTGCTTCTGGATGATTCCTACATAGAATTTGTACTTAAGGAACTGCGCACCATAGAGCATGTACAGATCTTAAGGATAGGTACCAGAGTTCCGGTTACCATGCCCCAGAGGATCACGCCCCAGCTTTGTGAGATGCTGAAAAAATATCATCCCCTTTATATCAATCTGCAGTTCAATCACCCGGATGAGGTGACGGCTGAAGCTAAGGCAGCCTGCACGGCCCTTGCGGATGCGGGCATAGCCCTGGGTAACCAGATGGTCTTCTTAAAGGGGATCAATAATGATAAATTTATAGTAAGGCTTCTGAATGAAAGGCTTTTAATGGCCAGGGTCAAGCCTTATTATATCTTCCATCCCAAGCAGGTGATAGGAACAAGACATTTTTCCATACGTATATCGGAAGGTCTGGAGATAATGAGATACCTTCGCGGTCAGACTTCGGGTCTGGCCATACCCACATATATTCTGAATGCTCCCTTCGGTCTGGGTAAGATACCCCTGCTTCCCGAATACATAATCGAGAATTCTTCCGAGGGCGTAAAGCTCAGAACCTGGGAGGGCGGAGAAATAGAGATAAATGAAGATTGATCACTTTCAGGATAACGACATAAGGGTCAATGAGAGGCTGACGAAGGCGCTTTTGCTTTTTGTCCCTCTGATCCTTGCGGCGTTTTTACCGGTAGGCCGGCATATTGTAAGTATTCCGGAGAATGAGTTATATTCACTTGTACCTGTCTGTTTTTTCTTTTTGTCCTCGCCTTTCATCCTGGGATTATTCAAACCGGCTTCTTCATTTCTCAAGTATTACACTATAATCGACATATCCGTTTTCGTGGCATTTTTGAACATGATCCCTTTTAAGGGACTGTATCCTGCATGTGTGCTGGGAGTGGTCATTTCTCTTTTGTATTTTGATCCCGTGCTCACTGCTTTTTCCGGGATCATGAATTATCTGCTGCTGATCTGTGTCTTTGGTTATGACGTCTTTATCAAAAGCAAAGATCATCAGGAGGCTTTTATGGCTTCGTTGCCCGGGATCGGTATTTATTCCTTGGAATTTCTCATAGTCGCTCCCGTGGCTTACATCATCGCCCTCAGGGTGACCAGACGTATCGAGGAAGGCAACCGGCTGGCCATGAAACTGGAGGGAGCCACCAAGAGGTATGAATTGGCTCTGGACAGCTCCAGGGACGTCATATATGAGTATGACATAGCGGAGGATCGGTTCAAGTATTACGGCGTGCTTCTGGGAAGCGATATGCGTGATAAGGAGGAGGCCCGGGAGGCGGTGGTCATCGATCATATGATGGTGATGCTGCAGCAGGGGCATGTGCTCCATCCCGATGACGTGGGCCTCATAGAAGATATCATAGCCGGAAATGACAGCGATCTGGTACAGGTCAGGATGGTAAATGGAGATGACTTCGACTGGTTCGAGGTGGAGAGCAAGGTGATCTACGAGGATAACTATGCCGTGAGGATAGTGGGCAAGATCCGCAACATCACCGGGACCAAAATGGAGGAACAGGAATTCCTTCATACTTCGCGAAAGGATTCCCTCACCGGTTTTTATGACAAGATAGTGGGCATGCGGATAATACGCAGGCATATGACCCAGGTAGGCCGGATGGATACCCAGCAGTTTCTGTATATCGCACTTAAAAATGCAGAGGATATAGGAAAGTCATGCGGGTCGGTGTATCTGGACGCCCTGCTTTTAAGACTGGCGGATATCCTCATCGAAGAGGTGTCCGATATGGATCTTCCGGTGCGTCTGTCAAAAACGGAGTTTGTACTCTATCTGGTAAACAGGAATCCCGCCATGATGGAACAGCTCATGGCAAGAGTCAGGAGCGAGTTGTCCAGAGTCTATGTCAGTGATGATATCCCCGAGGGTATGAACCTGAGGATGGATGTCTATGATACTTTGGATGACCTGGAGCAGGGGACAGGGAGCAGTGAAGACGATCCTGGCTATTATGACAGCATGGACGACAGTTACAGGAATGACATGGTGAGCTTTGCCTTTAATCTGCTGGAGAGGTCAAAGGATTTTGAGAACGCCATCAATCTGCTGCTGGACCGCATCGGAAATATGTACCGTCTGGATTCCGTCAGGATACTTAGGGGTACCTCCATTAGAAACGTTTACAGGTGTGTATATGAGTGGATCGCACCGGAGGCGGAAAATGATACCATCGGCCATATCCTCGGCATGGATACGGACGTGGGCGGCTTAAGGCAAAAGAGCGATGTCTTTTTGTGCGACAGTGCGGATATAAGCGAGGACGGCGGATATTTTCTCTTCTACGGCGCCGTATTCAAGGGTGCCATGAGGCCGGTGTTGGAGGAGAAGCTAAAGGAACTGACAAACATCATGGCCACCTTTATAGGCAAGAGATTTGCGGACAGCGCGAATCGGGCCAAATCCGACTTTTTGTCCTCCGTATCCCATGAGATACGCACTCCGGTAAATGCCATAGCGGGTTATGCGGATCTGATACTGCATGAGTCCACCTCAAATGTGGTGGAAAATTATGCGGAGAACATAAAGACTTCCTCCAACAATCTGCTGGGTATAATCAATGACATACTGGATCTGTCAAAGATGGAAGCAGGCAAGTTCCAGATAGTTCCCGAAAGATATTTCCTGCATGAGATAATCCAGGAAGTAAAGAATATCATGTATATCCAGATCGGCGATTCTCCGGTTTCGCTGGTTACAAATATAGATTCTTCGGTGGGTGACGGTCTCATAGGAGACGGTATGCGCATCAGACAGATATTCATCAATCTTCTGAGCAACGCAGTCAAATTCACCGAGGAGGGACAGATAGGCATCGATATAAGCTGGGATACCACTGCTCCCGAAGAGGGGATTCTGACCTGCTGCGTATGGGATACCGGCATAGGCATCAGGGAAGATGAGCTGCACAGGATCTTTTCGGCTTATGAGCAGACCGATACCCGACATAAGCACAGGATAAAGGGCACCGGACTGGGACTGGCCATCACCAAACAGCTGGTGGAACTTATGAACGGAACCATCAGAGTGGAGAGTGAATACGGAAAGGGTACCAGGATGATCTTTACCCTGCCTCAGGAGATGTTCGATGCCGCACCCTATGACTATAACGAGAGCAGCGAGGCGAAGGCTTCAAGGAAGCCGGTGGTGCCTTTCACGGCGCCCTGGGGTCGTGTCCTTCTGGTGGATGATAATCAGGTCAACCTGGAGGTGGCAAAGGCCCTGCTTTCACACTACAAGGTGATGATGGAAACCGCTTCAAGTGGGCGTGAGGCTCTTAAGATCCTGGAGCAGGATACCTTCTTTGACCTGATCTTCATGGATCATATAATGCCGGAGATGGATGGTCTGGAGACTGCCACGGCTATCAGGAAGAGCGGCAATCCCACACTCGAGGGCATCCCGATAGTGGCCCTCACCGCAAACGCGGATGTACAGGAGATGGAAGAACAGTTCATCCTGGCGGGGATAAACGGCTATCTGCAAAAGCCCATAGACCTTAATGAGCTTGCAAAGATAATGGTTAGATTCATACCTGATGAAAAGAAGGAAGCATCGTGACAAATAAAAACGCTCCGGACGAAGCCGGAGCGGTCTTTACAAAAGTGTGATGATGTCTTATGCCTCAAGCTTATTTACAGCGAGGGAAAGACGTGACACCTTTCTGGAAGCGGTAGACTTATGCATAACGCCTTTTGATGCGGCCTTTGAAAGAGCTGAGATAGCACCCTTTAAAGCCTCGTCGGCAGCTGCCTTATCACCGGCATCCACTGCGGCATAGACCTTTCTTACTGCGGTCTTAACGCCGGACTTGATAGCTTTGTTCCTCTCGTAACGGGTTTTGGTCACGAGGATGCGCTTTTTGGCTGATTTGATATTTGCCATGATAACCTCCGAAACATAACCATTTAACTGCAAAAACCTGTGTCCTGCTTTTTGAGACACGGAAAGCAAAGCAAAAGACACAACGAACATTCTATAAAATATTGACTCATTTGTCAACAGTGAAAGGAGACTTTTTCTATAATGGACAGCAGATTTATCCGAAATTTTTGTATAGTGGCCCACATCGATCACGGAAAGTCCACTCTGGCTGATCGTATCATCGAGGGCACGGGGCTTCTGACCGACAGGGAAATGCAGGCCCAGGTGCTGGATAATATGGACCTGGAGCGCGAGAGGGGCATCACCATAAAATCCCAGGCCGTCAGGACCATATACAAGGCAAAGGACGGAAATGAGTATGTGTTTAACCTCATCGACACTCCGGGACATGTGGATTTCAATTATGAGGTGAGCAGGTCTCTGGCAGCCTGCGACGGCGCCATCCTGGTGGTGGATGCGGCTCAGGGTATAGAGGCCCAGACTCTGGCCAATGTATACCTGGCCCTGGATCATGACCTGGATGTATTTCCGGTCATAAACAAGATAGACCTGCCCTCTGCCCAGCCCCAGAGAGTAAAGGATGAGATCGAGGATGTGATAGGTATAGAGGCTCAGGATGCACCTTTGATCTCCGCCAAGAACGGCATAGGGATAGAGGATGTGCTGGAGGCCATAGTGGAAAAGATACCGGCGCCCACGGGTGATGAGAATAAGCCCTTAAAGGCACTGATCTTTGATTCCGTATATGATCCCTATAAGGGCGTCATAGTATTTTTCAGGATAATGGACGGAAGCGTAAGGAAGGGCTCCCATGTCAGGATGATGGCTACAGGCGCCGAGTTTGAAGTGGTGGAGACCGGATATTTCGGCGCGGGACAGTTCATTCCCTGCGAGGAACTGACTGCCGGAATGGTGGGATATTTAACCGCCAGCATCAAAAATGTGAAGGACACCCGTGTGGGTGATACCATAACCGAAGCGGAGAATCCCTGTGATGAGGCCCTGCCCGGATATAAAAAGGTTCAGCCCATGGTGTACTGCGGTATGTACCCCGCGGACGGAGCCAAGTATCCTGATCTTCGTGATGCTCTGGAAAAACTGCAGCTCAATGACGCCTCCCTGTTTTATGAGCCGGAGACCTCCGTGGCTCTGGGCTTTGGCTTCAGATGCGGATTTTTGGGACTTCTGCACCTGGAGATAATCCAGGAAAGACTGGAGAGAGAGTACAATCTGGATCTGGTGACCACCGCTCCCGGCGTAGTCTACCGCATACATAAGACCGATGGTGAGATGATAGAGCTGACCAATCCTTCGAACCTGCCCGATCCTTCGGAGATAGAATATATGGAAGAGCCCGTGGTGGATGCCCAGATCATGGTGACCACGGAATTTGTGGGCCCCATAATGCAGCTGTGCCAGGAGAGGCGCGGTATCAGCAAGGGCATGGAATATATAGAACAGACCAGGGTGATGCTTTCCTATCAGCTGCCCCTGAATGAGATCATATATGATTTCTTTGACGCGCTGAAATCAAGATCCCGTGGATATGCTTCCTTTGAGTATGAACTCAAGGGCTATGAGACCGCCAAACTGGTGAAGCTGGATATCCTCATTAACAGAGAGGAGATAGACGCCCTTTCCTTTATCGTACATGCGGACAGCGCTTATGAAAGAGGCCGCAAGATGTGTGAAAAACTTAAGGAAGAGATCCCCAGGCATCTGTTTGAGATCCCCATACAGGCAGCCATCGGCTCAAAGATCATAGCCAGGGAGACGGTGAAGGCCATGCGCAAGGATGTGCTGGCCAAGTGTTACGGCGGCGATATTACTCGA
>JAFRWW010000035.1 GCA_017441585.1 Lachnospiraceae bacterium
TCTTCAGGTATATCCCGACGAGGGCTGCGGTTGGTATATGGCAGACACCTATGACGGAAAGCATACGAAGAGTATGGGTAATAATGCCGGCGGAAACTCAGCAGATATCAATAACTGGTTTGCAGGCGTGTCTGAGGAGTATAAGGTTACGTTTACCAGTATCTCTTCCGCAGACTTTATAAATGTAATGTATCCCGACGGAGCATTCCTTAACGACTTCAATGTGCTGGTACTCGGATTCAAGAAGGAAACCTGCGCATTCTTCGAGGATGCTTACAAAAACTGTAATCCTACAGCTCAGGTAGGTGATCCTACGGGAGATGATCTTAAGAAGAAGGCGGCTACCTTTACGGCTGAGAGAGTTCAGGAGTGGGTTGAAAGTAAGAAGTCAACAATTATTGGCTCTAACGTAGTAACATACATGACTGCTGATGTTTTGACTACGTCATTTAACAATTCCAACGGTACTCTAGCCCTCGGCGAAGGTGGCGGAAGCGGAAACGCCAGCGGATATAATACCAGCAAGAGACTTCGTGCCTATGCCGGTATGGACAGATACGGTATCATGGAAAGACCCGGCTGGGGACGTCCCAATAAGGGAATGGGTGTGACTCTGGCTAAGTTGGGAGATTCTACTTCGGCAGGTCCTTCCTTACTTGAGAGTTTGAATGAGTATGGTGCCATATATGCACTTAAGCCCAACAGCAGGAGCTCTGAGAGTGATGACGGAACACTTACCAATCAGGTACACGGACTTACCTATAACGCTGTGATGGCCGGTAACTGCGGATATAACAGCAACTATTCCATCAATACTAATGGCACATGGAGTGTAAGGCTTGAGGGTAACGATGACCTGGTAGCTCACAGACTGAATGTAGGTTCCATAACCATGTACCCGAATAAGATAACCAGGACCATATCCATTTCCGATGAGGTGAGATATCCTACCATCCAGTTGGATCTGGAGTCTGATGATGATAAAGATTCACAGCCTGACGTGACTGTATGGCTTGCATTCAGTTCTAAGGACGAGAATAGCGGCATGAAGCTTTACAATAATAACGGTTGGGATGCGCGTAATCAGTACTACATGTTTACCAAGCAGAACCTGACATATATTAACTGTGCTAAGGTACCTCATCAGGTTAACGAGCAGAACCTGTGGGTTAACGCCATCATCAATACCTTCGAAGCAGGTGCAGGATCACTCAGCGTTCATATCGAAGAGCCCGGCAAGGATGGCGACGGCAATGATACCTGGGATGATATCGATACCTATTACCTGCCTATAGAGACTACACTGGCCGACGGAGCAGAGGGTGAGACGGTACCTGAGGATGATGAGATCCAGACCATATACTTCAATGCCCGTGACTTTAAGGAAGGTAAGACCACAGTACTGGCTAACATGTACTACCTGTGTCCTGAGGATAAGGGCGGAGAATTTGATGTATCCATCAATGACTATGTGAAGCCTCTGGATGAATTCGCAGGATACTCTGCACTGGGCGGATTCAAAATCAAGAATTACACCACTGCTCTGGTGACCGCTACGAAGACGGATGTGCCCGTGACCACCACATCTCAGGATGATAAGGGTAACACCGTGACCGATACGAAGCATTATTATGGTTACAAGCTTGATGATGCCAGCACAGCTTACAGATATCAGATGGATGTGCCTCTGTCACTGTTCAATGCGGTAGGTGATGATGCAACCGAGGTTACCATCTATGTGAAGTGTACCAGCATAAGCGGCGGTACCAGCGGCATAGCACAGTCTGTGATCAATGCTTACGATTCGGTTAAGATCATTAAGACCGAACTCTTCAATCTGGATTAACCTTTATTGATCCGATCCCCCGGCGAAAGCCGGGGGATTTTTTTGCTCTTTTTTATGCTCTCATTACATTTATTCATTATTTCTTATGCATATTTTCCCCGTGTTCGTTAAAAAATTGTTTTTGTTGTAGTGCCTGTGTTTTTTTGGTAAAATAGATGTAGCGCCCAAATGAGATATGTTCGGGCAAATTTTCATGTGATCAATAATTTTTATATAAAGAGAGGAGAAGGTTAATGAAGGCATTCATGGATCGGGATTTCCTTCTGGAAACCCCTACGGCTCAGCGTCTGTTTCACGATTATGCGGAGGTTACTCCTATACTGGATTACCATTGCCATATCAATCCCCGTGAGATAGCCGAGGATCGTAAATTCGAGAACATCACTCAGGTATGGCTGGGAGGCGACCACTATAAGTGGCGTCAGATGAGATCTAACGGTGTCGATGAGAAGTACATCACAGGCGATGCTACGGACCGTGAGAAGTTTCAGAAGTGGGCCGAGACCCTGGAGAAGGCTATCGGTAATCCCCTTTATCATTGGAGCCATCTGGAGCTTCAGAGATATTTTGGATATCATGGTGCGCTGAACGGCCGTACTGCTCAGGAGGTGTGGGATCTTTGTAACGCAAAGCTCGCACAGGACGACATGACCGTCCGCAATCTGATCAAAAAGTCCGGCGTGACCCTGATCTGTACCACGGATGATCCCGTGGATACCCTGGAGTGGCATGACAAGATCGCCGCAGACGATTCTTTTGACGTACAGGTTCTTCCCGCATGGCGTCCTGATAAGGCCATGAATCTTGAAAAGCCTGAGTATCTTGATTATATTAAGCAGTTATCGGATGTGTCCGGTGTAGCTATCGACAGTTTTGATTCTCTTAAAAAGGCTCTTGAAGTACGTATCGAGTACTTTGCTTCAAAGGGCTGCAGCGTGTCGGATCATGCTCTTGAGTATGTGATGTATGAGCCTGCTTCCGACGATCAGATCGATTCCATTCTTAAAAAGAGACTTGGCGGCGGTAGTGTTACCCGTCAGGAGGAGCTTCAGTTTAAGACGGCATTCATGCTCTTCGTAGGCTCTGTTTACGCTAAGAAGGGCTGGGTAATGCAGCTTCACTATGGCTGCAAGAGAGATAATAATGAGAAGATCTATAAGTCACTGGGACCTGATACGGGCGTTGACTGCATTAATAATTATGCGCCTTCATCCCAGACGGCTGATTTCCTTAATGCTCTTTTGATGACAGGCAATCTGCCCAAGACCATTCTTTACAGCCTTAATCCTAATGATAATGAGGCTATTGGCACTATTCTGGGCTGCTTCCAGGGATCTGACGCCATCGGCAAGATCCAGCAGGGCAGCGCATGGTGGTTTAATGATCATAAGGTAGGCATGATCAACCAGATGACATCTCTGGCTAATCTGGGCCTTCTGGGTAATTTCGTGGGCATGCTCACAGATTCCAGAAGCTTTCTTTCCTACACCAGACATGAGTATTTCCGCCGTATCATGTGCAATCTCATCGGCGGCTGGGTAGAGAACGGTGAGTATCCCGATGATCAGGTTTCATTGGAGGCTATCGTAAAGGATATTTCCTACAGGAACGCCATCAGATACTTTGGATTCAAGCTGGATCCGGATATGAAATTGACAGGAGATCGTAACGAATATTAAGATGTATTAGGGTTTCATGTCATTCTGAACCCCGAAGGGGTGAAGAATCCTGAAAGGTTAGAGCTCTGATTTGAAGAAAATGATGAACTTCTGTTTGAAGGAGAAATGGGCGATGTTCCCCAGAAAATTACAAATATGATGAGTGTGATAAGGGGAACCGCGATATGGAAGGGTACATATTTAAGCGTTAAAGTCAAGAATAGTTAAGATAAGGAGGGATAACTAAAAATGGAATTATTAAACTATGAGGTACTTGAGAAGTCCGGATATAAGGGCTATATCAAGAAGGATGCGCCTGAAAAGGTGCTTCAGTTCGGTGAGGGAAACTTCCTCAGAGCATTTGTGGATTACTGGTTTGACATGGCAAATGAGAAGGCTGACTGGAACGGCAAGGTAGTTCTGATGCAGCCCATCGCCGGCGGACTGACAAAGCTCATCAACGATCAGGATGCTCTTTACACCCTGTATCTTCGTGGCTCCGAGAAGGGTCAGAAGGTTGATGATAAGCGTGTGATCTCAGTTTGCAGCAGATGCCTTAACCCTTACGAGCATTGGGAGCAGGCCATCGAGGTAGCAGTGAGCGATGACCTTGAGTACATCGTTTCCAATACCACCGAGGCAGGTATCGTACATGATACCGAGAGCAAGTATGATCAGGTTCCCCCTATATCTTTCCCTGCAAAGCTGACCGTGCTTCTGCA
>JAFRWW010000036.1 GCA_017441585.1 Lachnospiraceae bacterium
ACTCTCGTAAAAAAAGTTTGAAGAATCTGCTCAAGTCGAACATCCAGCTAATTGCTGCATATCCATTTACTTGGTTTGGTTCTTCTGAAATTCAAATTTTCCAGCTTTTTCGAAGAACTCAAAGATGCTTCGCATCTTTTTCGTCTATACTTCTCAAAAGCTTCGTGAACTTTCAGGTTTGGAATGCTGTTTATTTGTCAAAGTACAAAGTTTTAAAATGCCACCGCCGTGAGCGGCGACTTGAATAGACTATCAAAATTCATCACCTTTGTCAACAACTTTTTTTATTTTTTTTCAAAAAATTTTTAAAACGCTTAAAATCCCCTGATAAAAAAGCCCGAATAAAGCACTTATCGGCACCGTAACACCCTTTTGCACTCACTCCATGCTTATCACGGCTTCCCCGCCGTTATATTTTGCCAGAAGCTTAAGGTTTGAGAGCTCATTTTCATATCCGGGATCCGTTTCCAAAACCACCACCGCATCCATGGTAGCTCCGCCGGCAATAGTCTCATCCACCGTCGCCAGGTCATTCAGCAATATGGTAGTCAGGGCGTTCTTCCTTTCGGAATCATTTACCACCACGCGATAAAAGGCATCCTGAGAAATAAAATCACATTCCTTACTCTCACCGGTTGTATTGGTTATATCAAAATGGAACACGATAAGCTGTTTGCCCATGGTGGCTTCCATGGCAAAAAAGTTGGATGAAGAACCGTCATGAGGATAGGCGTCACACACCTCATATCCTTTATATTTCACCTCGAAGCCCTCCTGACCGTAAACTGCAGCCAGGTTCTGCTCAGAGCTGGGCGCATAAGGTTCCTTAGCCTCCCCGTTCCTGGACTTATGGGAAGAATTACCCGAAGGTGTGTCTTCCTTTTCAGGCTTTTTTGCATTCATTTCCCTGATGGCATCCACTCTGGCCTGAAGTTCCCTTGCCATAGAAGTATCCACGACATTTGACTGATGATCCTTGTCATACTTAAGGAGCATATCGGCACAATAACCCGCTATCTGCTCCTCCTCGCTCTGGGTAAGATTAAAATCACCCACGGCATCGGCGCAGCCTGAGGTTATAAACATAAAAGCAAGAAAAGTTGAAAATAAGATATATTTTTTCAAAGGATGTAAATTCATTATATGCCAACTCCTTAAAGATTCTTCGCTTCGCTCAGAATGACAGTGGGGAAAGCGCTCAGAATGACAGCAGAGAAAACGCTCAGAATGCCCCTTATCCATTCATCGCCTGCAACGGTCCCTCTCACAGATTTCCTCCAGCTCCTCCGGAGTATGAGAAAGAAACTCCGTGGGACGGATCGACCTGTCATCCACATAAAAGCCCTTGTGTCCGGGCCAGAGTTTGCCGAAGACTATCTCATCATAAGGGATATCCCATTTCTCAAGCCACCTGAAAAGCACCGGCGCGGTATTTTTATTGATAAGTCCGATATTCCCGCCAAAGGAATTCATGTTACGCGAAGTGTAAAGGATGATCTTTGCCCCCTGCGCCCTGCACTCCCTGAGTTTTTCCACCATTTCAGGGTAGGGCACCAGATCCTCATACTTCTCTTCTTTCTTTTTTATGGGGCAAAGCGTCCCGTCTATGTCAAAAACAAGGGAATAATCCTTATACATCATCAATCCTCATCCAGTTTCTTTAATACATCCTCAGTGGGTATCGCAGCCTTTGCATCCTTCTGGAAGGCCGCCACCTTCTGGGCCGCGGTCTTTATGGCAAGATTGGTGCCTGCACCGGCCACACAGCCACCGGGACATGCCATGCCCTCGATTAGACAGCCTTTCTTGAGGCCCGCCTTTGCCAGAGTAAGTATCTTCTTACACTCCTCCAGGCTCTCGGCATGCTCTATATTCACCACCACATCGGGATAATAAGTCTTGATACACTCTTCTATGGCAGATGCCACGCCTCCTGCACAGCCGTAACCCCTGGCGGCTCCGGTGGCGTCGTTAAACTCATCCAGAGGCTCCACCGTTGCGGGGTCTATGCCCTTTGCATCAAAGATACCCAGCAGTTCCTCAAAGGTGATGACAAAATCCACATCCGAACGAACCGTCCTGCGGCTTGCCTCCAGTTTCTTGGAAGCGCAGGGTCCTATAAACACTATTCCCGCGTCGGGGAATTCTTTCTTGATTATCCTGGCCGTGGCCACCATGGGAGTCAGTTCTCTGGATATGCTGGATATGGTCTCGGGGAAGAAAAGCTTCGCCAGAAATGACCAGCTGGGACAGCAGGATGTCAGCAGGAAGGGAAGCTCACCCGTGGCCACTTTTTCCACATAATGCTTGGCCTCAGCCATACAGCCTATATCCGCTCCTATGGCCACCTCATACACGTCAAAGAATCCCAGCTGCTTAAGCGCTGTCTTTATCTGTGCCGGAGTGGCATCGCCGAACTGTCCCGCAAAGGCAGGAGCCACCTCGGCTATTATCTTTCTGCCGGACTGCATGGCACGGATCAGCTGGAATATCTGTGACTTGTCCGCAATGGCGCCAAAGGGACAATGCACCATACACTGTCCGCAGGATACGCAGGCCGTCCTGTCTATATCTGCCCTGCCCAGCTCATCGCTGACTATGGCTCCCACGCCGCAGGCGTCCGCACACGGACGGCGCTTATGGGATATGGCATCATAAGGGCACACATCATGACATTTGCCACACTTTATACACTTATCCTGATCGATGTGGCTCTTACCGTTTACCATGGAGATGGCGCCGCGGGGGCAGATCTCCACACAGGGATGGGCTACGCAGCCCATGCACTGATCGGATACTATATACATATTTTCGGGACAGGCATTACATGCGGAAGGTATCACCTGCATAAGAGGCGGCTCATAATACTTCTCGGCCACATTGGACTCTTCCACACCCTGACTCACATGCACCGGCTGGTTCTCGGGACGAAGGCTCATGCCCAAAGCCAGTCTGGCCCTCTCACGGACCACCGCTCTCTCACGATAGATATTTTCCCAGCTCTCAGGGGAATCCATATTGCAAAGCTTATAAGGAAGCGCTTCCATATCATCCACCAGATTGGTGGAAGTATAAGCCAGCTCTGCAATAGCCTTAAACACCTTATGTCTGTTACGTCTTACGGTTGTATCTAATCCTCTCTCCATATGTACCCCCTTTGTATCATTCCTGTCATTAAACTTCTTATCATCCCCACACCAGGAAGAATAAGATCCAAACAAAGATCCTTCATCCGATATTTCTCAGGATGACAGAATATGCACCAATGACGCATACTCAATAATTATACCATAAAAAAAGAGTGTGGAAAAGATATAATCCTCTCCACACTCATTCGGGATCCTGCAGTAAAGCTCAGTTGAAACTAAATTATCTTATCTCTTTCTTCTCCTGTTCCAGACAAAGATACCCGCCAGCATGATCAAAAGGGGAACCACTCCCACCACGATTATGGCCAGCATCAGTGTAGTGGAATCCGGAACCACTATTTTTTCCGACTCATAGCTCTTTGCCGGAATGGCGATAGTGCTTTCTTTTTCTCCCACCATCTGTGTGATCCCTTTGGCCACCAGCGCCGAGTTCGCGCCGCTCACCATGGAATCCACCGAGTCATCCAGAATGGATTCGGAAGTAAAATACAGCAATGAAGTCTTCTTCCCATCCTGCTCATCTTCCACCATAAGTCCCAGTTCAAAGGGTCCGTCCACATCTCCTGCTTCCTTTTCCATGGACTGTGCATTCTGAGTATCAGTCTTAAGATATGCCGTATCCGTGGTGGACAAAAGCTTTGTCACGCTGCGCGCTTCATTGTCCGATACTCCAAAGGTTGCTCCCTGTGCGTAGGGCATCAGCACCAGCCTGTTTGAAGACATGAGATCCGAAGTGATCATGGATGCTCCAAGCTGGGGCAACAGATTGACGGGACTCTGATAATAATGCTCGGGATCTCCCTCGATCACGATACCGCCCACGGTATCCACGCCATAACTCTCCATTATACCGTTAAAGTTAGTCATCGACTCGGGAGAATATGAGGAAACGATGAGGGCACTGTGACCTCTGCTCAGATAATCCTCCACCTTGGCCACATCATCCGCAGTATAATCCACTGTAGGAGCAAGGATAAACACTGCTCCGGCCTCATCCTCGATGCTGTCGGTATTCATGAGGTTTAAGGTCCTCACATCTATATTTGCCTTTTCCACCAGCTGGGTCAGATGGTCGGAAAGCTTAAGTTCATTATGTCCCTCGATCACATACACATAAGGCATGTCACCGCTGAGCACATAATCCAGGGCGCTGGTGATCTGTCCCTCCGCATCAATTCCCGTAACCTTCTGGGAATAAGTCTGATAATCAATGGTAGTCTCATAAAGACTGTTGTAATCCACATATTTTGAACGAAGATCCGACACTACTATCAAAGAGCCGGGAGTAGCGTTATCCACCCCATACTGAGTGGCAAAATCGGGAGCGGCCGATATATCCTTATATTCAGTCTTAATATGTTTTGTAGCCGAAGTATATCTGCCCAGGATCTGCTTTATTGTTTCATCACAGGCATCCTCGGTATTGAGCACATAGATGGTCACATCGGAATCGATCCCCTTCAGATAATTCAGGGTGGTGTCGGTGATCTCCGACATCTGATTTTCGGTGACATCTATATTCTTCTTATCATCCGGAATGTGATCCGCCGCAATATTTATGCCCACCAGAGCTGCCGCCAGGGCTATTACCGCCACATAGGAAAAGACATAAGTCTTTATGGTATCCTTATGCACCTCATATCTTCTCTTGGTCACGGTGACAAAGGTCAAAAACAGCATGAACACGATCACGGACAGATAATATATTATGGCAGGGACATCGATTATACCCTGCATCATATTATCCATGGGTGAGGCTATGTCAAAGGCGGTCAACACCTTAGTCACATTATTGCCTGACTGGGATATGATAGCCTTTATGCCGGCCATGAGGTAGCCCAAAAGCAGGGTGCCGAAGGTTCCCACTGCGGCGATGATCAGATTCTCCGTCAGTGATGACATGAAAAGTCCGATGGATATGCATGCACTTCCGAAAAGGAAATACGCCAGGATGGAAACATAGGATTCCGCCATGGGCACCTTGCCGTAAATACTAAGCACCAGAGGGTATGCGCAAAGCACCAGAACAGGCAGTAAGAATACACTGACCATTCCGAAATATTTGCCCAGGATAATTCCCGCAGGGGACACCGGTGAAGTAAACAAAAGCTGGTCCGTCCTCTGTCGCCTCTCCTGTGCCATGGACCTCATGGTGAGGACGGGAGTCACGATCAGAAATACAAAGATCACGGACTGCACCGTATAGGCCACCCTGGGCTCTCCCATATACAGATGGTAAGCCACAAAATATATTCCGAGAAAGAAAAGATTTACGGCCACGAACAAAGGTCCCGTGACTGTGTTCATATAACTTTTGAATTCACGCTTAAATATGGCAAGCATCAGTCACTCACCTCCTCATCATTATCCGCGCCATCTTCGGCGGTTGTCTCCTTATCTTCATCCACCCCTTCTTCGGCGGATATTACCTCATCAGCGACTGACTCACTGTCCTTATCTTTTGCTTCGGTATCTGATATTTCTTCCGGCTCCTTTTCCGTGAGTTCTATAAATACATCCTCCAGGCTCATATGGCTCACGGACAGTTCCATAAGGGGAAGGCGCGCATCGCAAAGCGCATAGAACAGCTCCTCCCTTATATCCTTATCTTCATCCATTGATACACAGGCAGAGGCCGTCTTTGCCTCCTTATCGGATTTAAGATCCTTTATCTGCTCATCCTCTATGCCCAGACTCTTAAGTGCACCCTGTAGCTTCTTTTCATCTCCCTTTACGGTCAGCTTCAGTTCATGGCTCTTTTTGCTCATGCTCTCCAGTTCTTCGGGACTGCCTCCCGCCACCAGCTTACCCTTGGAGATGATCAGGATCTCATCACACACAGCCTGAACCTCAGACAGAATATGGGATGAAAGTATCACCGCGTGCTCCTTTCGAAGAGATGATATAAGAGACCTTATCTCTATTATCTGTCTGGGATCGAGTCCTACCGTGGGCTCATCGAGGATCACGATATCGGGATCTCCCGTGAGGGCGCAGGCCAGACCCACTCTCTGCTTATATCCCTTTGACAGATTCTTTATCAGCCTGTCTGCCACATCCTCAACGGACGCCAGTGCCATCACCCGTTCGGCTTCCGCCGTCGCTTCTTTCCCCTTCTTGTGACGAAGCTGTGCGGCAAATACCAGATACTCCCGCACCGTCATATCGGGATAAAGGGCCGGAATCTCAGGCAGATACCCGATATGTTCCTTAGCCTTCTCAGGCTTTTTCATGATATCCTCTCCATCCACATATACCTTTCCCTTTGTGGAAGAAAGATAACCGGTGATGATATTCATAGTGGTGGACTTACCGGCGCCGTTTACGCCCAGCAGTCCATAGACCTTTCCCTTTTCCACCGTGAAGCTCAAGTCATCCACGGCGGTATGCGAACCATATCGCTTTGTGAGATTTTCTACTTTGATCATCTGTATTTCCTTTCAAGCAGGCTTAATGCCTTTTATATTTATTCACAAACGTCGAACAGTCTATCACTCTTTTGTTAAAAAAGTGTGAACGCTACTTTTAACGGTCTGAGCAATAAAACGGAGACGGCCAGATCACCGTCTCCTTTGTACGTCCCCCATATAAATACTTAAATGATCACCCGTTCCTATGCAGTGCAGGCACAGTTTGCTTTTAAGGTCCACGCAGCCTCATCATAAATCTTGCTGGGAGCCTGATCCTCCACCTTATAATAATCAGGGCAGTGTATCACCGGCTCCTGTGCGGGCATTTTTAAAGACGCCTGGACGTCTATCACACGCTGGTTGGAAGAACCCTTCCACATAAGGGTCACATCCCTTTTTTCGATCTCGAACTCGCCGTCCACCAGCACATCCACATATTTCATCACGGGAAGATTTATCACTTCATCCCAGACAGAACCGGTATACATCCATATGGTCTTATCGGGATACTTCTCCTTTATTTCCTGTGCCAGTTCGGTTATGCCGTCCACATTTGCATAATGGAGCGGATCTCCGCCGGTAAAGGTGATCCCTGATATATAGCACTTATCCAGCTGATCGAATATCTCCTGCTTTGCAGCCTCATCAAAAGGTATCCCGCCGTTGGGATCCCAGGTCTGGGGATTGTGGCACTCCTTGCAGCAGTGTGCGCAGCCTGCCACCCAAAGGCATACGCGCAGACCATCCCCGTTTTTCATATCATCCTTTGTTATATTATGGTATCGCATTTGAACCCCGTTTACTCCTTAGTCAAAGATTACATAGACTTTCTCTCGGCTATCTCGGCCATCTTGGCATCATTCAGTCTGGTATCGCCGTGCACCCTGGAATATGACAGATATCCGTTCATCCTGTCTATCTTTGTCAGATTGCGGCTGCCGCAGACAGGACAGACATCCATCTCCAGTTCCTGATGCCCGCAGTCATCGCAGTAAGCCAGGGACAGATTCACGCCCTCATAAAAGCCCATATCCATGGCTCTGTGCACCAGAGCCTTTATGGCTTCTATATTGTAATCGATGGGATACTTCACATACTGGATCTTGCCACCGTTTGAAAGCTCCCAGAAACGATATTCCAGATCCTGCTTCTGTATGGGTGTGATATCCTCAGTCACATGGCAGTGGAAACCGTTTGATACATACTCTCTGTCGGATACATTTTCCACTATGCCGTATTTCTTTCTGAACTGCTTTACCTGAAGTCCGCAAAGGTTCTCCGCAGGTGTGGCATAAATGGCGTAGAGTATATGATCCTCTTCCTTGAATTTATTGATCTGCTTGTTTATATATTCCAATACCTCAAGGGCAAAGGCGCCGTCCTCAACCAGGGACTTGCCGTTATAAAGCTCCTGAAGTTCATTGAAGGCAGTGATGCCGAAAGATGCGGTGGCAGTCTTAAGTATGGGCTTGATCTTGTCCGTAAGCTTTAAATGGCCGCCGTAGAATCCACCCTCACAGTACGCCAGAGGATTGGTGGAAGCCCTCATCTCACCCAGATAAGCCATGGTCCTTATATGAAGCTGACGGATCAGATTCAGATAATAATCCAGCACCTCATAGAAATCCCTGCTCTCATGTCTGGCCTTGGCCAGGATCATCGGCAGATGGAGGGATACCACGCCTATATTGAAACGTCCCACGAACACGGGCTGATCCTGATCGTCCGCAGGATGCATGCCGCCCCTCTCATACCAGGGTGACAAAAATGCACGACAGCCCATGGGGGAAATGATCTTTCCGTACTGCTTGTACATGGAAGCTATATAACCCTTACCTGTCAGTGACAGCCAGTCGGGATACATGGTCTTTGAAGAACATCTGATACCTGCCTCAAAGACATCCTCCAGCTCCTTGCCGGGGCCGTGAAGATTCTCGTCATACAAAAATACGATCTTCGGGAAAAGAACCGGTTTCTTACAATCCTTCTTGCCCTGTCCCTTACGACGCACATCCAGCATGATGATGGTAGCCAGCTTGGCGAACCTGCCTCTGCCGGTGCCTGCGGTAACGGTTATAAAGGGATAGTCACCACGGCTGCTGGCCACAGTGTTAAACTTGTACTCCCAGCCCTGGAAGCCCTGCTCAAAATCACGCTTCACATCCTCAAAAGCCACTTCCTCAGCCTTTTCCTGTGAAAGACCGAGCCCCTTGTATTTTTCTATATATTTCTCATAGGACTTCTCTGCATAGGGCTCCAGTATGGTCTCCACACTGGGCACGGTGAATCCGCCGTACTGCTGGCTGGCTGCGGAAAGGACGATATCTCCGATCACGTCAAAGGCCACATCCAGTGTCTTGGGCTCGTTATACCAGATATTACCCATCTCAAAGCCGCCCTTTAACACTTCAGCCACATTAAAAAGGCAGCAGTTCATGGTATCCCTGCGGGCAGACATGTCATGGACATAGATATATCCGTCCCTGCAGGCCTGGATCTCCTCGGTGGTCATAAAGAACTTCTGATACAGCTCCTTATTGAACTGGTTAAAGATAAGGCTTCTCTTGGTGGATACCAGAGCGGAATCCGTATTTGCATTCTCCTTGTCTCCCACATACATGATGGACTGGCTCTTCTTATACACATCATCCATCATCTGGACAAAGTCCTGCTTATAATTACGATAATCCCTGTACGACTTAGCAACTATGGGCTTAACCTTCTCCAGGGCACTCTCCACTATATTATGCATGACGGGAATGGGGATCTCGTCCGTCCCCATCTCATTCACATGATCGATGACCGTCTGGCAGATGAGCTCCTTCTCCGACTCAGAGAACTCGGTTAGGGCCCTGTAGGCACTCTTGCCCACGGCATCTATGACCTTCTGTACATTAAAGGCCTCCAGTGTACCGTCCTTTTTGATAACCTTCACATCACGCTCAGGCTTGAATTTTTCGCTGTAAAGAGTCTTTTCCATATCAATTCTCCACTCTGCTAATGTATTACCTCAGCCACAGTATATAGGTGTTAACCAAATTTTTCATCACTATATCTTGTGGCAACATTTAAAGTATAAGTCACCATCCCACCCGTGTCAATTGAGAAAAAATATTTCAGCATTATAAACAAAAAACAGCGGGAATTTTTTCCCCGCTGTCCTGAGAATTTCTTTATTATATAAAAACCAACTCGCTTAAAAGGGTACCTGCCTACGCGGGATATACCTTATGCCTATACCTGCACCTATGAATATGATCCCGCCGCCTCAAGGGCCTGCCTTATCATAGCCTCGTCATGATTCAGGGCAAAGCGGACATAGCCCTCGCCCCTTGCTCCGAAGCTGATGCCCGGCGTACACAGAACGCCGGTCTTTTCAAACAGATCCTTTACGAAATCCACCGAGCCCATGCCCTTTGCGGGTATGGCTCCCCATGCGAACATGGTTCCTTCAGAATCCGGCATATCCCAGCCCAGTTTCCTGAAGCCGCCGCACAGAAGATCCCTGCGCCGCTGGTATTCTTCGCACTGTTTTCTCACGTCTTCATCCCCCAGGGTCAGCGCTGCTATGGCAGCATACTGTACCACCTTAAAAAGACCGTAATCAAACTGGGAACGGAAACGCTTAAAGCTTCCCACCATCTTTTCATTGCCGATGAGAAATGACACCCTGGCCCCCGTCAGATTGTAGGACTTGGACAGCGAGTAAAACTCAACTCCCACCTCCATCGCTCCGGGAAGTGACAGGAATGATATACCCTTTCTGCCATCAAATATGATATCCGAATATGCATTATCATGAAGCACCAGCACCTGATACTTCTTCGCCCAGGCTATGAGATCCTTATAAAAATCATAAGGAGCCGCCGTACAGACGGGATTGAGCGGATAGGACACTATGATCATCTTTGCGGCCCGGGCAGTCTCTTCCGGTATATCCGCAAGATCCAGAATATAATTCTTTTCCCGGTAAAGATCATACTTTACGATCTTTGCCCCTGCCATGGCGGGGCCCATGGAAAATATGGGATAGCCCGGATCCGGCACCAGTACCACGTCTCCCGGGTTACAGAAAGGAAAAGCTACATGGGCCATACCCTCCTGAGAACCGTACACACTGGCTATGTTGGACGCCGATATCTTTACGCCGTATCTGCTTTCATATCGGTCCGTCAGCGCCTTTGTAAGCTCGGGCATATCTCCGAGGGAGTATTTATAATTCTCAGGATCTGCCGCAGCCTTTGCCACCGCTTCCCTTACATACAGCGCCGCCTCGAAATCGGGAGTGCCCACGGTAAAATCGTATACCTTTTCTCCACGCGAAAGACGCGTCTTTAACATTTCATTCAGCGCCTGAAAGACTCCCTCTTCGTAGCCCTCCATGCGCTGTGACAATACTATATCCATCATACTTCTCCGGCGTTTGTGCCATCCGTTTCCTTAGCCTGTGCGGCCGCTTTGGCATCCTTTGCCTTCCTTGCCTTTACTCCGATAAATCCTCCGATCACCATCACCGCCACGGAAATGATGAACAAAAGTCCATAGCTCAGAAATGAATTAAAGAATAAAACCGCATTATCCATATCCCTGTTCACCTCTCATCAAGATTCTTCGCTTTGCTCATAAATGACCAAATCGACTGTCATCCTGAGGCCTCAGCCAAAGGATCTTTTTCATGATCCGTCTTACACCACAGCAACAATTTCAATCAATTTACTCAGTCAACACAGGTAAGTCTGTGATAGCTCTTCTTTCCCTTCTTGATTACGATCTCACCGTCTGCATCAAGGTCATCCACCGTGAGTATCGCCTTTATATCGCTCACCTTATTATCATTGACGCTGACACCGCCCTGTTCTATCATCCTGCGGGCATCGGAACGATTGGTACAAAGCTTAGTATCCACCAGTACTCCCATCAGTTCCAGACCGGATTGAAGATCAGCCCTTTTAACCTCTGATGAAGGCATATTGGCGCTCTTTCCGCCTCCGGCAAAGACGGCCCTGGCAGCCTCAAGAGCCTTATCGGCCTCCTCTTTTCCATGAACTATCTTTGTGATCTCATAAGCCAGCACTTCCTTGGCTTCATTGATCTTTTCATCCTTATATGCCCCCAGACGTCTCACCTCATCCATGGGCAGGAAGGTCAGGAGTCCCAGACACTCCTCCACCTTAACGTCCTCAATATTTCTCCAATACTGGAAGAACTCATAAGGCGATGTCCTCTTGGGATCAAGAAATACAGCTCCCTTGAGAGTCTTACCCATCTTAACGCCGTCAGAAGTGGTGAGCAGCTTAAAGGTAAGTCCGTAAGCCTCTGCCTGATCCTTACGCCTTACAAGCTCCACTCCTCCTATGATATTGGACCACTGATCATTTCCTCCCAGCTCCATCTTACAGTCATACATCTGATGAAGCTTATAAAAGTCATAGGACTGCATCAGCATATAGTTAAACTCAAAGAAGGTAAGGCCCTTCTCCATACGGTTTTTATAGCACTCAGCGGTAAGCATCCTGTTTACGGAAAAATGAATGCCTATCTCTCTCAAAAACTCCACATAATTTATATCCAGCAGCCAGTCTGCATTATTGGCCAGTATGGCGTTATCACCCGTAAAATCAATATACCTTGAAAGTTGCTCCTTGAACCTTTCCACATTGGCGTCGATCATTTCCTTCGTCATCATGGGTCTGGCGTCGGTCTTAAAGGAAGGATCGCCCACCATGGTGGTACCGCCGCCCATAAGGGCTATGGGTCTGTGGCCGGCCTTTTGCATATGCATCATGGCCATAACTGTAAGGAAATGGCCTGCGGTCAGGGAATCAGCGGTGGCGTCAAAGCCTATATAAAAGGTAACCCTCTCCTTTCCCAGCAGTTCACGCACCTTGTCAGGATCGGTACACTGCTCAATGAATCCGCGCTCCTTGAGCACATCATAAACATTATACTTAATCTCACTCACTGTACAAAACCTCCGAATCCAATTTTTCAATGGGGAAAGTATGATCCCGGATCATTATAACACATCCCCAACGCGTAAGAAAGGGAGAGGAAAACCTCTCCCTCGCTCACCTATGTTAACACATAACCTCCCTTAATGCAAAGCATTTCTTAATATGTGCAAAGCATTCGACTTTAATAAGCCACAAAAACAAACGGCTTAATTAGTGAACATGAATGCAGTGGTAAGTCTGTAACCCGTACCCGTCTGGCTGATGTAGGTATATATGCCGATCTTGGTGAAATTCGTATGCACCATGTTCGCATAATGTGTGGGACTTGCCTTTAGATTCTCAAACATCAGAGACTCCGCAGCCTCCTGTTCTGACTGTGTAAAAGTGAAAGTCCCGTACTGTACATATGACAGATTCTCTCCACGCCACTTATTGGACGGAAGCATCGATATTCCCTGGGTACCGTTGGGCCTGGTGTGGGACCAGGTGGTGGAAGCCTCCTGAGCTCTGACCTTAGCTACTCCCACAAGTCCCGAATCCATACTCAAAGATCCGAGTCCCTTTGAAGCCCTTAGTGCATTTATATCACTCAAAAATCTGGAATTGACCACGCCCGTATCCTCAGCGCTAACCGATAATACGGAAAAAGGCGTCCACATGGCCAAAACCAGCGTCAATATGATAATTTGGGCTGTCCTTATTAATCTCTTCATTAACCTAAGTGTATATAGATATTAACAAAAGCCCTTGTAGGACCACAAGAGCTTTAGATGCATGATAACGGATAAATCCGGCAACTGGCTGCCCGTCCAAAAGGGGAGGGCCCTATAGCTTTGCGTCCTTATTTTACAATAAGTTTGCCTCTCATATTCGACTTTTAAAGTTCTCTACCAAAGAGCATTTTACACTATATGTTACAATTCGTCAATAGAAATTAATAAATATTGTGTATCTGTTACTCCGGACGGGTCCATTATCATGAACCCGCCCGGAACATTTTTTAATACCTGCGACGTCTGGTAACTGCGATGATGGTAACCAGTATAATGAGTGCCAGACCTGCCATCAACAGGTAGAATCTCGGACTGAGATCATCACCGGTAAGAGGTGCTGCGATATCACCCAAAACTCCGCTTTCGGGAGCTGCTATTGCACCCAGAACTCCGCTTGCCGCATCCAGGATGGTAGTGGGTGTGCTTGCCTCAGGTGTATATGTAGCCACCGTACCATCGGGCATACGTGTGGGAGTAGCTGACTCTGTAGATCCGCTGTCCCTTGTGCTGTCGGCGTCCCTGGTCTTCTTTTTCTTATGCTTCTTACTCTTATGAGACGTCGTCTTCTTTGAGCTCGATGTACTTCCTGAAGTCTCCTTATCATCCTTAACGGAGCTGCTGGAGCTGGTCTTGTCTGTCGCGCTTGAAGAGGATGAGCTGTCCTTCTCGGAAGAAGATGAACTGCTCTCCTTTACGCTTGATGAAGATGAGGTCTCCTTCTCGCTTGAAGATGAACTGCTCTCCTTCTCACTTGATGAGGATGAGGTGCTCTTTTCTTCTTCGCTTGATGAGGATGAGCTTTCCTTACGCTCTGAAGAAGATGAACTGCTTTCCTTTACGCTTGATGAAGATGAGGTCTCCTTCTCACTGGATGAGCTGCTTGCAGGCTTCTCTGCCTCGCTTGAGGATGAACTGCTCTTCTTCTCGCTTGAAGATGATGTAGCCTTCTCACTGGATGAACTGCTCTCCTTTACGCTTGAAGATGATGTCTTCTTCTCGCTTGAGGATGAAGTCTCCTTCTCACTTGATGAAGAAGATGTCTCTTTCTCTGATGAGGATGAGCTGCTCTCCTTTACGCTTGATGAAGATGAAGTCTCCTTCTCGCTGGATGAAGAAGATGTCTCTTTCTCACTTGATGAAGAAGATGTCTCTTTCTCTGATGAGGATGAACTGCTCTCCTTTACGCTTGATGATGAGCTTTCCTTCTCAGAGGATGAACTGCTTGCGGGCTTCTCCACTTCACTTGAGGATGAAGATGTCTCCTTCTCACTGGATGAGGATGAAGTCTCCTTCTCACTGGATGATGAACTGCTCTCCTTCTCACTTGATGAAGATGATGACTTTTTCTCGCTTGAAGATGATGAACTCTTCTTGTTTTCTACATTAACTTCCTGAGTGGTATCATCTGCTGCCACCACTTCAATACCCTGGGTGGAAGACTCTGTGATGGTATATCCTACGGGAACACCGGTCTCCATAATGACATACTTGCCATATACCACATCCGTAAACTCGGCAATACCGTTTTCATCAGCTGTAGCCTTAGCCACCTCATACAACAGATCCCTGTCAAATACAAAGGATGCGATAGCCTGACTTATCTGCTGTCCCAGTGATACATCCGTAGGCTTTTCGGTATTGTAAAGGGTGAAGATCGCACCTTCAAGAGGATTTCCCTCATCGTCAACCTTCTTTATGATGATATGTCCGAGCTTCTTCTCGTCATAAACCGTAACCTCGGCTTCCTTGCCCTTTTCGTCAGCGACTACCTTATATGCGGTCTTATCGTCAAGCTCATAACCGAAAGGTGCCTCAACTTCCAGGAAGTAATAATTGCCATACTCAACTGTATACTCGGCTTCGCCGAGAACATCGGTCACAACCTGGCCTACATAAGTATCCTTGGTATTCTTTGTAAGATCGGGAGCAGAGCCGTTCATCTTATAGATATTGAACTTGGCACCGGAAAGCTCCGTCTTCTTATCATCGGCATCCAGCTTCTTAACCTTGATCTTGGTAGTCAGCTTATAATCCTTGATAGGACCGTCCTGAGATGATCTGGTAAACGCCACATCCGTGCTATTGGGGCCTATGGTAAATGACTTGGTAACTGCGTCATAACCGTATGGAGCAGTCTCAACCAGTGTGTAATCGCCCCACTCAAGACCGTCATACCTGGCAACACCGTTTGCGTCGGTCACGATCTCAGCCACATCTGCAGGAAGCTTAATAAAGTTGAAGTAACTCTTCACTCCCTTGATGGTGAACTTAACGCCCTCCATAGGTACATAGTCGGAAGTGGTGCAGTCAAACTTCTCAATGGTGATGCTGCCCTTGCTTCTCTGATCATAGATGGTTCCGTTGCCATCATCACCCTGAAGCACGATAGTCGTGGCATTATCCTTGGTCCTGTCCACTACAAACTGGTATGTATTATCATTCAGTTCATATCCTTCGGGAGCCTTGGTTTCCTTTACATAGTAGCGACCTTCGGGAATGAACTCGCATACAACCTCGCCGTTTTCATCGGATGTTACCGTTGAAAATTCCGCATCGGCATCCATATCCCAGATCACAAACTGGGCGCCGCTGACGGGAGTCTTCTTATCCTCACCGTCCACCTTAGTAAACTTAAGGCTTGCATAATACTTATTATTCTCTACACTGAGATACTTCTCTGTTGCCTCATCAGTCAGTTCAAAGCCGATGACTGCCTTACCGGTATATCCCTTAGGAGCATCAGTCTCTTCAAGGATATAAGAACCAAGAGGAAGATCGGAAACCTTAAGTGCTCCGTTACTGTCGCAGGACAGCTTAACTTCGCCCTTGACAGAATCGTCATAAACATATACACCATCTGCTCCACTGACGCCTACCGCGCTGTCATCACTTCTCTTCAGTACAAACTGTGCACCGGGGAGATTCTTACCGTTCTCATCTACCTTCTGAACCTTAAGTGATCCCTTGAGCTTTGTATTGCTCATCTCGATCTTACCGGAAAGTTCCTTATTGGAGATGGTGGCAGATGCACTGATTGCGCTATCTCCCGAAGGCTTTACAAAGCCGGGAGCCTGCTTAACTTCCACAAAATGATAGGTTCCGAAAGGAAGGCTGTTCACATATACCTTGCCATCGGCATCAGTGGTATATACCGTATCATCATAAAGTTTATTATCCTTATACAGCTGGAACTGTGCGCCCTTTACGGGTGTGCCGTCGTCAGCACTCTTAACCAGGGTGATATCACCTCTTACAACCCTGTTCTCAATGGTAACGGTCGCATCCATATATTCAGGCTTCACATGAATCCTGTCGCTCGAGTACTTTACAGCATAAGGGAAGCTGTCTGACAGAGCCGTGCCTGATGCATCCTCCACCTCGACGATCTGGTATACACCCTCATCAAGATCACTGATGGGTACGCTGTTACCGGCCGTGATGCTGAAGACATTACCATTGGTGCGGGGATTGACAACGATATCACCCGTATCGACATTCTTCACCATGAAGTAGAAGGTGCCGCCGTTAACCTGGGTAGAACCGTCATATACTATCTTGGTAACTTCCAGAGAACCCTTAGGCTTTACGATCTCCTCATACTTATTTACTATGGTAACCTCAGCTTCGGCATCCTCGGCCTCGCCCAGATCAAAGGAAGTCACGCCGTCGGGAGCATTGCTTCCGTATACGTAGCGGTATTCATCCTCTACTCCCTCGGGAAGCTTGGTCTCCAAAATGTAATATGTCTTGCCTGCGGGAAGTCCGGTTATCTTAAGTGTACCATCATAAGTGGTAAGTGTGGATACCAGGCCATCCTGGGCATACACATAGGAAGTACCGTTTGTAACAAATGAAAGCTTTGTCTTTAACGCCTTATCCGAATATACCTCGAATTCAGCTCCGTCCAGAGACTTGCCGTTATCATCTACCTTATTAAGGATAACCTTGGTTTCCTTCTCTTCTTCCTCTTCCTCACCGCCGACTACGATGCTGAGCTCGCCGTTAGCGCTTGTCAGATCGGACATAAAGGAAAGTGCATGAAGCTCCTGGCCGCCTGCTACGGGAATCCTTCTGGCGATCAGGCTGCCGGCAACGCCGCCCTCCTGCTTGATCTCAGCATTAGGTATGAGAACAACGCCCACAGCTCTGCCGAGGGTAGCCTCACCGTCAAAGGCATGATAGTTGCCCTCTTCGTCTCTTGTCACTACGTTTATGATCTGTCTGGCTCCCCAGTAAGGGAAGGTGGTATCTGTCTGAGGCACCTGATATGCCGCACCGTGATCCCTTGCCTTATCATTTACAAGGCTGTAGAAATCAAGGGATGTGGTTCCTTCAGGAACGATCACGTTTATAACCGCAAATTCATGATCGCCCATGTCAATGCCCGACTCGTTCGCATTGTTGGGCAAAGCCTTCTCGGTGGTATCAAAATTATAAACCACCACATCATCACTGGTCTTGCTGTTGGCAAGCTTCACGGAGAAATCAGCCAATGAATCAAGCTCGCTGCTGATATTTATCCTGGGATATGAAGCATCTGCACCGTAAGACTTGATGATGCGTATCTTTTTCTCATTGTTATGCTGAGGCTGTACGGTGACCAGTCTGGTAAGAGTGTCATATACGTCACTGTTTCCTGCCACTGCGAAACCCGAATTGTTAAATCCACCGTTTCCGTCATACTCTAAGGAATCCTGGAAATAATTGACATTGTCGCCATAAGGATTGGTCACGGTGATGGGATCGGAGAACTTGATGCTCATTCCGTCGGAATCCACGCCATCCTTCTCGTACTCGCTGCCTTCATATTTCACATATGACTTATAAGTACCGGCGGGTACATAAAAGCCTGCATAAGCCACACCGTTGTCATTGGTGGTAAGCTCGCCTGACATGTAATCCACCTTGCCGTCCGTGGTGCGAACGCCAAGATAAACTTTTCTGCCCTTAACAGGCTGATGATTCTCGTCGTAGATGGTCTCTTTTACAAAGATGGAATTGCCCATCAGCTTATTACGACGGCTGAAATTACCGTTCTCATCAACGGATGCCAGATAGCCCTGCTGCTGATCCATCCACAGTCCGACCAGATGTCCCAGATATGCATCATTGGCAGCTATGGTACCCTCGGTATGTCCGCCTACGTGTATATACTCGGTAAAGTAACTGAACTTTCCGGCTGTACTCAGTGCACTCTTAATGGAAGAGAAGGAAATAGGAGTCTTATTGGCATCATCCTCGGCAGCCTTTAAAACCTCTTCCTCATAGTCAAAAGGAACGACCTCTTCTTCCTGAAGCTGCTCCTCGGGCTCAGTCTCGACCTGAACCTCTTCCTCATGTACATCTTCCTCCACGCCGGATACTTCCTCATGAGCCACGTCGGCAACTGCAACTGCCTCATACTCGGAATCATCTCCGGCACCTTCTGCAGTAGCTGCCGCTTCACCTGCCGCAACCGTCAGGTCATCATCCGAAGAATCATCGGATGCCTCGGGTACGTCAGCCGTGTCAGCTGCAGGATCTGCCGCTGCAGGATCTGCCACATAATCAGTCTCGCCGGCTGCCGGATTGACTGCAGAGTCTGCTGCGGGGTCTGCTGCGGGGTCTGCTGCGGGGTCTGCTGCAGGATCTGCTGTCGCAGGATCTGCCACATCACCGGTGTCTCCGGCTGCGGGATCTGCTGCGGGATCTGCTGTAGGCTCTGCTGCGGGATCTGCTGCAGGCTCAGCCACATCGCCGCCCTCATCAGGCGATGATGAGTCTTCGGATGAATCCGAGCTGTCATCTGAAGTATCATCCGCCTCATCGGAATCCTCTTTCTCCTTCTCGTCCTCATCATCTTCAGCCCCTTCGGACTCCTCCTCGGAATCCTCGCCTGCGTAGAGCCTTGACACATCAGTAATACTGCTGATGGCTCCGCCTGCATTGGCCACGAGCAAAGCAGCAAGAATAAGCAGCACAAGTGCTACTTTTACCTGTCTCTTTGCCCAGAGTCGTTTCATAACCTCAAATAATTTCTTCATGGTTTCCTCTTCCCTCTTCTTTGCAGGTTATCTGGTTACAACTTTGTCTCTTAGTATGCCATGCACTACAAGTCTTTTTTTATTTGCCCCACTGCCCGAGCAGGTAGCCAGGGTCAGTGTGGAGTGCTCTGTATCCGGCTTTACGCCGCAATCTGCCGCGCTTTCCTCAAGCGCCATCTGCTGATATTCTTCATATTCCTTCTCATTTTCACACAGGAAGAATGTGTGCGAATCGGGATCCGCTATATAATAGGAATAAATCTCATATCTGCATGCATTTTCGGGGGTATAATAATAGAATTCGCGATTATTCTCAAAAGTCCCCTCTTCCCTTATGTATTTCTTAAGCGAACCGAACATGGAACCGTTTTTCATGTTATGTCCGAAAAGAAACGTATTAAACTCAGTCATATCAGCCGAAGATAAACTCTCCAGAAAGATACATCCTCCTGAGTTTTCTTCTTTTTCAAAGGTGTGATGGAGATAAAACTCATCATCCTCACCCTGCACCACCGGATAGCTGATATCCAGTCCCGGAAGATAAATCCAGCCGGTCAGCTCGTCATTCTTTCCGGACAAGCCCTCAAAATCCACTTCCAGCTGAGGTATCCCGGCTTCTCTAAGCCTCTGTGCCAGGTCCTTATCCTCGCCCCGGACACCTTCGGCGGCATATTCCGAAAGCCTGGAATATTCTTCGGCTCCCTTTTCGTATTCACGGTTTTGAATGAAATAGATCACCAGAAATACCACTATAGATACGGCCAAAAGCACCTCTATTATTCCTATGATCACATTTTTCATCAAAATCTACCGAAAACACAGACAAAAACGGTTTTTTTACAAAAATCCAACATTTGCTTAAAGTTACCTACTATGAGTAGTTTACCATACGTTCACAATTTGTTCAATATTTTTATGAAAAAATTTTACATTTTATCAGATTTTTTTCCAGACTCCCTCCGTAAGGAAGGTTCTGCACCGTTCTATGGCCCTGTCGGTGATCTCTTCATCGTATCCCATCAATATCAGAAGCTTGATGGCGTTACGGCTTTTTGCAAATCCGCTCATAAGCTTGTACCCGAAGCTGATATCACCGGATCCGGTGTCCACATCCTCGGAAAAATGATAGTTGTCAAAGGAATCCTCCAAAAGTCCGGCCAGCTCCAGATCGTGGGTAGCCGCAAAACAAAGACTCCTTTTTGACAGCTGTAAAAGGATCTCCGTCGAAGCCGCCACTCTTTCCGCAGTATTGGTCCCCCGCAGCACCTCGTCTATCACACAAAGAAGCGGCACATCCTGACGGGAAAGGTCCATGATCCTCTTAAGGCTCTTTATCTCAGCCATATAATATGAATCCCCGGCCAGTACATCATCCGAAACGGCCATGGATGTGGCAGTCACAAAGAAGGGCGCCTCATATGATGCCGCGCACACCGTATATATGGTCTGTCCCATCAATGCTCCCAGAGCAACCGATCTTAAATAAGTAGACTTACCCGAAGCATTCGACCCGGTCAGCAGTACGCATTTTGAAAAATCCGCATCGTTTTCCACACAGGCTTTAACAAGGGGATGATACAGGCCCTTAGCCTTATAATACAGTCCCTCCTTACCCGCACCGGTAAATTGGGGACGGCACCATTTCACCAGAGATTTACGGTATGAAGCCAGCGCCACGCAGGCATCCAGTTCTCCGGCGCTTTCTGAAAGAGCCATTATATCGTCTTTTTTCCGGGTAACCTCCCCCAGCATGGTATAAAACCTTAAAAGGTCCAGATGAAGATACATGCGGAAATAATCAAGCACCACATCAGTCAGGTTACCCGTACCGCTCCTGCCGCTCACCAAGAGGAAGGACCCTCTCTTTAAGGAAGCGATCTTATCGCACAGACTGTTCATCCCCGCTATCCTCTGACCTGCCACATTATCTCCGGACAGTTTTGCCAGATGACGGACGCTGTCGATGAGCCTTATCACCGAGATGATGCAGCGTGCGTAACCCTCTATGCGTCTTTGTCTGCAAAAGTACACACACAGATTGATAAAAAGTACGATAAAGAAGGCAAAGAACCCGGCCATGGGATTGACAAAGATCAGCACCACGCTCCCTATACCCGCCAGAAAGCACAAGAATTCCGTAAATATCATCCGGCCCAGCTTAGTCCTGCCCTTAAGGATTTCAAGTTCCGAAATACAATCGCTAAGCGGCATCACATCCTCTCTTCCTATATCGGAAAGATATAGCGACAGCTGAGCAGCCACGTCCGGATTATCATAAAGAAAGCTTACCAGTTCATCTCTTTCCTTAAGAGGTGCTTCTTCAAACTCCGGGGAACGCAGTATGTCATAGAGGACCTCTTCTCCGTAAAAGGTCCTGCAGACATTTATCTTCTTATACAAAGCTTTCAGGTTCAGATCCTTAAACGTGATATCATCTATCACATTTTCTCTTTTCTTAGAGCCGTGATAGTGCGTGACCCTGTCCATGCGAAGAGGACTCATCTCATTGGGCTCGTATGCGCCAAACCTGTCGGTCATCTCCTGCAAAAATTTTTTTCTTCTTTTCTTTTCGTCAAGGGCCGTCTTTATGGCCGCAGCCACTATGATCAGCCCCAGTATAATAAGAAATTCTTTCATTTAAGTCTGTCTGTTATCTCCTGTGCTTTTTCGTATATCTTTTCTATGTCCTCGCCCACATAAAACTCTCCGTCACTGTATTTTATGACGCCGTTTATCATGGTCATTTTCACATTATCCTTGGAGCCTGCGTACACCAGGTTCTTAAGGATATTGTTCACCAGCTGCATATTGGGCTTCTTAAGGTCTATCATTATGATGTCCGCCTTTTTACCCTCGGCCAGTATGTCGCAGTCCTTAAGATTCATCACCCTTGCGCCCCCCACGGTAGCCATATGAAGGACCTTTGCCGCATCAAGGGCCGCTGCATTGCTCTGCCTTATCTTTGCATAGGCTTCCGTCAGGAACATCTCCCTGAACATATCCAGACAGTTGTTTGAAGCGGGGCCATCCGTACCTATCCCCATTTCAATACCGGCTTCCAGGAAAGGTGTGACATCCAGCATACCCGAGGCCAGTTTCGCATTGGAGGCAGGGTTGGTCACTATCCCCATCTTCCTCTTTTTAAAAATCTCCACATCCTCATCGCTAAGGTATACGCAGTGATATCCGCCGCCGCCGTAGTCAAATATTCCCAGAGAATCCAGATACTGTGTCGGAGTGAGGCCGTCATGCTTTTGCTTACAGGACTCCACCTCCGACTTTGTCTCGGAATTGTGACACCACACGGGCGCCTCATATTTGTGTGCCAGAGCGGCCACATCCATAAGAAGAGCTTCGCTGCAGGTATATTCGGCATGGAATCCGGGAATAAAGCTGTTAAACTCATCCTTTTTATTTAACCTCAAGTACCAGTCCTCCATCTGCTCAACGGACTGTGAAAAATCATTAAGGCCTCCTGTCTGCACACACCTCATTCCCATTTCACCGAAAGCATCTGCGATCGAATCCGGAGTGAGATACATCTCAAACACGGCGGTAATTCCGGAAGTAAGGTATTCCAGTATAGCCACCTTTGACAGATGATATATATCCTCCTTCGTAAGCTTTGCCTCCCTGGGGAAGACCGCATCATTAAGCCATGATCCAAGAGGCAGATCATCGGCAAGGGAACGCAGGAATACCATTGCGGAATGGGTATGGGCATTCTTAAAGCCCGGCATCAGCAGATTCCCGTTCACATTGATCTGACGGTCGAAATCACTTGGTTCGTGTTTATGAGGCCCCACATACTGTATGTGATCATCCTTCACAAAAATCTCGCCGTCAATGATCTCTTCACCATCCTTCATGGTCAGTATCTTTGCATTGTAAAATCTTGTTCTCATAATATACTCCCTATACTTTCCGTAAACGGAGGATAAAGTATCCCCCTGTCCGTAATGATCGCGCTGATCAGTTCATGATCCGTCACATCAAAAGCGGGATTATAACACTTAACCGATGCGGGAGCCATGGGATTCGCATAGAACTTTGATCTGATCTCATCCGGATCCCTCTCCTCTATCACTATGTCATCTCCGCTTTTGCAATTAATGTCTATGGAGCTTACGGGGCCCAGCACATAAAAGGGGATCCCGTAATGCTTTGCCATGATGGCCACCTGTGACGTACCTATCTTATTTGCGGTGTCACCGTTTGCCGCCACCCGGTCACAACCCACGAAGCAGCAGTCTATCTTACCCTGTTTCATCACCATGGAAGCCATGTTGTCACAGATCAAGGTCACATCCACCCCTGCCTGATCCAGTTCATAGGATGTGAGCCTGGCGCCCTGCAGCAAAGGCCTTGTCTCATCCGCAAAAACCCTTAAGATAACCCCTCTTTCATGACCTAAAAGAATGGGACCCAGGGCCGTCCCATATCTGGAAGTGGCTAAAGGACCTGCATTACAATGAGTCAGTATGCCGAAGCCGTCCTTTATAAGAGACAGTCCGTACTCTGCTATCTTAAGGCACATGGATATGTCCTCTTCATGGATCTTTACGGCTTCATCCCTTAAAGCTGACACTATCCCCTCCACCGGTACGTCTTCACCGGTTAAAGACGATGCCTTCTTCATCATGCGATCAATGGCGTAACTTAAGTTTACCGCAGTGGGTCTTGATGAATTGAGATATTTCGTCTCCTTTGACAGTTCTTCAAGCCAGGAATTCTTATCCTGCCCGAATTTTTGGGCCAAAGCCCTTGCCCTCACAAAGGTACAGTATCCCGCAAATATGCCTATGCAGGGAGCCCCTCTTACCTCAAGCAGATATATGGCGTCATACATTCTCTTTAGATCGTCGGTTTCGATAAACTCCCTCTTAAGGGGAAGGGCGCTCTGATCCAGAAAGACCACGGCGCTCTCATCTTCACTCAGTCTCACATGATCGCTTTCCTTATATATCATTTTGCTGCTCCGATCTTTTCTATGGTACCCGTGATAAGAGCCTTGAATTTGGGCGCGGCCTCTGCGGCAGCAGCCTGTACCTCGTCATGGGTTAAGGGCGTCTTCTGTATGCCCGCTGCCATATTGCAGACACAGGATACACAGCCTATCTTCCTTCCCATGTGATTTGCGCAGATTGCTTCCACCACGGTGCTCATGCCCACGGCGTCTGCCCCCAGGCTTTTAAGCATCTGTATCTCGGCGGGAGACTCAAAGGAAGGTCCCGTCAGCTGGGCGTACACGCCCTCCTTTATATCTATGGACAGTTCCCGGGCGGTATCCTTGAGCATCTGCCTTAAATCCTCATCATACACATGGGACATATCCGGGAATCTGGTTCCCAGTTCTTCAATGTTCGGCCCGATCAGGGGATTGGGGACAAAACAGGATATATGATCCTTAAGTATCATAAAGTCTCCCGCCTTGAAACCTGGATTTATGCCGCCGGAAGCATTGGTCAAAAGCACAGTCTTCGCACCCATAAGGCACATGAGCCTCACTCCCATCACCACATCCGAAATGGGATATCCCTCATAATAGTGCACTCTTCCCTTCATGCACACCACCTTGACATCGCCCACATATCCGAAGACAAAACAACCGGCGTGGCCGGGTACCGTGGAAACGGGAAAGCCCTTTATATCACCATAGTCCACCACGCACTCCTGTCTGATCCCGTCTGCATAATCTCCCAGTCCGGATCCCAATACCAGTGCCACCTCAGGCACAAAGTCGGTGCGCGACCTCACATCGGCCAGGCAGGATTTCAATTTCTCATAAATCTCGCTCATATCTGTCTCCTCCTCTTAATATTCTTTAATAACATAACTTATCTATCAGATGACATTATAAAAACTCATCCCATGCTCACTCTTATAATAGCTATAAGGGCCAGATGCAAAGGATAGTAAGCATAATAGAAATACTTATATTTTATGTTTCCCCTCTTCCCGTTATAAAAGAATACCGGAAGAAGGGCCGCAAACGCTCCCAGTTCATTTTTGTTGTAAAGATAAAGCACTATACAACCCAGAAAGACGGCCAGCACATTTGTCTGTTTCGCATAAAACGGATCCTTAAAAGCCATCTTTACCGCCAGCATCACGAAAAAGGCCAGCACTCCTCCGTACTTGTAATCACATTTTATGAGATAGGCCACCCAGGATGCCGCCGCTGTCAGAAAGAGTACCAGGTCATATCTTAAGGCGTCGGATGCCGGCAAAACGGCACATACATTTATCACCCCGAAGGTTAAAAGGGTGCATAAAAACAATGTGAAATATACATTCTGATGCTTTATGTCAAAGTTTTTCCCGAAAAGTGCCAGATCAAAAAAGAAATCCGATACAAAGGCAAAGATCAGAAGATCCCTTATATATCTCAATATACTGCTGGTGTGGATCACACCCTCCACCATCAGAAACAAAAAGATGGGAAAAGCAATCCTTCCGACAAACCTCAGCACATCATAAAGTTCCGAATATGCGGGATCGTTCTTCGCCATTATCCTGATCACTCCCGCCCCCAGATGGTCCAGCAGCATCGTGATCATCGCTATCCATTTCAGCTTTTTTGCGTCCATATTTCCAAAAACTCACCCGCCAGCTCCATAGCCCTGTCGTAGTCATACAACTCACAGGCTCTGTTGATGCCGCTGATAAAGCTGTTGATCTCCTCTCCGTAATTATGTTCCTTAAGACGTGCCAGTTCTTCCTCCAGCTGCATCATCATGAATCCGTCCAGATATTCCTTAAGCCTTCTCATATCATCTATGTCGAACTCTTCCAGCGGAAGATCCTTTTTCTGACTGTTTTCTCTGAAGGCATCCTTTGATATGAGATATTCCTTTATCTCATCCAGCACATCCCGATACAGGTTCAGAGCCTTGTCCAAATGAGATGTGATAAAGCTTATATCCTTTTCCTTTGCCGCCATTTCCAGCTGTCTGTACGCCTCGGATACGGTCATGGCTCCGACGCCGGCTGATGAACCCTTCACAGCATGCACGCTTATCTCAAAGAGATCCCAGGTCTGATCCGCATACTGACGGAGTATCCCGTCCATCCTGTCCTGACCTTCAAAGTAATATGTATTGAGTATATCATGATAAGCCTTTTCGTCTCCACCGGTATGTACCAGTCCCTTTTTCACCGACAGCAAATGCTCATCGGACGCCTCCTTCTTTTTATCATCGAGACTTTCCTTAAGCAGCCTTTGCGGCAGATAAGTCTTGATGACATTTTCCAGAGGGCCGCTCCTTACTGGCTTGGAAAGGATATCCTGAAAGCCCTTTGCGGTCAGATTCTCCTTCATCTCCATACCCAGTGTGGAACTCATGCAGATCACCGGAGTATTGACACACCTTCCGCCGGGCAGATCCCTTATCATCTCCAGCGTGGAGATACCGTCCATTCCCGGCATGGACTGATTCAGCAGGATCAGGTCAAAGGAATGGAGCATACACTTGTCAAGAGCCTCTCTGCCGCTCACTGCCAGAGTGGGCCTGACCTCATATTTTGCCATGAAGGACGAGAGCATATGCAGATCCATCATGCTGTTGTCCACCAGAAGTATGGAAGCATCGGGAGCCACAAAGCTCTTCTGGTCTATGGTAGACAGATAATCCACACTCTTCCAGGTATCGAAAAAGGCCTCAGACAGATTCAGTACGTTTATGGGGAGTCTCAGGATACGCATCTTCGAGAAATCACCAAATTTATGCCTGTAATCCGTAAGCACATAAGTCTTATCCTCATACCCGTATTCAGTGAGGATCCCATTCACCTTATCCATCAGCATGTCATAGACAAAAATATGGGAATACTTATTATCCTTGAGCATGCTTTCAAGAGCTGCAGGCGTATTTACCAGATCCGGCACCAGGGAAAAATTACCCAGAAGCTGTACGCACTGATTGCTCCTTAAGTCATCCGGCGAGCACACCAGCACCTTAGTGTCATCCGCCACCGTCACCTGTACTATGGGCGTCTTTTCCACCATATATACTTCAAGATCAAAGGTGGTGGCCGTACCTATGCCGTCGATACTGTCTATGGAAATATTACCGTTCATCAGACGCAGTATGGATCTGCATATCGTCAGCTCCAGCCCCGCGGACTTAAGCTGTGAATACTTTCTGGAATCATAGATCTCAAAACTGTTAAAGATGGCCTTTTGCTCGTCATCCGTAAAGCCTTCGCCGGTATCGGCTATCCGCACAAATATCCTGACGCTGTTTTTGTCCCCGTTGATCCTGTATCCCACATCCATGATGATACGCCCGTCCTGGGTATTTCGTATACAGTTGTTCAATATGTACTTAAATACACTCCTTATACGCGATACATCACCATAGAGCACATCGGGTATCCCCGGATCGATATTAGTGTAAAGGGACACATTTTTATCCGACAGTTCCATGCTGACCGTATAGATCAGATCCTTAAGGAAGGACCCGAAATGAAACTGCTCCTTTTCCTGAGTGATGCTCTTTGATTCAAAGGCAGCATAAGAGAGCACATTATTTATCATGCTAAGGAGCGAAAAGGAAGACTTCTTTATCATTGATACGTCCATTTTTACCGTCTCATCATCTGATTCCCGCTCCAGGGTATTGGCCATGGCCAGGATCACATTCATAGGAGTCTTCAGTTCCATGGTGGTATTGGCCAGGAATTTGCTCTTCACCTTTCCGTTCAGCTCGATGAGGCGTTTTGATTCCTCTATGCTCTCACTGATACGCCTGAAAAAGCTCCCGTATACCGCTGCCACCATTGCCGCCAGAACTGCAGTCCCCATAAATCCGTACAGCATCTGCTTTTCCATGCCCAGGGTGATCTTTGAGGTATCGACACAGTTGGGATAATAATATACAAAGCCTATTACAAACACATACCATATGGAGGAGAGGATGGCGCCGAGCAAAAGCCCTGCCCCCTCCAGCAATGCGAACATGATAATGAATCCACCCACCAGGAAAAAGGACGTGCCGCTGTATACCCCGCCGCTAAACACAAAAAACGCGGGCATGAAAACAAACTGGGTGATATATACAAATATCATCACGGGAGCATTATAATTCTCCGTCATGCGCGCGATGATCCAGATCAGGGCAGCAAAGACCATAAAAGCCACCAGCAGCGTAAGGAAGACACTGCCATCCTCACTGCCTGATGTGTTAAATAAAAAAATGGTCACGCAGTTCATGATCTCTATGTACGTTATGATCGCATCCAGCATTCTGATACGGACAGGATCATTATGGCTATTCAGTTTGACACCTTCATTCCCCATCATACCAAATCATCATCCCAAAGATCACCGGAAAGATCAGACGGAACGATATCAGCCTGATCCAGATGTCTTATGAGACATTTTTCCAGTTTGTCCACGCTTATGGGCTTTGTGATATAATCGCTGAAGCCTTCATCCAGCAGCATCTGTCTGACACCGCTCACAGCATTGGCCGTAAGCGCTATCACGGGCACTTTTTTTGCCCAGTCCCTGTCCATGGCTCTTATATTCTTAAGTGTGTCCACGCCGTCCATTTCCGGCATCATATAATCCAAAAAGATGATGTCTGCCTGCTGGTGTTCCAGCCTGTTGAGGCACTCTCTTCCCCCTGATGCCGTGAGCACTTCCATTTTGTATTTTGACAGAAGGGATGAAACCACGTGAAGATTGGTCAGATTGTCATCTACGGCCATCACCCTCACGCCGGGACAGGTAAAGGAACTCTTCATGCTCACGTTGCGAAGTGAAAAATGCTCCCCGCCAAAAAGGGCAGCCTTTACGTTTGTATAAAACGCCGGTCTGAGCATCAGTTTTCCCATGATACCGTACTCGCCGTCGTCATCCAGATCCGTCATTATGATCACATTGATCCTGCCCCTGTGGTCGCGCAGCAGTCTTCTGACATATTCATAATTACCGGCTGCGATAAAGACATGGCTGTATTTTTCTTCGTCATATTTTTTTCTGAATTCTTCCGCGCTGGATACAAACTCGGCCTCAGCCTTACACTGACCAAGGGCATGGACCAGCATATCCGAACACTCCCGGTTCTTTTCATAGACCAGAGCCCTGACTTTACCCAAAGGCTCTGCCTTTACAGACTCCGTGACCTCTGACAGTTTCTGTGAAAGACAAAAATATATGCGGTTGCCCTTTGTGGCATTGCTTTCAATAAACAGCCTTCCCTTCATTATCTCCACTATCTTTTTACAAAAAGAAAGGGCTATATAGGTACGCTCCCTGGTCTGTCCGGACTGCGTCCCCACCTGATCGCTGTCAAATATCCTGTTCTTTTCCTCCTCGGAAATGGGCTCGCCGGAATCCTCCACCTCGAAACGAAGATCTGCCGCAGTCCCTTTGTTTTCCGTCATCAGAACCCTCAGTATGACGCGGCCGTCCGCAGTCCGGCGGGCAGCATCCGTCAAAAGATAGGTGAGCATCTGTCTTAAATGCTTCACGTCTCCCAAAAGGCCTGACGGGATCGAAGGATCCACATCCGCCAGAAAGTCAAAACCCCTGCCCACCACGTTTACCGTGGTCATGTTTATCACATCATCAAGCATGTCATATATATTATATTCAGAGTTTTCTATGGAGAGCCGATCCTCTGCCTGGAAGGAAAAATCCAGAATATCCTCCATGGTGATAAGAAGGGCGTGACATGCGTTGGCGATGTTTTCAAGGGCGGCCATGGAGCCGACAGAGACATCCGAATTCATGAGGACATGGGAAGTTCCCAGTATCGCGTTCATGGGAGTGCGCATCTCATGGGATACATTTGAGATAAACACATTTTTGGCGTTATCCGCTTCCACCGCGGCCTGCTTTGCCTTATCCGCCTTACTTTTTTCCACGGCGTAAAAACGGATGCTGAGCAGGATGCAGGCTCCGGACAAAATGCCGCAGGCCACCGTGGCAAAACCGATCCTGGCATATAGAGCCATAGTATCAAGGTTACCGTAGGACATATCCCTGACCGTGGAGCACTGATAATAGATTGTAAGTGAAAAAAACAGAATGGAACCGGCGCAGGCAAAATGCATGAAGGGGTCTTTTAGCATGACCACACACAAAAGCACCGCCGGGATAAAATAGATCACTGCCGAATCCATGAGCTTGCCGCTCACCACATAGATCACGGGAAGCATCAGAACATTTACTATGAGAAGCACCACCAGAGCACATATCGTATAATGTCCCGTAGACTGTGCAAAATAGGCAATGGAGATTATGACGATCATGCCCATCACTATCCAGAATACCGGCATGATGCCATACCTGAATATCACTGCCTGCACAGCCAGCAGACAGAGCATTATGACCTGTATCACAACCCCCAGATAGAATCCTTTTACATGGGGAGGATAACTGTCGTCAAAATACTTTTTTACCAGTTGAGAATATCGCATTCAAATATACCTTAGTGCTTCATAAGCTCATTCATAGCTTCCTTTAATCCGTCCACCGTGAGCTTGTACATTGGAAGCAGGCCCTTTACAGCGGTTTCAGCCTCTCTCCACGGAGCATTCCCCGGAGCCATCTTAGGGTTCAGCCATACGATCTTTTTATAATTCTTTTTCATGAGACAGAGCCACTCCCAGCCGGAAAGACCTCCGTTGGGTCCCCTGTAATTGCCGGTATCGGAATACAGTTCTTCCGGTGCCATGGCCGCGTCTCCGACGATTATCACCTTATAATTATTGTCCAGATTTTTGAACAGCCACTCCGTCTCTATCCAGTCCCCGTTCTCACACTCGGGAGTATTGTAAAGATGGGAATATATGCAATTATGAAAATAATATGTCTTTACGTCTTTATAATGATTGGATTTGTTCACTGACTGGAACAGCTCATTCAAAAGGGAGCTGTAAGGTATCATGGTGCCGCCGGAATCCATGAGCAGCAAAAGCTTTACCGTATTTTTGCGGGGGCGTTCATATATGATCCTCAAATACCCGCCGTTATCACAGGTAGCCTCCACGGTTTTGTCCAGGGAAAATTCATCCTCGGGCAGATCCAGCCTGGCGGAATACTGGCGAAGCCGGCGCAGAGCCGCCTGGAACTGTCTGTTATCCAGGATCCTGTCATTTCGAAAGTCCTTGAATTTACGCTCTCCTATCACCTCAAAGGCGCTCTGATATCCGGTCTGGCCGCCTATGCGGATACCGCCCAAATTACCGCCCAGGTTACCGAAGGCGGTCTTACCCATTGTTCCTATCCAGATGGAACCGCCGTTGTGCTCGGAATCCTGATTGGCCTTTTTCTCTTCATACTCCTCCTTGATCTGGGCGTGATCCATTTCATTTTTTTCCTGTTCATTCATGAAATGGCGCTTCATCTCATATTCGTCCGCAAACTCCTGAGTCAGGTCAGTCTTATCAAGCCACCTCAGCATCCTGTCGGTGACATCGTCACTGTCCGACCTTATTCCCTTAAAATACTCCAGGAAAATACTGTCGAACTTATCATATTCGGTTTCATTTTTGACCAGGATCATCCGGGCCACGTAGTAAAAGTCCGTGAGGGAGCTGTTGCAAAGGCCCTTATCCAAAGCCGCCTGCAGCGTCAGCCACTCTCCCGGATTCACATCCATGCCCTTAGCCCTCAGTGTGTAGAAAAAACCGGAAAACAAATCAAAGACCGCCTTTCTTCAATACCAGCAGATCCTCATCCTTCTTGAGCAGAACTCCCATGAAGGGAAGAGTTTCTTTTATCTTATCCTCGGATATGCCCGAAAACTTAAGGGCAGTGATCCAGTCTATAAATTCGGAAGTGGAAGGCTTCTTCCTGATCTCACGCTTATCCCTGATGGAATAGAAAACCTCCAGGGCGTTTTTCAGCACATTCTCCTCCAGATCGTTAAAATGTACCGCGATTATCTCCCTCATGATCTTTTCATCGGGGAAGTCGATATAATGGAAGATGCATCTTCTTAAGAATGCATCCGGAAGCTCCTTTTCCGCATTGGATGTGATGATCACTATGGGACGATGGGCCGCCTTCACCGTGCGCCCGGTCTCATGGATATAAAACTCCATGCGGTCCAGCTCCCAGAGCAGATCGTTGGGAAATTCCAGATCCGCCTTGTCTATCTCATCTATGAGCAGCACCACCTGCTCCGGTGAATCAAAAGCCTCTCCCATCTTGCCCAGTTTGATATAATGGGCGATATCATCCACACCGCTGTCGCCGAACTGGGAATCATAGAGTCTTTGCACAGTATCGTACACATACAGACCGTCCTTGGCCTTGGTGGTGGACTTTATGTTCCAGATGATCAGCTTCTTGCCCAGGGCGTCCGCCACAGCCTGTGCCAGCATGGTCTTGCCGGTGCCGGGCTCACCCTTTATGAGCAAAGGTTTTTCCAGAGCCACCGCCACATTGACGGCACTCATAAGTTCCTTGGAAGCCACATAATTACCGCTTCCCGTAAATGTCTGTTCCATATCCGTGATCTCCCATTTTAATTCTTAATCCTGATCATATTTACGCTGTCTTAACTATAATCACACATAGTAATGATATAAAATATATCCGCGATTTGCAAGTTTTAATTGGATGTACTATAATGTTTGGGTTACCGAAAAAACACTTGGAGAAAAAACATGATAAAAGACCTGTATTCAAAAGACAAAACCGTATTTTCCTTTGAGACTTTTCCGCCCAAAAAGGACGATGAATTCCCTCAGATCTACAGTGTCATTGACGAGCTGGCCGATCTTAAACCCGATTTCATCTCGGTAACCTTCGGCGCCGGTGGCAGCAATTCCAAAAAGAATCTGGAAGTAGCCTCATATATCCAGAAAAAGGGCATTGAGGCGCTGGCACATCTCACCAGCGTGGGGCTTCAGAAGGACGCTCTTGATGACTACTGCGAAAAGCTCTCAGCCGAGAACGTTCATAATATCCTGGCCCTTCGCGGAGACCGTCCCAAGGCCATGAGCGACGAACAGTATGACAGCCGCTCCTTCCATTATGCAAATGAGATGATAGAGTACTTAAAGGAGACCACCTCCTTTTGTTTCGGAGCAGCCTGCTATCCCGAAAAGCACTTTGAAGCACCCACCATGCACGACGATCTTTTGCGCATGCGGGGCAAGGCAAGAGCCGGAGCCGATTTCTTCATCTCCCAGCTCTTTCTGGACAATGACAAGTTTTACTATTTGCAAGAGCAGGCTGATCTCATGGGAATAGACGCACCCATATCGGCAGGCATCATGCCCTTCACCTCTGCCAAACAGCTGGGCACCTCCATCACACTGACGGGTACCAGCATACCGAAAGCCTTTTCGGACGTAGTGGCCAAATACGGCGACAGCCCCGAAGACATGAAAAAGGCCGGCATAGATTACGCCATCAGACAGATACAGGATCTGCTCTCCCACCATGTGGCCGGTATTCATCTGTATACCATGAATCATCCCGAAAGGGGAAAAGAAATATTTGACGCGGTAAGATAATCCTTACCGCGCCTTGTAGATACGCATCTTAAGCCGGTCTGTGAACTCATCCTTATCGAGAGGGGCGTCAAAATAAAAGCCCTGGATGATATTGCAGCCGGCTTCCCGCAGGAATTCCACCTGCTCCTTTGTCTCCACGCCTTCACAGACAACCTTCCTGTCCAGATCCAGGATCATCCTGATAACATTACGCACCATGGTAGCTCCCTGAAGGGAGTTATCCGAGATCCTGTCCACAAAGGACTTATCTATCTTTATCTCGTCCATCTGTACTTCGCCCAGAAGCGACAGGGATGAATAACCCGTTCCAAAATCATCCATGGCCACCGAGATGCCGGCATCCTTCATTTTCTCTACAAAATAATCAAGGGCCTCCTGATTGGCATAACCCGAAGACTCGGTCAGTTCCACGCACAGATACTTATGATCCACCTTCTGCATATCCGCCATGCCCACTACTCTGAAGGGGAAATCGGGATTATCCAGATGAAGCTTCGAAAAATTGGATGAGATGGGAACGGGTGTGATGCCCATATCCTCCCATTCTCTTATGTCCTTGCACACCCTTTCATATACATACATATCCAGGGCGGTTATGAGTCCCTCTGTCTCCAGTATGGGTACAAAGGTACCGGGATATATGAGCTGTCCGTCCTTTTTCCAGCGCACCAGAGCCTCAGCCCCGCAGAGGGCATTATTCCTGATATCCACCTTAGGCTGATAATAAACCACGAACTCGCCGTTGTTTATGGCCTTCCTGTATGAGGTCAGGATATCACCGTCCTTTAAGATGTTATCGAACATCTCGTCCTCATACTCTATGAAATCGTCAACCGCCTTCTCATAACGCAGCTTGCTAAGAGCCATGGTACATGAATTCAGCACCACATCCATGGTATCACCGGGCTTTATCTTATAGATACTGCACCTTATGGCCGAAGGCAGCTTGTTAGGATCCACTTCCTCAGGATTATCCGTCTTGGGCACAGCGCTTTTCAGCCTGACCTGAAATCTGCCGGCATTCTCATTAAATACCAGAGCCACAAAATTGTCATTTCCCGTGCGGCCCACGATCTCGTTTTTCTTGAGCTTCCCCTTGATAAAATCAGCCACTCCCACCAGAACTTCATTACCGGTGATATATCCGTATTTTCTGTTTATGTACTTAAAACCTTTAACATTTACGTGAAAGGCAGTGTAATCGCTGAGCCTGCCGGTCTTTTCAATATCTGCACACATGCGGACAAACTCTTCGTAATTTGGCAGTCCCGTGAGTCTGTCCTGTCCTGACAGCCTGCGGCCGATGACTATATACATGGCCATGGCCGCTATGGCAAATACCGAAACTATCAGAATGATTATGAACCGCAGCTGTCTTAAACATCCGCCTACATGATCGGTCTTGATATCCACTCCCACTATGCCTGCGATGCTCCCATCGCTCCTGAATATGGGTGCATAAGAGCTGTAAAATGTTCCCCACCTGTCGGTGGTCATCTTACTGTCGGAACAGGGTACGCCATCATAAAAAGCAGGGGCCATATCCTCTACCCAGTCATACACCTCACCCACCTCGGTGGTCTCATTGGGATCCGCGTCCACCACAAAACAGAGAACGCCATTCTCCTGAAGACGCATGGTATAAATATACTGTATATTTCCGTATACATAAAAATCGGTAATCTGGGAATATATCTGATCATACTCGGGATCGGATCTGGACCAGATCCGTGAGAAGGCATCACCGTCTATCTTATCGGCCAGGGTTTTAGCCACAGAACGACCATTGGCATTGATCTCACTGATCAAAAGCTGAGACACAAAGCCATAAGTGACTATACCCATTATAAGGAATAACAAAACATTAGCCACGTAAGGCAAAATGGCCAGTCTGTTTTTTTTGATGTTATGTTGTTTTTTCGACATAATCGTGATAACCTTGTGTAGTGTCGGATATCATATCCGACTATTATTGTTGATTATACCATATATATCTTAGGTCAACAAGGAAAATAAAACACGAGGTGAACGATATGAATCTGAAAAAGATGCTCTCATTTATACTTGCTGCGGCTCTCACCGTAAGTGCCACCGGCGCTCTTCCTCCCGTCACGGCCCATGCCGCAGTGAGGAATACTACCTTTACCACCACGGCACAAATGAAGCAGAAGCTGGGTACCACGGATGCCGGCACCTGGAATCCCTCATATCTTACGGAAGTGGAAAATACCTACTGGACCTTTGCACCCCAGAATAACCTGGGCTCGAATGTCATGACCATAGACATAGCCAAGAACTGCTACAGACAGCTGGAAATGCTCCTGGATAATGGTTACACCATGGATTACAACACCCTCTCAGCCTACTGCGCCGAGTACCTGGGCAAAAAGAACGGCGAACCTGATGCCTTTTACAGCACCATGAGTTCCTGTCTGGGAAATCCCTATCTGCTCAACAGACCTGCCGCCACCGTCACCGCCACCACCTACAACGGCCGTGACTATTCAAAGGTATTCGATGCCAATTTCTATCTGGCAGCCCATCCCGAACTGGCCTCAAGCATCGGCAACAATCCCGCCGAGCTCCTTCGATACTTCGTGGAAAACGGCATCAGTCAGGGACATGCCGGAAACGCCTCATTTAACGTGGCGGCATACGCAGCTCAGGTGGATGCCACCGTGGCAGCAAACCAGCTGGCATCCTCATCCTACAGAGCCCTGGGCGCAGGACATCCTGCCCCTGTGGGCAAATACAGCTACTCCTGGGCCAATTACTACGGAAAATATCTGGGCCACTATTCCGGCGCAGCCCTTACAGCCGCTGCTCCCGCCACAGCCAAGGCCTCTGCCGGCATAGATCCCTCACAGATCACCGATATAGACTCTCAGGGACCCGACGGCGGTGAAGACAGTTCCACCCCCATCCCCAAGACAGTCACCGGCGCGGCAGCAGTGGCCGGCGGCCTCAGCGTATATACCAATGGGCCTGTCAGTGCAGCACAGGCCAACACACGTCCCATAGCCGTCATGATGCCCACCGACACCGCAGCCCAGCCTTCTTACGGTATCAGCCATGCAGACATCCTCTATGAGATCATGGAGGAGGGTGGAATCTCCAGACAGATGGCAATCATCCCCAACTGGACCGGCCTTAGCAGAATAGGTAACTTAAGGAGCTGTCGTTTGTATTACATCTATGCGGCCAAGGAGTGGGATCCCATACTCATCCACTTCGGCGGCGTGGCCTATATGAAGGGCGTGATCAACGGCCCCGACGTTAACAACCTTTCCGGCACTTATGAGTACGGCGTAGGCGGCAAGGCTCCGGGCGCGGGACAGTTCTTCCGTTCCTCCGACAGATCTGCGCCTCACAACGCATACATCTCCGCCTCCGGTATCCAGAAAGCCTGCGTACAGTTAGGCTATCTCACCACTCCCAGAGCCGGCTATTATAACGCTAAGCACTTTGATTTCGCATCCGGCGTAAACGACCTGTCCGGATACGCAAACGCCATGCCTGCCACCACCATAGACCTCTCACCCGTCTATCCCTACTCCAAGAGCTCATTCACCTATAATGCAGCTCAGGGCGTATATTACAAAAACATCCACGGCAAGGCACAGACTGACGCCGCAAACGGCAGACAGATCAGCTTCGCAAACGTGATCATCCAGAATACCAAATGGAGCCAGCTGGACAAGAAGGGGTATCTCGGCTTCACCATGATAGACTCCACCGAAGACGGCTACTATTTCACCAAGGGTAAATGCATCCACATCACCTGGCGAAAGACCGGCGAATACACACCTACGAGATATTATGATGATAACGGTAATGAGATAAAGATGAACACCGGAAAGACCTACATCGGCATAGCCCAGAAGGGCAGGACGCCTGTGTTCAGATAATAACTAAAAACATGTCATCCTGAGCAAAAATAAAAACATGTCATCCTGAGGAGCGTAGCGACGAAGGATCTTAAAAAGATTCTTCGTTGCGCTCAGAATGACATGTCTCATCGATCAGTTTCAATTCTTCACTTTATTCCAAAAATCACAAATATTTTGGGTATGTGAAAAGTTGGGTTGAAAATCGAAATATTAGCCCTTCAGTTATTCTGAAAAGTTGGGTTGAAAAAAACTAAGCATAGTGTTATACTATGCTTAGTTTTTTTCTGAAATTTTAGGTTGACAATTCGTACAGTATGTGAGGAGTTACAATGACAAATACATCCCAAAACGATACTTTCGACTATGCTAAAGAAATATGGAGTGTTGCCGATCTCATCAGAGGCCCCATAAAGACATCCGACTACAATAAGGTTATACTCCCATTTACTATGCTCCGTAGACTGGAGTGTGCCCTTGAGCCCACCAGAGAGGCCGTTCTCAATGCCATTGAGGAGCACGAATCCGAATGGGGACGAGAAAGCGATAATTATTGTGCTTTTAGCAAGAAGGCTTTCTATAATACCACCAATTTTCGGTTAAACTCATTGGGATCAACGGATACTCTCGATGCCCTGATGAGTTATATTGACGGATTCTCAGACAATGCAAGAGCCATAATGAAACGATTTAAAATGGAGGATATCTGCAAAACCCTTGACGAACACGGTATGCTCTATCTTGTATGCGGTAAATTCGCTGCATTTGACCTGTCTCCTGAAACGGTATCTGACCGTGAAATGTCTAATATTTATGAACACCTGATACAAAAATTTGGAGAATCCATTGCAGAGAACGCAGAGGACTTTATGACACCTAAAGACGTTGTAAGGCTTGCGGTCGGTATGATATTTGCTAATGATGACGAACTAATGACAAGTGATTCAGGAATTGTACGAACCCTCTACGACCCTACTATGGGAACTGGTGGATTTATCTCTGATGCCCTTGATCAGCTTGAGGAATGGCATAAGGATAAAAAGATGATCGCTCCCGCTGTCATTGTACCATACGGACAGGAGGTTGAGCCTGAGTCGTGGGCTATGGGTAAGGCAGCTATGCTTCTCCGTAATGTATCGGATAAAGAATCTGACGTTTATGACCAAACCAAAGATCTGAGCGCTCATATCGAATATGGAAATACTCTGAATGATGATAAATTTGAATATGACAAATTTGATTATATCCTAAGTAACCCGCCCTATGGTAAGGAATGGAGGCCTGAACAGCCAGATGTGCTTGCTGAAGCCCGGCTTGGCTTTTCGGGTCGTTTTGGTGCAGGTCTTCCCGCTGTTGATGATGGATCAATGCTATTTCTTCAGCACGTTGTAAGCAAGATGAAATCTGCAGAAGATGGCGGCAGTAAAGCCGGTATTGTTTTATCCGCTTCTCCGCTCTTTACAGGCGATGCAGGCTCTGGCCCGTCAAATATACGTAGATGGCTGTTTAAGAAGGATGTGATTGACTGCATTGTAAAACTCCCGGAATCCATTTTCTTCCGCACAAGCATAAATACATATCTATGGATATTGAACAGTGCAAAACCTGAGGGCCGAAAGGGTATGATCCAACTTATTGATGCATCAGATAAGAGGGCTTCATTGAGAAAAAATCAGGGGAATAAACGTTTTGAGATTGGTGAATCCGATAGGCAATGGATTATCGACACATACATAAACGGTCATGATCATGGGAACAGTGTACTGGTCCCCTATGAGACCTTTATGTACCGTAAAGTAACCACGCAGAGGCCTCTCAGGGCAATTCTTAAGCTGTCTGAGGATAATATCAGCACCTTTATTGATAGTAAGGCTCTTATGAATCTTTCGGAAGCCAACAAAAAGATCCTGAGGGATTTCTTTATAGAATTTGATAAAACCACCCTTCTATTCGAAGCTGCGGATTCAGTAATAAAAACAGCCCGCGAGGGTATGGAGAAGCCAGGAATACCCCCTGCTGTTATGGCTACAGCAATGCGTCTGTCCTGCATCGAAAAAGGTGAAAATTACCCTATTGTATATAACAATAATGGTGCTATTATGGCCGATCCTGATTTAAAAGATACGGAGAATATACCTTTCGGCATTCCTTTCGAGGATTACCTGGCAAGCGAAGTCCTTCCTTATGCTCCAGAAACATGGATTGATGAGACTGTTTTAGATAAAGGACCTCTTGCAGACGGTAAAGTTGGGGTTGTTGGTACTAACATAAGTTTTAATAAGTTCTTTTATCATTATGAAGAGCCGAGAAAACCGGAAGAAATTGCTAAAGAAATAATGGATTTAGAAACAGGCTTAGAAGAATTTATGAAAGGGTTCCTGTTATGAGAAGAATGAAGAAATCGAGTATTTTTTGTGGAAATATTCCTTCAAATTGGGAATATAAACGCCTAAAATATGTTATAAATGTTATTATGGGACAGTCACCTGACAGTTCTGCGATAAATGATGAAAATGGTGTTCCATTCATGCAAGGAGCAACAGAATTTGGTGTAAGTCATCCACATGTTACGCAATTTTGTGATAATCCAAAAAAACTAAGCCGCGAAGGGGATATTTTAATGACCGTTCGTGCTCCCGTTGGCAAAATGAATATATCGGATCAAGTATATTGTATTGGACGCGGCTTATGCTCAATAAAAGCAATAGGGGTAAATCCAGACTATTTAAAGTATTTCATCATAAAATCTGGTGAAGATTTTAACTACTATTCCAATGGAACCACATATGATGCTATAACTATCAGTGATATAAAGAATTTTTATATTTGTGTTCCCTCCACTCCGGAGCAAGTGGCTATAGTTCATTATCTTGATATTAAATGCAAAGCCATTGATGAAGCCATTGAAAGGCATAAAGAAATTATAAAAAAGTTAGAAAAATACAAATCAGATAACTTATCCTACTTTACGTTAAATGGTCTTCACAAAATCAAAAAAATCAAAGATAGTGGCGTAGAATGGTTAGAGAATGTTCCCAAATCATGGAAAATGATTCGTGGAAAATATCTTTTTGAGGAAGTCTCTGAAAAATCAAAAACAGGTGAGGAAGAATTGCTTACGGTATCTCAATATACCGGTATTACCCCACGTAGCCAGAAAAATGTTACGATGTTTGAGGCCGAGTCACTTGTAGGGTATAAAATATGCGAAGCAGGAGATATTGCAGCCAACACAATGTGGCTTTGGGCCGGTGCTATCGGGGTATCGGATTACTATGGGGTAATTAGTCCATCATATAATGTATATCGGCAGATAGACAATGCCTATGACAAAGATTACCTTGATTGCCTATTGCGCTCCAAGCCCCTTGTTCAACATTATAAAGCCTTATCGACCGGTATCAGACCATCGAGATTAAGGCTGTATCCCACACAGTTCTTAAATATTAAGTTCCCTGTCCCTCCTAAGGATGAACAGAGAGAAATAGCCAGTTACCTTAAAGAAGTATTTAGAAGAACAGATGAGGCGATAAAGAGGAAAGATAATATAATATCCAAGCTTGAAGATTACAGAAAAGCCGTTATCTATAATGCCGTGACTGGTAAAATTGACTGTCGAACATACAGTCGAACAAAAAGTGTCAACACTGTTGACACAATTCAAAAGGAGTAAATTTTATGGATGAGATAAGACGGGAGTTTCCGGAAATAGCGCAGATAATAAACAAAGCACGTGGGGACGCATTTCAAAGGGTGAACGAGGTGCTTATACTCATGTATAATGAGATTGGTAAGTACCTGTCTGAGCAGTCAAAAACGGCCATATATGGTGATGCCTATGTAGATTCCTTATCCGAATATATCCAACATGAGTTTCCCGGGATTAAGGGATTTACCCGTCGCGGGCTTTACCGCATGAAACAGTTTTACGAAGCCTATGAGGGTAATGAAATTGTGTCAACGCTGTTGACACAATTAAGCTGGTCAAACCATCTCACTATCCTGTCAAGCTGTAAATCTGAAGAGGAGCGTGAATTCTATATCAGGCTTTCAATTCGCGAGCGGTACACGAACCGTCAGTTGAAGCGTCAGATCGAAAGCGGCTATTATGAACGATATATGCTGTCAAAGGATATTCTGGCTCCCGAACCTGTGACCGACACCAGAAGGCCGTTTATGGATAACTATGTCATGGAGTTCCTCTCACTTCCGGATAAATTTCATGAAAACGATCTGAGGAAAGCCCTCGTCAAGGAAATGAAAAGATTCATTTTGGAATTAGGGCAGGACTTTACGTTTATAGACGAGGAATATACGATAATTGTAGGCGGTGAGGATTACCATATCGACCTCCTTTTCTATCATAGAGCGCTTAGATGCCTCGTTGCGATAGAATTGAAGACAGGCAAATTTAAACCTGAATACGTTTCAAAAATGGATTTCTATCTGGAAGGCTTGGATCGTCAGGTCAGAAAAGATGACGAAAATCCGAGCGTTGGGCTTATCCTCTGTTCAGATAAGAATGAGGAAGTCGTTGAATATGCCATGAGCAGGACAATGTCTCCCATGCTCGTATCACAATATCAGTTGAAACTTCCTGATAAGGCACTGCTTCAGAAAAAACTACAGGAAATATCTATAATAACTGCTGAACTTATGGAAGATGAGCAGTATATGGAGGAGGATCACATATGAATCATAAGGATACCCTACATTTAGAGGCTAACTTCGAATCCTATATCACAAGAAAGCTAAGCGACCTTGAAAATGATGGATGGCGGGTTAGCGATGATGATACAGGGTTTGATGCAAATACAGCCCTTATCATGTCGGATTTTATTGAATATTTTACTGCTACTGCTCCTGAAAAGGTTGATAAGATGCAGAAAGCATTAGGTTCTAACTGGCAGAAAAACCTTGGACTTGCCCTTGTGAAATCCCTTGAAACAAAAGGGACCATACTTACTCTCCGTGAAGGATTCCAGATGGCGGGATATCAGACCATTACCTGTTCAGGCCATTACCCTGATGACCCGAGGCTCCCGAAACTGAAGGATTATTATGATGCCAACATTCTCAGGGTGATGCGCCAGGTGCATTACCAGACGGCAGGGAAAAAGTCATTAGACCTTGTTTTCTTTATTAACGGCATCCCTGTTGCCACATCTGAAATAAAGACAGAGCTTACCCAAAGCGTTGAGGATGCCATTATCGAGTACCAGAACGAGCGCAAACCTGTAGAACCCGGTACAAACAGAAAAAACTACCTCTTAATGTACAAACGTGGAGCTGTTGTTCACTTTGCTATTTCTGAGGATGAAATCTGGATGTGTACGGATCTTTCTCCCAAGCAGCCCAAATTCCTCCCATTCAACAGGGGAACCGAAGATGGCCATGCCGGGAATCCCCCTCTGCAGGAGAATGACACAGACTATCCCACCGGCTATTTCTGGAATGATATATGCCGTAAGGATAACTGGCTCCGCATCTTCCATAATTTTGTCTTTGAGGAAGTAGAGAAGAAGGAAGACATCACAGGCAGGATCAAAGAAGTCCGCACCCAGATGTTCCCCCGGTTCCATCAGTGGGATTGCGTCATTAAATGCATAGCAGATGTCAAGGCTAATGGCGTAGGACAGAAATACCTTATTGAACATTCGGCGGGTTCAGGCAAGACAGAGACTATCACATGGCTGTCACATGAGCTTATACGCCTTATGGAAGATAATGGCGAGCGTATGTTTTCTTCTGTCATTGTCGTTACTGATCGTGTTGGCCTTGACACGAATATCAAAGGCACGATACAGCAGCTCAAAAAGACAATGGGTCTTATCGAGATGGTCGGCGGTGATGCAGATCACAGGGCATCAGGTGCAAAGAGTAAACAACTTTCAAAAGCTATTCACGATAAGCGTGAAATTATTGTTGTAACGCTCCAGACTTTCCCTTATGCCCTCGAAGCCATAGCAAATGACAAGGATTTAAAAAACCTAAAATTTGCTGTACTTATTGATGAAGCCCACTCTTCCCAGGAAGGCGAGTTCTCCGGCAAGATGAAGGCCGCATTAAAATTTGCAGCAAAAAAATCGGGTAAGAAAAAGGCCGATGACGATGGCACAACAGATGAGGATGCTATCAATGCATATTTCCTTGAGCAGCAGGAAGCAAAGAGCATGCCTGAAAACGTGTCATTCTTTGCTTTTACAGCTACGCCCAAAGCTGAGACCAAAACCATCTTTGGAAGGCCTGGTGACCGCATTGATGAAAAAACTAACCAGCCCATCCCGGAATCATTCCACCTCTATCCTATGAGGCAGGCTATCGAGGAAAACTACATAATTGATGTTCTTTTAGGCTATATGCCTTATAAGACTGCATACAACCTAAAGGAAGATGTTGTTCCAGAAAAAATGGTAAATGTGAGGGAAGCCCTCCGCACCATTGCCAAGTGGGAATCGCATCATCCTACTAACGTAATGAGCAAGGCTGAGTTTATAGTGGAACATTTTATCAAAAATGTCGCCATGCTCCTTGACGGTCAGGCTAAAGCTATGGTTGTAACATCCAGCCGTCCGGCGGTTATCCGCTACAAATACGCCATACAGGCTTATTTGAAGGCTCATCCTGAATATGATAAGGATAAAGTTGAGAAAAGGCTTCAGTTCACAGTCCCTGGAGATCCTCTTGTAGCTTTCTCCGGTTCAGTCAAGGGTGAACTGGCTGTGATGCCCGAAGATGATAATATCGTTGATGAATTTGATTATCTCAAGGAAAACCCCTTTGCCATAATACGCAGGGATTATGATTATACCGAGGATAATCTCAATAACATTGGTTACCAGTCTATTGAGAACGCCTTTGACAAGCCCGAAAGCCGACTGCTTATTGTTGCTAACAAGTTCCAGACTGGTTTTAACCAGAGAAAACTTGTAGCAATGTACATCGACAAGCGCATCAATAATGATATAGAGATCGTTCAGACATACTCCCGCCTTAACCGTGTATTCCCCGGTAAGGACAAGGTATTTGTAATTGACTTTGCTAATGAGCCTGATACCGTTCTTAATGCCTTTAAAAAGTATGATACAGGGGCTAAGATGGAAAGTGCCCAGAATCTTGAGATTATATATACAATAAAAGATGCCCTTGATAAGTCAAGTATCTATACACAGGATGAGTTTAATGCGTATAAGGTGGCAAAATACAAATCCATGACAGATGTGGATGCTACCCGCAAGGACTCCTATCGCATTAAGATATATAATCTGGTTTCTGTGCCCGCTGACCGCTGGAACTCACAGCTCAGAGCTCAGCAGAATGCTTATAATACGTGGTGTGATGTTCTGAGCAGTGCAAGAAAGCAAAAGGATAATGATGGCATCAAGAGCGCTGAAATTCAACTTAAGAACATACAGGATGAGATTGATAAGCTGATGGACTTCAAAAAAAAACTGAAGCGTTACAGATCTGCTTATGAGTACATTACGCAGATTATTGACCTCGGCGAACCTGATCTTGAAGTGTTCAGTAGTTTTACAAAGCTCCTGTCGAGAAAACTTGATGGTATTTCCGTTGATGAGATTGATATAAGTGCCCTGCTCTTATCTGATTATCGGATAAAGTCTCTTGAAACTCCTGTTGTTTCAGATGACGAAGAAAGGACTCTAAAACCTATGACCGCCGGAGGACAAGGCAGAGGCGGTAAGAAAGAATCTCTTCGGGTTATCGTTGCGAAGATCAATGAGATATGGGGAGAAAATGTATCTACTGATGTAGGAGCACGAACTATCAACGCCATTGCCGATTATGTGGCTGCTGATGATATCTCACGGATCCAGATACAGAACACTACTAATAGCAAGGAGGCGATTATTGCTGCCGGACGTATGGAGAGAATAATACAGCTTGCGGCTATCGCACTGAAAAATAATGAATTCGAGACTCTTGCGGACAAAATAATTAACGATCCTCAGACATGGAAGCCTCTTGCGGATGTTATTTATGACCTTGTGGATAAGAATAAGCGTATAGATATGCCTGAACTTATGCAGTACATGAGGTCAGGTAAGAAAGAATAAAACCTTGGCAGATGAGAAATTATAATATAAATGATGGATTTAGGAGAAGCAAATGGAACAGAATACAATAGATGAGATACTGATGTCGGGTTTTAGTCTGATTAACGTTAAGCCGTTTTATGATTTACCTATTAGTGAACAAAATCATGAAGGAAAACGTAGTGTGATTCTCATGAAATACATTGGTGAGATGCCTGTATTGTGTCCAAAATGTAATATAAAGTTATATGCTCATACAGGTAAAGAATTACTTGTTAGCGATACTACTTTCGTAGGAGCACCGTCAAAACTCCAATTAAAGATTCCGAGAAAACGCTGTCATAAATGCGGATATATATATCAGCCTAAAATAGATTCGATAGATGAATCAAGATTTATGACAAAGCGTTTAGTAGCCAAAATAGCTAACCTTGCCTTAAAACGCAGTTTTGATGATATTGCAAAGGAATATGATGTTTCTAATGGCACGGCAAGAAATGTATTCAAAAGTTTTATAAGAGAAAAAAAGGAGGAATTAAGATTCCAGACTCCTGCATTCATAGGACTTGATGAAATAAAAATAAAAAAACTTGGTGAACTGACTGTAATAACTGACCTGGAACATAAGACCCTATATGACATGCTGCAAGGGCGTAATCAGACATCCCTTACAGAATATTTTAACCAGATACCTAATAGAGAGCGAGTCTTGTGGGTTTGCACAGATATGTATCGTCCATTTGAGAAAAGTATAAAAACTACATTCCCTAATGCAAGATGGGTTATCGACCATTATCATGTAGTAGCCTATGCAAACAAAGCTATGGATGCGATAAGGATTAGTATTCAATCTAAAATGTCAAAAAAAGACCGGGTTGCCACTAAAAAGGGGTTGGCATATACTCTCCGTACCAGATTAGAAAAATTGTCGCTTGAGGATGCGGCGAAAATACGTGAATGCAGAGAAAATCTTGACCTTGAACCATTAGCCATAGCTTTTGATTTGAAGGAAGACTTCTTTAATATTTACGATAAAAATCTGGAATCCATAGATAACGCCAAAAAAGCCTTCGCCGATTGGGAAGCAAGTATTCCGGCTGATAAGATATATGATGATTTTAGAACTCTTGCAAAGACGGTTCATAATTTTTATGAGCAGATCTTTAATTACTGGATATGTCCTATCGCTATAACTAATGGATTTACAGAATGCACTAATCGGATAATTAGGGAAAACAATATTCGTGGCAGGGGAAATTCATTTGAGATATTACGTGGTAGAACACTTTACAGGCATGCAAACCTTGAAAAAATTGAAAATAATGGAATGCTGCTTGGTCCATGTATTCCTAAAAAGGGACCTGTATTCCATTATGAGGAAGTAAAGGGTATACAAGAAGTAGTTGCTGAGGATGAAAACACATATTTTAACAGCATGGACTACGACCCAACTATCGGTCTTATCCCAGGCATAAATTTTGATCCAGAGACAGGGGAGATATTTGATGAGACCCTATTAGAAGACTGGAATACTGAATTAGAATAACCTGCACATATCAGTAATCAAGAAAGGAGCATGACTATTCTGCTTATAGCCATGCTCCTTTTTCAACCCAAGATTTCACTTTCTAAATTGCTCTAAAAAATGACTTTTCAACCCAACTTTTCTGAAAGCCAATATTTTACAGTTTTCCCGCAGCATGCAGATCCAGAAGCTGTCTCAGTTCCGCCACGGACTTCGTATTGATTATGGCCTCCGCATTTCCTGTATAGGCCCACTGACTTAAAAGCCAGCTCCACTCCTGAGGAGTAAAGCTTGCGGCCAAAGGTGAAGGCGTAGCCGCACCCACCGTACCGCTCACTGCAGGCAGGGACGCCGCGCTCACCGGAGATACATCCAGGGTTCCGTTCATAAGAGACTGTCCCGTACCTCCTGAGAGGAAACCTATTATGGCAGTGGCGTCGGCATGAGCCAGTCCTGCCGTTCCCACTCTTTCGAGCACCGCCCTGTCCGTAGGATAATCCAGAAAACAATGCTCTATTATGATAGCGGGCACGCCCTGTGCCACGGAATTTCTGATAAGACCGTAAAAATCGCCTCTGTCTCCCAGCTTAACCTTCACGCCTTTACTCTCCAGTCCCAGAGCGGATAACTGTCCCAGCACCTGGCTTCCCAGCTGTCGTCCCACCACCGCATGATTTCCGAATGCGGAGCTCCAGACCTCGCAGCCGGTCTTGTCATGGGGACCCGAAGCATTGAAATGTAAGCTCACCATAAGATTCGCCCCTACAGACTTTGCATAGGCGGCTCTCTGATCCAGAGACATCGGTGTATCTACCTCTCTGGTCATATACACGGTGACACCGGCATTGGCCAGTTCCATACGCAGCTGCTCCGCAATAGACAACGTCAGCGCCTTTTCCACGTATGGAGCATATATGGCACCACTGCCCTCGGTTCCTATGCCGCCGTGTCCCGGATCTATCACCACCACGCCCGCAAAGGCACTTTGAGCCAGAAACACTGTCATGATAAGCGTCATTAAGGTCAATACTGTTTTTTTCATCCTATTCTCCTTTTAGCGGCTTCATATGAAGCCATGATCATCTTATGTCAAATAAAACACACAGATTGTAAAATAACATTTTTAAGGAGAATAATCAAGAAAATAATTCTTCTTATTATGCGATGCTTTACTTCGCCGAATTGGAAGAGACACTGGAGGGATTAAACAGTTTTGTAAACGCTCCTGCGTCACCGTTCTTTACCTTCACAGTGATCTTTACGCCGGCAGGTACGCCCTTAAACGCATCATCACCGATATGATTGATCACGCCGGTCTGTACCTTGATGCTCTGAAGATTGGTCAGTCCCTCAAAAGCACTCGCGCCAATGGACGTAAGAGCTGCAGGGAAGGTCAGCTTCTTAACCAGGGCACAGCCCTTAAACGCTCTGTCTCCGATGGATATAAGCGCCTTATCAAGAGTGATCTTCTTGACGCCCGTACAGCCTGAGAAGGCATCCTTCTCCACATACTGAAGTTTCTTGGGCAGTGATATCTTCTTGATCAGCGTACAGCCCTCAAATGCGCCTTCCTTTATGGTGATAAGGTTCTTTGAAAGCTTCAGCGACTTAATGGAAGTACATCCCGCAAAGGCACGCTTTCCGACATATCTTACATTGCTGCCCATGCTCACCTTGGTGATGAGGGTATTCTTCTCGAATGCGCCGTCGGCTATACCCACTACATTGTACTTTGTCTTTTCCACCTTAATGGCGGTAGGCACCTTAACCTTGGTGACATTCTTGAACAAAGGATTGACTCCGATGACCTCCACTTCATTGCCGGAAACCACCTGGTACATCACGCCCTTCTTATCGTTAAACCTGGGCTTATCCGAACCATCATCATCGACCTTCTCGGCCGCCACGCTCACCATGAACGTCTTTTTGTATATAGCGGCCGACGCCACGTCGGGCCACAGTGAATCATGAGCTCCGATGACACCGGATATACCTGAATCTCTTCTTTCAGCCACGAAGTCTCTGTTGGCAGGTAACACATACATATCAAGCAGTCCGTCACCCTCGCCAAGACCTGTAATTGTTCCGTCAGGATCTACAGTATAACCATCATCATCAGGATCAGGATTGACAAAGAAATACTGCAAGCCTTCGGTTCCGTCACCGTCAGCATTCTTTCTGTCGGAGATTATCTCAGGAACAACATGAACAGTTCCGCCGGCATTTACACTTATGGTATCAGTTCCCTTATAAGTGACATTCTTTATAGCTGCGATCCTCTCCAGCTCGGAAGCATAAGCCGTCCTGTCGGTTGTTGCGTTGAAGAACTCATCACCTGGCTCAACAAACACGGTAAGCGTCTCAGTGAGCGTTCCGTCATCATCTGTCGACTCTGTGAAATCCGTATCCTCTACATGGATCACAGTCTCAAATGCCTGTCTCTGTTCAGGTGCGAGAGCTGTAACCCTTACTTGACTGAGTTCATACTCATCACCGTTGACATCAATACCAATATCAACAGACTGGGCCTTTGACTTGGCATTACCGGTATTGACGATCTCTCCGCTCACACGATATTCATTTCTCTCACCGGTGTTTTCCACAGTCAGTCCGGAGACATCGAGATGGCTCTTAAGTTCCTCCGTAATGATCTCTTCGGCTATCACATCACCATCCTTGTCAACAACACTGACATATGCCTTGGTCACATTTGCATTTTCAGGTATTGTCACAACGCCGTTAAGGATCAGGTCCTCACCGCCTATCAGTTTATCAATGGATACCTCATCCGTATAATGCAGTCCAAAGTCATCCTCGGAAGGTTCGCCCTCTCCCTCTACATAATCAGGGTCAAGAAGAACCGAATTGCCTTCTTCATCCACAGCCTTAACTCTGAGATCCTTTTGGGCAGTGAATCCATCATTCAGTATCCTGAAATTAAATCCACCCCTGCTTCCGGCTTCAGCCGAAGAGAACTGAGCATCCTTGATCTTAACGCGACCTGCAGGATCCACCTTGAAGGCGACAGGCACACCCTTTTCATTATCCATTACGGTGATGGGTACATAATCTTCCTCACTGAGATCATTCTTCTCGGATTCATTACCCTTTTCATCCACCACAATGTATTTTCTGGCAAAGCCGTCAGACTGGTCGGTAAACTCATCGTAACCAACCACTTTGTCCATAGCTCTGTATGAAAGGCCTATGAGACCTCCCTCGGGAGTAAGAGCAAAGGCGGGATTTCTGTAATGTGCGCCCGTCTTGCTGGTTATCTGCACAGGATAGGTGAGTTCGCTCTTATCTCCGTAACCTGAGAATCTCAGGGTAAAGAGCTGTTCTTCCTTGGATGCATTCTCGGGAAGGGCCGCCTCAAAACTGTCTTCCTCAACATCCTTCTTGACGCCGAGAACAGTCTGAGACCACATCACATACATATACTTGCCTGAAGATTCCACATCGAAGGTACTTATATTGCTGGCGATCTCATCAGTGTTGATACGGTCATCCACCTCTGCCTTTTTACCTTCTACCAGTGTAAATTCAGGTACATAACCCTTGTTTTCATCCTCAGGGGCCGACTTATCTATGTAATAGTAATACTTTCCGTCATGCGTCTTGCCCTTGATGTACAGCTTATTCTTGACCACATTTGAAATATCCACGGCAACGATGTCACCATCACTTAAATAGCACAGCCAGATGGCATCATCCGTCTTTGCAAACTTGACATTGCAGTCCTCGTCCTTATTGCTGGATATAACCATGGGAGAAGTAAACTTTCGGTCATTGAAGTCATACATCTGCATACAGATTTCTCTGTCCGAATAGGACTTCATATCACCGTCCAGATCCATGGAGTATGCAAACAGACCTATATCATCACAGCTTATGGCGTCGGAATCAAGTATAACGGGAGCTCTTTTACTGCCCGTATTGGCTGAGCGTTCTTTGATAACAGGAGCCGTTCCTTCCTTCCAGTATCCGGAGCTGTCCAACTCTTCATCTATGGTTACGGAAGGCAGGAACTCAAAGAATCTCTGTCCGTAGAAGCAGTCAGCATAGGCCTCAGCCCTCTCTCTGACCTGATCTTCATTAAGATTATAGTCATCCTTAAACTCTTCTTCTATATATTCCTTCCATTCATCCATCTCTGCCGGACGTCTGCCCACATCCCAGCCATAATCATAGTCATAATACCTTGCAGCAAACAGATCATAAACGGGATTGACTACATCGCCCACTGTCTCGGAAGCGCTCTGCTTAAATTCTTTCTTCTCATAGTAGACAATGAAACCATGAGCATTGACTGCCACATTCTGAGCCACATCCTGACTGTAATCACTGAAATCGGGAAGGCTGTTGGCGCTCACGGCATTTGCAGCGATCGCATTTACGTCCTCGGTAGACTTTGTGACCTCAATGATCTCATCCTCACATTTTCCGGTATCCGTATTTAGGAAACGTGCATGAAGGTTCATTCCATGCTGACGCTTATTTATGTCTTCCTCCTTCATGTATGCTTCTTCCACGGTAGACCAGATTATGATGGCGCCCTTTGCTCCGGGCTCTTCCTTAAGCCTGAAGATCCTGGGATAAGCATCCATGCCGCCGTTTTCCTCTTCCAGAAGTTTCGGAACGCTCCAGCCGTTATCATAGATAGTGTAATATGCTGCCCTTGCATTCTTGGCATCACCCACCCTGTCGGCGGGAACGTTGGTAAATACAGCCGCATATTTCCTGTTTCCTATGTTAACTACTTCAAACTCGGGATTTTCCACTATCTTATCAGCGATCGTAGCCTCGGAATATGCCTCGGAATCCTCATCGAGACTTCCGTTTAATTCCTCATCCTCAAACGCCTTTTCAACTTCTGCCTTGCTCTTCCAGGTGGAACCACCCTTCATATAACTGAAATCGGCCAGCTGCAGGGTATCTGCGCTCTCACCCAGCAGGTCCTCTTCCTGAAGCTCCGATAATGCAGAATCAAAGGCTGCTCCCAAAGCGCCGTCTTCCTCTTCATCATCATCGGGTCCGAAAAGGGTATACTGCTTCTCTGCTATCTTCTTCTCAAACTTGAATACAAAGAGAACCTCAGCGGATACCTTTGCGGAAAGTGTCACGGTACCCTTGTGCTCGGTATCTCCCGAATAAAAGTTAAGGTCAAAGGCTGCGGTACCGGAAATTTCTGCCTTGAGAGCTCCCATGAGAGCACCCGCGCCTACCGTCAGCGTGATATAAGGCGCTATATTGAGGTTACCCTCACGTACAAGGGAGTCATCCGTCCAGATAAAGAATTTCTCCTTATCCTTCGCACCCGCATACTTACGGTTCTTCTTTGCAGCTATCTGATTGGACAGATCCTGCTTTACTATGAAGCTGGCGCCTATGTCTCCGCCTGCTGCAATACCGATATTTACGGTGAAGCCCCAAGGAAGCTGGAACTTGATGTCTGCGCTGCCCTTTACGGTAAGCTTCGCGGTGAGCATCATGGACTTGAAGTAATACCTGTTCTGCTCTCCGTCAAATGCGTAGGTCACTACCAGCCTGACGCCCAGGGAGATTTCCAACTTGCCGCCTATCTTGGTAGTCTTCTTTTCAGGACCGTTCTTATAGGTCTCGTCAGCCTGCTTCTCGTATTCCTCTTCCTTATCCTTCCTTGCATTCTTGGCGTCCTCGTACTCCTTCTTGGCTTTCTTATATGCCTCTTTCTTCTTGTCGCTGCCGTCGTTATCCTTCTTAGCCTTTTCATAAGCCTGATTCTTTTCGCCTATTTCTTCATCGGCCTTCACCAGGTCTTCTGCCGCCTCCTGCAGTTTCGATTTTTTATTATCGGCGTCTTTTTCACATATCTGATGGCCTATACCGATGGTCAGAACCTTATCGCCGGAGCCGTCGCCTGCCATCTCAAACTCGTCGAATCCTCCGACCCAGCCCATGGAGAAACGTGAATCCACATTGCTCAAAAAGTCGATGTTGACTCCTCCAAGACCCATTGCAAATTCATTAAGAAGAGTAAGGGTACCGACTGCCTGTACCAGCTTAAGTCCCACTTCTCTCTCCAGATACTCATGACCATGTGCATCTTTAAACTTAACCCTTGCGGTAACGCCGGGCTTAAGTCCCATAGCGTCAGGCTTAAACTCGAATCTGAAACGGCCTGTTCCCTTTGCCAGGGCTTCGCCCTTCACAGGATCGCCGATAGCCTTATCGCCGTCATAGAACTGCATTGATCCCTCGACAGTCTCCACTCCGGAATTGTCCGCAGTCATCTCTATACGATAAGCCTTATCCTTATCTGTATTGGTCGGGTCCGTACCTACGGTAAAGTCAATGAAATAACCACCGTAGAAGTCTTTGGGTTTTACCTGCTCCCACTTGTCCTTCTCCTGGGTCATGGTCTTCCATTCCTTGGTGTGCTTATACAGCGCCACATCACGGATATTGAGATCGTCCTGAGCCTTTACCACTATGTTGGTGCAATCAGCGGGATAAATGGGCGCGCCCACATTGATGCTGCCCTCCGCACCATCATAATTAAGATTTACAAGATAAGCATTATAAGGATTGAACTCACCGGAAGCGATCCTGAAATATCCGTCTCCCGAAAGTCTCTTATCCTTTGACTTGCCATTGGCGGTAACCGCATCATTATAGTTACATACTACCTGAGCGCCGTTAAGTCCCCTCTCTATCTGCTTATGGGAGATAAGGAACTCATCCTGCAGCTTTAAGAAGCCCTCTATGTCCGCAGGATTGCTGGCTTCCGCCTTGGGCTCAAAATTATAATATACACGGCCTGTAGGACGCTTCATTACATAGGGAAGCACATTACCCCTTACCGCCTTAAAGCTGTCATAAGAAGGATCCTCAGACATCACGCCGTCTTCATCATCATCAAGAGTCGCATCTCTCCATGCCACTCTGTAGCTGCTTTCTCCCGAGCTATTGCCTGTGGAATCCGCACTGAGATCGGTGATACCTACTATGTTATAGGTCTTGTGAAGGCTGACTCCGGGTATGTCGATGACATTCTGGTAATCTCCTACATAGTTCTTCTTGCTTTCCTCATCCACATAGAGCACCTTGCCCTGTTTTACGCTCTCCTTACCCTTATAAAGAGGATCAGCCAGAACGCGCAGATGTGTCTCGTCATATACCAGATTAACTGTGGCTGAACTGCTTGACGCTCCGCCGAAACCGGTGACCAGTTTATTCTTATCAGCCTGGTTGACAGTGGTAGCCGTGTAATTTCCCGATTTAAGCTCTATCGCACTCATTGACCAGCCTGCCCTTGTGGCACTGGTTATCTCCAGGGTATCAAGCCTGTTTACAAGGAAAGACTCATTGTCCGAATAGCCCTTATAATTACCCTTATTACCATCCGGGTTTTTAAAGGTCACCTTTACCTTTCTGGGCTCCACCACGGGCATCAATATATAGGAACCGTCGCTCTGCTTATAATCCTTGCTGTGAGCATTGACCCAATGGGTATCAACCGTAAAGAGCGGCTTCAGTATCTCGGTAGACCACTTATTGCTGCCGGTATTCTTTTTAAGCTTATATCCTTTTACCTCTACAGTGGATTCAGAGGGCTTCACACCGACCGAGTTGCCCTGAATGCCATAGTGGAAATATACCTGTACATTATTTCCCACATTTGTCTTAAGGGAATCCTCATCCTTGCTGGTGGGGCTGAAGGAAGCCATACCATAATAGATGGGGTCATGTGACTTACTCTTATTGGACTGTGTATAGGTTTTTTCTACAAACTCATTTGTGGAATTACCGTTATTAACCTTAAAGGTGATCTCAGGATAAACCACCCTTATTTTATCTTTTATGTTATAGAACGTGTTACTGTTCTTATTGCAGCCGGTCCCCCAGCACTCGGCATTGATGCTTGCGTTTGTATAATCCTTCCAATCATCATTTTCAAAGGTAATGGTAAAGCTATCCTCCTCTTTGTCGGTTGTCTTTGTCTTGCTTATCGACTGGCCGTTACCCGATCTTATCGTAACGGTAGCCTTCTTACCCTTAGCATTGGGGAAAATAGGAATATAAGTATCTCCGTTCATGGTGAACTTGATGGTCACGCTCTTTGCACCCACCAGGTTGAGACCGCTCTTAAGGGTAGTCTCCTTCATGGTACCCACTACATGATTATTGCGATCATAATTATATTCATAAGTCGCGTCTCCGTTGACATCCTCCTCGATGCTGACGGGAGCATTTGAAGGCGCATCGCCGTTAACGCTTTCATCAAAAGCATCCTTAAGGGACTCTATGGTCACGAGGGCCGCATTGCTCTCCTCGATCACCTTTTCACGGTCGCTCCTGATTCCTACCCAGAAGCTCTTCTCCTCATCCCTGATACCGGTGATGGGTATAACCAATTCCCTCTCGGTGATACCGGGAGCAAAATAGAGTTCCTGGTTGAAAGGTGTGTAATCCTCGCCGGAAACGGCAGTCTCACCCTTGGTACCCACGGTTACGGTAGCCATCTGCTCGATGCCGCCTTCCCTCACGATGGTGACTCTGGCCTCGGACTCACCGATGTGTACCTTTACTTCCTTTTCCTTTACCGAGAAGATGTTATCCTCCTTCTCGTCGATATCTCTTATATTGATATAACCATGATAATTAGCGCCAAGAGACGCACCCTTTTCATCATACAAAAGGAATGCGATCACTTCATCGGACTCTGCCACGCCGTCTGCCACGGGGCGGATCTTGATCTCTTTCTTATACTCACCGGGAGCAAAGGTCAGGGTGACTGCCACGCCGGGAGTCTCCTTCATGGCTTCGATGGTCTCGGACTCGCCCTCTGCCATGGCTTCCTTGTACTCAGGATCCACCTCGTCAGGAGAATACTCTCTCCAGTCTCTCTCGGGAGCATCCTCACCCATCTGTGCCTTATATGCATTTGCAAGACCGGACCTGTTATAGGGAAGCTCACGCTCCTTATCCTCTTCCTCCACATCCTCTGCAAGAGTATCGTCTTCCTCTACGCCGGACACTTCTTCATGGACGGATTCCGTAACTGCCTCGTAATCGGCATCGTCAGCCCCGTCGCTCTCTGCGCCGGAGACTTCCTCATGCTGCTCTTCGATAACGGCCTCCACCTGAGCGTCATCTGCCATGGCATCATCAGATTCCTCATAACCCTCGGGAGCTGCCACCTCACCCAGGACATCGGACTCTTCGGACACTACGCTCTCATCCTCATCCTTATCGGCCTCACCGCCTTCGGATGAAGTATCCACGCTGTCTGTCTCGGATGCAGCGCTCTCCTCGGACTCAACGCTTTCTTCCACTGCGCTGACTTCTTCCTCAGCCACATCGTCAAGCTGAACCTCTTCCTCCACGGAAAGTCCGGCCTCTTCCTTGGCCATGACCTCCGCATCCTCCTGAACCAGAGGAACCGCATCGGGATTCTCATCCAGAACGGTCTCCGTGGCCTCATCGCCGTCACCGTTCACTACGGAAAGGGTATAATCCTTACCGTATGAAGCGGATACATCCACAGCCTTGAATACCACGCTGGACTCAGAGTCGTTATTACCCTCACGGACTACCATTATGGTATCCTCTTCATCCTCTGCCACCTCATTGAGAGTCTTAGCAAACTCGATGACGCCTTCGGGATACTCCTCATCACCCACCATGTCTCTGAGTTCTTCCTCTAAAGCCTCCTCCTGGGCCTCGATGAAAGCCTCTTCTTCGGCCGCCTGCTGTGCAGCATACGCCGCAGGCTGGATCGAAGACATGAGCATGGACAGAGTAAGCGTCAGGCTTAGAAATCTTTTAAGTAATCTACCCTTCATAACTTTCCTCCTTAATTACCTTCTTACCAGTTATGTTATTTTACACAAATCTACGTGGTATTTTACCATATTTTTATTCAAACTACAACAAATATTATGGTTAAATCCATATACATAGTTATTGTAGCAATGGAAATATCCGTAACGCATAAGTCCGGGTGCATGTTTATCATGGCAGATTTTTTTGGCTTTTTTCATAAATAAATGCTTTCGGTTGTCGTAGGCTCCTCCCACTGCCCTTGGGCGGTGGGAGGAGCCTTGTAAATTCGTAGCCATTAACCTTGGTTCTCGATATATTTTTGTATAGTTGCTGAGGATACTTCGCCTATACTGCAAGCAAAATAACCATCTGACCAAAATATCTTATGCTTCCAGTAACACTTAGATAAAAAGTTTGGATATTTCTGCCATAGATAGTGTGTGGTCTGTTGCTTAATAAGCTTTACTATGTCGCATACTCTATCTGTAGTATCG
>JAFRWW010000037.1 GCA_017441585.1 Lachnospiraceae bacterium
AAACTTCCCACATGTCATCCTGAGTGAAACGAAGGATCCTGAAAGAGTTAAAGGATTTAAAAAGGTCATCTTTATAAAGATTCTTCGCTGCGCTCAGAATGACATAAATTGCCTATTTTATCATCAAGTGGGAAGTTTTAGTTAGTAACTACCCCTGCTGTGACTCGTGGATCTCACGGTACTGTGAGCAGATATTCAGGAGTTCGTCGTGAGTCCCAAGGCCCACCATCTTGCCGTCCTCCAACACTATGATCCGGTCCGCATTTCTCACGGAGGAGGTGCGCTGGGATACTATAAAGACCACGGGTTCGTAATCATCCGTCACCACCTCGCGAAGGGAGCGCCTCAGTGCTGCATCCGTGGCAAAATCAAGAGCCGAGGATGAATCATCAAGTATTATCACATCAGGTTTCCCAACCAGGGCTCTGGCGATATTGAGGCGCTGTTTCTGGCCTCCCGACAGATCCCTGCCGCCCTGATGGATCACTTCCTTAAGTCCCTTTTTCCTCTGACTTACAAAGTCCCAGGCCTGGGCTGTCTTAAGGGCGCTTATCAATTCTTCTTCCGTGGCGTCTTCATTTGCTATCCGTAAGTTTTCCTCTATGGTGCCGGAAAAGAGCATTGACTTCTGAAATGCTACGCCCACTTTCTTGCGAAGGGCTCCCAGATTGTAATCACGGACATCCTTTCCCTGAAGCATTACTTCACCCTGCTTCGCAAAATAAAAGCCGGGAATGAGATTTACCAGAGTAGTCTTGCCGCTGCCGGTACCGCCGATGACGCCCACAGTCTCTCCCTTACGGGCGCTAAAGCTGATATCGCTCAAAGCCTCTCCGCCGTCTTCATAGGAAAAGCCCACATATTTAAACTCCACCACAGGCTTATCATCCTCTGGGTAGATATCCTCCAGATCCTCATCCGGCGCATCCTTTTCATCAAAAGGTCTGCTCAGATAATCATCAAGGGTCTCCATCTCATCCGAAGGCATATTAAGAACAGCCTTAATCCTGTCCGCACAGGCCATGCCTCTGGTGATGAGCACGATGAGATTCGCCAGCTTAATAAGCTCCACCAGGATCTGGCTCATATAATTGGTCAGGGCCACCACCTGTCCCGCAGTCAGGATGCCCTCAAACACTCTCAGGGCACCCGTGTACAAAAGCACCAGGGTGGCACAATTCACTATCACAAAGGTAAGGGGATTGGTCAAGGCCGAAAGCTTACCCACACTTTTCTGCATGCGGTTAAGCGCCCTGTTTTTGTCAAAGAATTTTTCCTTCTCATCTTCCTCCATGGAAAAGGCCCTTATGACCCTGACGCCGGTCAGGTTCTCACGAGTGATGGACAAAATCTCGTCCAGACCACCCTGGGCTTTTTTATACAAGGGCATGGTGATCACCATGATGCCATAGACCACGATGGTGAGCAGCACCACCATTACGGCAAAGATGAGAGCGCATTTTTTATCTATGGTAAAAGCCATGATCACCGCTCCGAACACTATGAAGGGGGAGCGGGAAAACAGCCTTAAAGTCATGTTCACTGCATTCTGGATCTGGTTCACGTCGCTGGTGAGCCTGGTTATCATGGTATCAGTGCCGATGTTTTCAAGGCGGGCAAAGGATAAGCTCTGGATCTTGATCATCAGCTCACGCCTCATGTCCGCAGCCAGTCCCATGGCAGCCTTTGCGGCGTGGTACTGGGCTCTGACGGAACAGGTCAGCCCTATGATGGCAAGGGCCAGAAGCAGCAGTGCTCCATACATGATCACACTTCTGTCGGACATGCCTATGCCTTTGTCGATCACATAGGCGATGACCATGGGAACGAAAAGCTCAAAGGCCGCCTCAAGCATCTTGAAAAGTGGCGCCAGAATGCTTTCTTTTTTATATTTTTTCATGAAAGAAAGGATCATATCAACTATCACAAAAAGGGCGACACGTCAAGCGCATCGCCCCCAAAAATCAGATCTTAAACAAACTATACAAGTGCAATAACCTCTATCTCGACAAGCACATCCTTCGGCAGTCTGGACACCTCCACGCAGGATCTGGCGGGGAATTCAGAACCCGAAAAAGCCTTTTCATAGGCTGCGTTCATGGAAGCAAAATCCTCCATGCTCTTTAAGAAGACGGTGGTCTTTACCACATTGTCAAGTGAAGAGCCGGCCTCTTCCAGAATGGCTTCGATATTGTCAAAGATCTGCATGGTCTGCGCGGTCACGCCTCTGGGAATGCTGCCTTTGGCGGGATCGATAGCTATCTGTCCCGACAAAAAGAGCATACTGTCTGTTTTGATGGCCTGTGAATAAGGTCCCAAAGCCGCAGGGGCGTTGGATGTGGATATCTCTGTTTTGCTCATATTCGTACCTCCGTGATTTTTTATTTATTACTGCAGATCGGATGTGCAGTGAGGGCACTTTGTAGCATTAATGCTGATGGTGCTCTTGCAGAAAGGACACTCCTTGGTATCAGGCGCTACCTCTTCCTTCTTTGCTCCCAATGAGGTCACCTTATTGATAGCCTTGATCATCAGGAACAGTACCAGGGCCATGATGAGGAAATTGATGATGGCGGTGACAAATGCGCCGATCCTGATGGTCGCATCACCCCAAAGCCAGGGAATGGCATAAGCTGACAGATCCTTGCCTCCGACGCAACCGATTATGGGTGAGATAATATCATCCACCAATGAAGATACTATAGCCTGGAACGCACCACCGATGATAACGCCCACAGCCATATCCATTACATTACCCTTTAAGGCAAACTCTTTAAACTCTTTTACAAATCCCATTTTCCTATCCTCCGTTTATATGTCACAGAAGTGCTCATACAATGAAACACCGTGACGGTTTATAATCCATCATACGCCATCCACCGTTTATTATCGCGATGAAGAACGTAAATGCACATCAAATAGACATTATAATACATATTAAGGTAAGTTGCAAATAATATGCCGCAATCAGTTTACATAACTCCAAAACATATTATTCATTTTTGATCTCATAATAAGGCCGTTTTAAAAATACGCCCTACTCTCACTTCCAGCCCACGATGTGCCTGAGGGGAGTATGTTTAAACAAAAGCACAAACAGATATAATACGATCATCGTAATGATGGTCACTCCCACGGAACACATGAAGGTCACTGAAGGACTGGCATAATAATTTATACCCGCCAGCACCACGGCGTCCTTCACAAAGTGGATCACCAGCTGGTTAAGGCAAAGATATATGATGGAATACCTGCCCACGTCCGCAAAAAGACGCAGCTTAAACAATTTAGATATGAGGGTAAAGGCGCTCCACAGCGCCAGGCTCATGCCCAGGGCGTTTATCCAAAAGAGGGCAAAATTTCCGTAATCATCCTTTCTCATGTTCACGTAATCATTGAGCATGATGGTGACGGAAAAAAGTATCAACGACAAGGCAGTCGCCCATAACGGCATGGCGATAAACTTCTCTCCCTTCAATCTGACTATCCGACCCATGTGATAAAGTCCCGTTCCCACCAGCGCCGTATCCATGGCCCAGATGAGCTTTGCACTTACAAACAATACGATCACTATTCCGGCCATTGACATGAACAGTATGATCAGGGTCAGCAGCTTTTTGTTTCCCTTTGATACAGCCTCTGCCATCGCATAAAAAATCTCGATAAAGAACATACAGGTCAGAAACCATGTGGCGCCGGCCATGGGAACGCCTTCTCCCTGTGTGTTAAACAAAAGAAATCTCTTCAGTACCTGCAGATCCACTCCTTCTGTTATAAACTCCACCGCCACACAGAGGGCGCCGAAAAAAAGGTATGGAACTATCAGAGTCCCGAATCTTCTTTTTGCCACTTCCGAAACCGGGCGTACTTTATGGAGATATCCGGAGATTATAAAAAAGGCGGGCATGTGAAAACCATGTATCCACTTATTAAAACCTTCCGTGAATTCCACATGTCCCATGATCATGCATATGATACAGAAGGCCTTTAACATGTCTATGTCAGACCGTCTGTCGGGTGTTTTTTTCGGTTCCGGTTCTATTGCCGCTTCTTCTTTTTCTGATTCTTCCATTTTTAACTCTATATCAAAGATAAAACGTGTAATCCCGCGTTATCATTCAAGATCCTTCGTCACTGCGTTCCTCAGGATGACACCGCCAGCTTCATTTCATTACATCACAAACATTGCATCACAAACTGATAGTACATATTAATACTAATATCAATTCGATGCAAGAATCATTTTTAAACGCTCCACAATATTCTGCTCGGCATTCTGTTTCCAGAATTTTTCCGAAAGAGCAGAGCCGGACAGCTTCGCTCCGGCAGGCTTTTCATTGGTCAGCGCATCATACAATTCCTGCCCGCTATTGATGAGAGTACCATATCCATCATGGCAAAAATCTATGAATTCTGCCGCGAAGGAGATATTCAAAATATAAGTGTCAAGGTCAAAGGCGATACCCTCATACAAAGCGGTGGAAAATACTCCCACCTGGGCATCGGCGTCATTGAAAAACTCATAGATGCTCACATCCCTGGAGTCGATGACATTCACATTATTTTCCACAAGCAAGGGATATTTTTCCCTCCAGGAACCGAACTCGTCGGGGTGGAGCTTATATATCACTTCTATCTTTGTGCCCTGAGTCTCCCCCAGTTTTTTAAGGTCGCAGGCCACCTTTGACAGGGCCTCGCCGTAAGCCGCACCGGAAATGAACAGCACCTTTTTTACATCCGAGTGTCCGGCGGCGGGCTTTTTATACTTCATGACCTGTCGCTCAAAATAGGGAGAGCCGCAGGAGAAAACATTTTCATCCTTTATGGGATAGCTCTGGTACTCAGACCAGTAATCCGAGTAAGACAGATAATAATCGGGGGACTGCTTTTCCGTGATCCCCTTTGGATATCTGGCTATGGGACCCAGGAGAGAGTGCTGCAGTTCCACCACCTTTATCCCTCTTTCATGACAAAGCTCATTTATGAGCATGGCGTCCACACTTTTGCTGACCACCTCTGCCACCAGCTTGGGCTTTACCTCATCAAGAAACTTCTCATAATCCTTTTTCCGGCTTAAATAAAAATAATAGAGGATCACCGCACGCTCATAATAGGTCTTTCTCTTAAGATCCACACCGTGTTCCTTCTCAAAAGAGCGCATGGGCTCTTCCATTATCGCCCTGACCTCAGCCTTTATGGCCTCATACTCAGACGGCCTTAAGTTTTTGGCCAGAAGCCTTTTCACATAGCTTCTCAGTGTAAGCCTGTCCGTGTAGCAAAGATGCTTAGTCTTAGCAGGCTCATAGTGGGAATGATCGTCAAAAAGACGCTCCAGCGTCAATGAATTCTCAAAATGATTCTCCAGAAAATCGGTGAAAACGCTTTCATATACATCCCCTGCCTTCTGGCGTCTGGGATGGCACAGGATCAAAAGGTCCACGTTTTTTACCGGGGGCTTTTCGCTTTTCTTAAGCAGCTTAAAAAAAAGCTTAAGTCCCGTATCCTTCTGTCCCTTCGACTCAAAAGGATCGGTCTTTACGCCATTTTTTGAATTCACTGCTGTATTAACCAGCTCACGGCGAAGATAAGAATAGAAGTCAAAGCCTCTCACACTGCCTTTTTCAAACAGTTTATTTTTTTCTTCCCACTCTATGATCTCGTCCGTGAAATCTCTTTTTCTTTCTGTCATTGTTATGCCTTTCACTGATATATTGCGTATTTTTAGGCCTCATATCCTTAACGGCTCTGTTGTTTCTATTATTATTTCTGTCGCCATTTCTGTCATTATCCCTGTTGTTATTCCCCTTGGTGTCAAAGCTGTATACTTTTTTTCCTGCCACTTTTACAAGGGTCGTATTATTATAGCGCTCTATGGTGACCAGTCCGCAGAACAGACCACCGAGTAATTCATTGACAGCCCGGGATGCATTTTTATTTATATAAGCGCCAAACAAAAATATAAGAAAACACCAGTACAGCCACACCAGAAAGATCACCAGCGTGGACAGACTGCCATAGTAGGTTTTATAAATGCTGCCGCCCTTGATGAACATGGAAAATACGTAGGAGAAAACTCCCCAGCCCAGGGAAGAAAAAACAGCGCCCAGGATCTGATCTTCAATCCTGTGTTTTTCATCCGGAAGATAGGTGTAGAGCAGGGCAAAAAAGCCCGTCAGCAGCACAAAAATCAGCAGATATCTGATGTTTGAAAACAGAAGGGATCTGCTCTTAAAATCGGGGACACTTATCTTGATGGAATTTCGGATGGAATTACCGAAGACCATGGCTACCAGCGATATGAACAGTGCAAAAACAAACACAAGGGTGGTGGCTATAGCCTTAAGATTTGCCCTGAAGGTATTCTCTCTTTCTTTACAATCGTAGATCACATTTAGGGTACGGATCAAGGTCACGGATCCCCGGGACGCCGCATAGATAATGGCAAACAACGCCACCGAGATAATTCCTCCGGAAGAGATGCCGTTGCTGTGCCTGAAAGCATCCTTAACCAGCTGTGTCACCATGGGATCTATAAAATCGGGAGTCGCGTTAGTCAGTATCCGGATAAAATCCTTCTGCTCCGTATTTGAATAGGGCAAAAGTGCCGCTATAAGTATGAGCATGGGGATACATGAGATCAGAAAAAAGAAGGCCGAACTGGCAGCAAGGTCAAAGAAATTCTTTGACTTGAAATCCTGAAACAATGTTTTTTTGCGACCGGTATTCATTCTTACATCCTGCTGGCGCAAAGCGCTACCACCAGCCCGAGGATCGCACCCACGACTACCTGGGAAGGAGTGTGTCCTATGAATTCCTTTAATTTTACATCCAGCATCACGTCAGGATCCAGCATGTCAAAAAGCTCATTGATGGCCTGGGCGTGCTTGCCGCTTTCAAGCCGCACTCCCATGGCGTCATGCATCACCACCACCGCCATGATGGCAGCCACCGCAAATACTCCGGAATCAGCTCCGTACTCTATGCAGGCCATGGTAGCCAGGGAGGTGACCGTAGCCGAGTGGGCGCTGGGCATTCCGCCGTCTCCGGTGAGCCTGGACCAGTCGAACTTCCTGTTCACGGCAAAAAAGACAATGGTCTTTATAACCTGGGCGATGGCCCAGGACAATATGGCCGTGGTCAGCATCTTATTATGAATTATCTGCATTAAAATATCCATGATCATTCCCCACACTGTGCCAGAGGCGCTGCCTTAAGGGTAAAATTACTGTGATCGAGCGAAAAATTAGGGTTGTAATACGGATCACCCTTTTCCAGTACCTCTTTCCACTTTTCTTTAAAATAAGCGCATTCTTTCTCGTATCTCTCAGCTTTTTTCTCATCCGTTCCGGACACGTCAGACCCTCTTGAAGCCGATTCGTAATGGAATAGTTCCGCGAACGGAGTAAACACATTCAGATATCCTTTGTCCCTGAGTTTCAGACAAAAATCCACATCATTCAGGGCGATGGCCAGTTTTTCATCAAGGCCGCCCACCTCATCATAAAGGGATCTTTTCACCATCAGGCAGGCGCCGGTAACTGCGGAAAAGTCCTGGGCATAACAGAGTCTGCCCATGTATCCCAGATTATCCTTTGACAGTCCGTAGTGAACATGACCGGCACTCCTGTGGGCACCCAGCCCCAGTACGATCCCGGCGTGCTGGATCTTATAATCTTCAAAATAGAGCTTTGCTCCCACTGCGCCCACATCATCTCTCTGGGCAAACATCAGAAGCTCTTCCATGAAATTCCTGGTTATGACTTCGGTATCATTATTCAAAAGAAGCACATATTCTCCTGATGAATTTTTTACTCCAAAGTTGCAGATCTTTGAATAATTGAAGCCCTTATCAGAAGACTTTTCCTTATAAGTAAGTATCTTTACCCGGGGAAGGGTCTTTTTTAGTTCTTCGTAATATGCCTTTATCTCTTTGGTCTTTGAATTATTTTCCACCACCACTATCTCATAATTCTCATATGAGGCCTTGGTGACTATGGATTCTATACAGCGTCGAAGATCAGACTCATGATCGCAGTTTGGTATCACGATGGATATGAGGGGCTCACCGTTTAGGGGGTATCTTACCCTGAAGATGGTGGCAAAGGCTCTGGTACTCTCTATCGCCGCCCCGTGTATGCCTCGGTTTTCCAGATCGTCGAGAACCGCATTTTTGGCCGCATCTATGGCGTAGGTTTTGGCCTCTATGCCGGATGCCACCGAAGCCTCATGAGACCTCCAGTAATACAGGATACGGGGCACATGCACTATCTTTTTCGCAGCCCTGGTGAGACGAAGTATCATATCATGATCCTGGCTGCCGTCAAAACGGGATCTGAAGAGCTCCATCCCCGTCAAAAGTTCCCTTTTGAAACAGGTAAAGTGGCAGATATAATTGTTGGCCCTCAGATTATCCGGCGCAAAATCCGGCTTAAAGTGAAGGGTTATCATCTTATTTATATCATCATCACAGAAGGTAGCCTCATCGCAGTAGAGGAAATCGGCCCCCTGTTCATCTATCCTCTTTGCATATTCAAAGAGAACACTGGGGTGCAGCAGATCGTCATGATCCAGAAGGGCAATGTAATCTCCCGTGGCCATCTCATAGCAGCTGTTGGTATTGGCGGAGATACCCTTGTTCTCCTCCAGTTTCTCATATTTGATCCGCTCTCCGCCGTCTTTATTTACATATTCGGACACTATCTCACCCACATAGGAGTGCTCATCATCCGATCCGTCAGCCAGGCAGAGTTCCCAGTTTTCGTAGGTCTGGGCATTCATGGAATCAAGGAGCTGCCGTAAAAAGCCTTCGGGGGTATTGTAAAGAGGAACCAGAATACTGAAAAGGGGCGTCACGTTGAACTCATGCTCCTTCTGTCTTTTGATCTCATCCTCATCGGGAAAGCTTCTGGTGCCATGATACTTACAGGCTTCTTTTTCTATGCGCTTTGACTTGATCTTTTTGATGATACCTTTAAGGTCACCGTGGCGCTTTACTCTCACCACCATATCAAGGGACTTTGCGTAAACATTCCTGAAGGGTTTTATGATCTTGAAGAGTTTGCTTTTTTTCAAAGTATCCAGCTTGCGCTCCGCCTCTGCGGCTCTTTCTTCGACGGTTACGAGCTGATTGGTGAGGTCGGTGTTTTTTTGCTTTTCGCGCTCGTAAAGGTTTTTGTAATATTCGGTTTCGTTTGTATCTTTATTGTTGCTCATGGTTTAATCTTTATTTTTTATTCTCAAAATTAGTCTTTGCCTATACGGGACAGGCCGTTTTGTTCGGATCAGAATAATTAGTCTTTGCCTGCAACGGCAGCAGACTTTTACGCTCAGACAGAAAATCAACTCGCTCCAAAGTCTGCTTGCCTGCGCGGGACAGGCCGTTATGTTAGGTTAGAAAAAACCATTCAAAGCTTACTTTCCTGAAACAGCATTAAACTCTTTTTACTCATATAAGAAAAGAATCAATTTACGATTGACTGTCTATTCGTGGCAGATACAGCGTGTTGCCAAAGAAATCCTTCTTAATGAGGCCGCAGGTGAAGGTTACATGATCCAGGGATATACTTATCAGATCTGCCGGTATCCTGCAAACAAAGCCTGAAAGGAGGACATTCTTTTCTTTGGGGAAGACCGCTGCCAAATCCTCACGATACTGTCTTGTAGCCGTAAAATATGTCTTTTCACCGGCTATATCCATCACCAGGCAGGGTTCGTAGGTGAGCATATCCTTTCCATGTCTTATACACCAGCCGGTAATCTCATATCTGCCTGATTCATCCTGTCCGAAGAGGTCCGGTACATATCTCACGGAATCTACGTTTGACATGATACTGCCTTGTGGCAGGTGCTTAACTTTATAATCACCGTCAAAATCGTCTATCTGATGAGCGAACTCTTCTTTCTCCCATTCATATATGATATTGGAAGAATAATCCAGTCGGATGGAGGTCAGGTTCTTATTATAGAATATATCTCCGCTTTCTTTAAGGTAAGGATGCTTTTCAAAAAAGATACTTCGCTCTTTTTTGAGGCGACGGGCCTTGGAGTCGTCCATGGAGTCACGTCCTCTGGTGACGGACTCGGCATGGATCAGAGAGATATCGTTCATCACTACATTATAATACCCCTTTTCCCATAAATCCATGCAAAGATCCACATCCGTATAGGATATGTGCAGTTTTTCATCAAAACCGCCTATTTCATGATACTTTTTAGCATCCACCAAAAGACAGGCTCCGGTGACTGCCATCACATTCCATATTCCTATATTCCTGCCGCGCTCGTATACGGCATCATCCTTATAGGTACAAAGCTTATGGGAAGGGCCCTGTTTCAATAAAGTAATGCCACAGTGCTGGATCCTGTAAGACTCTTCATCGGGGGAATCATCCGCTTTGGGGTAATGAAGTTTTACCCCCACAGCACCCACATGGGGACAGGCTGCCTTTTCCAAAAGAGCGGAGGGAAAACCCTTCGTAGACCCCGGCAAAATCACATCGTCATTTAATAAAAGCAGAAAATCATAGTCTTTCTTCAGGTGCTCATCTTCATAATCTGCACCCAGATTACAGAGTGCGGAATAGATAAATTCGGATGGATGATAAACATCCGTTATCCCCCTTTTATCTAATTCAGCCTTTATTTCCAGCCTGTTCTTTTCGTCACTACCGTTATCTATTACAATATAATCCATGCTGATATCTGAGTATTCCGTAAAGGAATCAATGCATTTTTTCAGCATGTCCGGATTGTCTTTTGTTAAAATAACAGCTCTGACTTTTGTTGTTTTAAGATCCCTCTGAGCAGCTCCCGGATCATCTCCCTGATCATATCCAGTCTTCGGTCTCACACCCTCAGGGTACTGATATGCCACCTCGGGGCCGGAATGAAATAACACCTCATCAATATGAATGGCATTATAACGGGTTGTGTTATTTATAAATCTTTTAAGAATGGATCCTGCCAGGGGCAGATAGTCCTCTTCACCAAATTCGTTTATGAAATCTGCCGCCTCATACCCCCTTATAAGAAGAGCTCCTCCTATATAAAAGAAGCTCATCAAGGTGTCCGGAGAGAAATCCGGCTTAAAAAAGGGATCATATGAGTTTTTAGTATCACTCGTTATTCTATCCTCGTCACAATAGACCAGATCCGGCAAAACCCCCGTTTTATCAAGGAAATTGCTGCATTCTTCCCAGACTCTGGGGAAAAATGAATTTTCTGTTGCACCATCCCTGTGTAAAAACATGCGATATCCTGCAGCAAATAATTCATCACAGGCTTTTGACTGCTCCGCCGCATCATATTCTCTCACTGGCAGGACAGACCGCTGCATTTTATAACCGTAATAGGGATCTTTCACCCGGGCGATGAGCTCAAGATAATCTGATCTTCTCATAACCGTCCCTTCGTCTAAATAACAGCTTGTTAACTTTTTCTTTTCTTATGGACTCTGATATCTCTTCCAGATACATTCCATCGGGAACAGTGATCCTGTAGGCTATATGAAATTCAGTGCTGTTATTTTTATTCAGGCCGAAAATCATCTGGGGGTCCGGCTTGTCAAAAAATATCACATTGTTCTTTAATCCCAGTCCGTTCACTTCCACGTCTTTTTCCGGGGTACTCTCGACTTTTACAACACATGCGTTATCGGAAGGGTCTATTCTCAGCCTCGTACAGCCTTCCGGAATTGTTATGGTAAGATTTAATTTGTTGTGATCTTCCATTTTGCCGGATACGTACATGGCATTGCCCTCAGAGAAGCCCCTACCGTGATCAAAGTAGACCTTGGCACGGTCCAGTCTTCCGACCAATCCTGCATTATATACCAGCTCATCCACACTGTAGGCTGCCTGTCCGAAAATACTGTCAAACACCGTAAGCGAAAGTCTCTTCCCGGCCACCTTTTGCTGGAAGGCCTCCTCTTTTTCCTCATACACCTTCAGCTTATCGCCGTCAAAGCCATAGCGGCTGAACAGTCCCAGATTCAGGGTGCGCTCATTACCGGTCATAAAATACCTGAGGGCCCTGTATATCGTAAATTCCGGATCCGAAGGCTCATCGAAGACCCATTCGTAATCAAGCACATACCAGTCATCATCACTGATCACTATATTTGAAAAGATCAGGTCCAGGTTGGAAAGCGGGATGCTCCCATCCTTTGAGGACGCCAGAGCCTTTACATTTTCAACATATTCATCGATAAGGGCCAGTAAACCGACCTCGTTATTCTCATTTAGCAGCCTTAAAAGCTTTTTTTCCAGGTTTTCACCCTCGATATACTCAAACTCAGCCCCATTATCATGGCTTTTACATGCCGCAGGCACGAATATGGTATCCTTAAAATCAGCCTTAAGGCGCGGATAGTTTTGGATAAGTCTTTCTATATGCTCCTTCGCGCTGTCATTTAAGGGGTATTTTCTCACGCATTTTCCGCCATTTTCGGATATGATATCCGTTCTGATGGCGTACTGTGCGGCGCGCTCATTTGAATGGCGGGAATAGATCACTCTCGATGATGTCTCAGGCTTTTTTCTCAATTCAAAAAGAAAGGAATTGGAAAAGAACGGGAACATGCCCTCGGCCGCCGCTTCCTTAAAGGCCTCATTTTCATCAAAGAGCACCACTCTGTCCCGGTCAAAATTATAGCCCTTCACATCGTCCGAAGACAGGCCAAAGGAACAATCCTGAGAATAAATATTCACGGGAAGCTTATAATCGGGATAGGGATAATACTCATAAATGTGGTCAAAACCTGCATTTTTACTTAGTTTCAGCAGTCCCTGACGGCTGAAGGTCCTGACATAGTCTACACCTTTATATCCTTCTATCCCACTGCCAAAGGCTCCCGTGTGGTCCTCACGACAGCCTGCCAGATATTTGAGTCCGTACTTATTCTCTATGGCGATATAAATGGCGCCGTCCTCCTTTAAATGGGAGGAAAGTATATTCAAAAAGGTGCTGTAGGGGTCCTTGGCGCTTATGTAGGAAGCTGCATATTCGAAGACGCCTATCAACATGATATAGTCATAATCCGAAGGCAGGCTCTTTTCCACGTCCTGGAAATTACCCACCTTTATCTCTATGTTGTCAAAAGCCTTGTTTCTGGTGGCGTTTATCATGGAACGCTTCTTGGAAAGCTCAATACAGGTCACGCTCCCCGCCTTTTTAGCCAAAGTTCCGGTGATGGCGCCGCAGCCGGCTCCCACCTCCAGGACCTTATCTGTACTCTTTATCGGGATGAAATCGACTATATTTCCCCGAAGATCGGACAGATGATAGAGGGTAGACCAGTTGGGATGAGCCAGAATCTGATGATTATGATCACCCTGTCCGTGCTCAGACACTATCTGCAGCAGCAGATCCTCTGCCGCCCCCTCACTGTAATAGTCCTCTCCGGGATAGTTTGTAAGATCGAGGGTCACGCCCCCTATTTTTTCCTGCATGGTTTTTATTCTCAATTATTTTTATGAAAAACTTGCTGTTTTTTATTTGGTTGTCAATTGTTTACCCGCCTGATAAATCGACATTTTTTCTAACGAATCAACTGTATTGCTTAATAGTTCCTCAGAATAACCTACAACCTCTGTCATTCTGAACGAAGTGAAGAATCTTATTCTGATTCAACCTCGCTACAACTTCAGGGAAGAATCTCACTCCACTGTACGCTCGACGATCTCCACCTCAGAATCCATGTCATAATATCCCACCGTATCCTTTGAGGATATCACCTGGAGGGAAAAGATGTCATACATTCTGTGATACACAGTGAAATTGCCGTCCCTGTAGCCCGTACAGCCCAGGGAGATGAGATATTCCCCGCCCTGAAGGTTCATCTGCTGGGTAAAGGTGACGATGAGCTCGTCTCCTTTTTGTCTCTCACCGGTACTCAGCTTCTCGAACATAGTATTGGTACCGGTGATCTCCACGCCCATGCGGTTCTTAAAGGAGACCGCTATGATGGGCTCCGATATATGATCGTAAAAGTCCACCTTTATCCTGACGGTGAAGGTATCACCCTTGATCAGCGTATTTGTGATCTTTCCACTGTTATCTATGACGCAAAAGTCCGTCATCTCGCACAGACCGCTGCCGTAGATGTCCGCTCCGGGATTCAGGTTCATCCTGCTCTTCCAAAGAGATGCATCTGCAGGCTTAATGGAATCATCATCAGAAGTTTCGTCCTTTTTATGATCCACCTCCATCCGGGAGTTACCCAGCTGGTTGACCAGCACCTTCTTATACATGTCTATCATTTCCTTGGTGCCGCCCTCGCCCAGCTTTTTACCCTTTTCCAGAAGGATGACCCTGTCGCAGTACTTCGCTATGGATGAAAGGTCATGGGACACAAAGAGAATGGTCTTGCCCTGAGCCTTGAACTCTTCAAACTTGTGGTAACACTTATTCTGGAAGAAAACGTCGCCCACGGAGAGCGCCTCATCCACGATGAGTATCTCAGGATCGATATTTATGGCCACGGCAAAGGCAAGGCGCACGAACATACCGCTGGAATAGGTCTTAGTCTTCTGATAGACGAAATCGCCTATGTCCGCAAAGTCCAGTATATCCTGGAGTTTGGCATCTATCTCAGCCTTGGAAAAGCCGATCATGGTACCGTTGAGATAGATATTCTCTATACCTGTAAACTCCTGATTGAATCCGGCTCCCAGCTCAAGAAGGGCTGAAATACGGCCGTTTATCTCCACCTCTCCTGCCGTGGGGGACAAAACGCCGGTTATGATCTTTAGTATGGTGGACTTACCGGAGCCATTGGTACCGATTATGCCCACGGTCTCTCCCTTTTTCACCTCAAAGCCCACGTCCCTTAAGGCATAATGATCCTTTGAAAGACGCTTCTTTCCGGAAAGACCAAGGGATTCCTTCAGCCTGTCCATGGGCTTTTTATAAAGCTTATATACCTTGTCCAGATGCGATATCCTGATCGCAAGTTCCTCGTTCATTTCGGTAATACCACACAATCCTCGTTTATAACAAACCCTTCATCAAGAGCACATCCGTCTTCAAGAGCAAAACCGTCACAGCCAAACAGCCTGCGGCCAAAATCCAGTTCTTTAGTTGTAAGGCTTTCACCTTTTTTGACCCAGAAAAGCCTGCCGGTCTTTTCCCTGACATAGACTCTGCAATACTCATCCCCGTGCTCTGTCACATCATAAAGGAGCCTCATACGCCCTTTAAGATAATCCTTAAGCTGAGTCAGGTCGCCGTCCATGCTTTCCTCATTTACGCTCTGCCCGCCTTTATTTCCGTTTCTGACCACATCCATCTCTACGGAAGCGCGTATTCTCTCCGACATTTCATCAATGCCTTCGGCCACCATCTTATCGGTAATATCCATAAGATCCGGGATCTTCTCCTTCACCAGAGCCTGATACTCATAATTGTCAAAAAGCAGCTCAGGACGCCGCCATGAGTAGGCATTGAACTCAATAAGTTCATTCTTTTTCTTCTCATTTCCCCAGGCCTTGTCATAGTCCCACACAGGTCCCATGTACACCTTCTTATCCCTGCCGTCAATGTAGAGATAGGTGGAATAATTGCCTGCGTCGATCTCATTGGTGACAAAGTCAAAAAGGAACATATCCGCAAAGGAAGGCACATCCGCGATCCGGGACAGATCATCAAGACTCTCCTCAGGGGATAAGGACTCTATGATCCGGTCCAGTTCTTCGACGCGGCCCTGACAGAACCTGCGCGCCTTTCCATCCGGCTTTTCAGGATAATTCACCTGGAGGAAGGTCTGTCCGCTGAAAAAGGAGAAATATCTGTCATCCAGCCTTTTTTCATCCTGGATCACCTCCAGAAGAAAGCTGTCGTCTCCCTTGATATCCACCCTGCCCGATGAAACCTTCACGGATTCAAGGAAAAGGTAATTTCCGGCGTAATCGTTGTTAAGATAAAGATCCACCGGCATAAACTGCGGGGTATACGGAAGTCCCAGCTCATCAGCCATGGTATAGGCAAGGGTGTTCCTTATCCTGGTATTGTCATAGGCGTTGGCCTGGAGGATGAAGCTCTTATCAGCGCTCATGCCAAAGGGTCCGCATACTTGCGAAAATTTAAGCCTGTATGACTTCTTGTAAGCCTGAAAGCTGGAATTGCCCCTGGCCCTTATCATCTCCAGGACGCCGCTGTGATCAAGGCTTCCGTCGGGATTTATCCCAAAATACTCAGCCTTGTCGCTCACTTCCTTATCAGCATCTATCTCACCCATCTCAAGGGAAGCGGTATTGATGAAGACCGCCGGAATATCCGCAGATCTCATACACACCAGATCATATTCAGTATCGTCTGCCGTCCCTATCGAAAGAGATCGCAGCTTTATCTTTTCAGGTAAGGAGGAAAGCTCCAGTGTTTCCCCGTCTTTTCCCTCCCTGCCATCCAGCAGCACGGAATATTTTTCTTCATCAAAGGACAGGCGAACCTTCTCTTCTTTTACAAAAGCGGGAAGGAAAAGGAGGCACTGTCCGTTTTCATCCGTCCAGAACTTTATCTTCATATCCCCCGCCGGGGAAACTATGATCACGCCGGGATCGGCGTCAAATACAGGCTTTGACTCTTCCTGTACGGGTGCGATTTCATCTGCCTCTTCCTTTCTGCCGCCTGATAAAGCCACCACCAGCACCAGCGTCAGTATGAGTATGCAAAAGATGATAGTTTTCTTCATCAGTGGCTCCTAAAGGACATCGGCAAAATGGATCTTGAGTTTTTTGAACACCAGAGCGCCGAAAAGGAAGCATACTATGGTGAATATCCAGAAGTAAGCCGTGGAATAAAAATGCTCCCAGAACCACATCTTATCAAGAAGTGACATCCGATAGCCGTCCACGGCGTAAAACACGGGATTAAGTTTAAACAATATCTGCAAGGGTCTCGGAAGGACCTCTATATTCCACATGATGGGGGTGATCCAGATGCCCACCTGAAGGGCTATGGCTATGACCTGGCCCAGATCCCTGAAAAATACCACTACGGAGCAGGTCACATAGGACATGGCCAGCGTCAGCACGAACACGCAGAAGCTGAAATACAGCACCTGCAGGGAATACAGATCCGGATAATAGCCGTAGCAGGCCAGCAGGATCATGGTAAAACATATAAAAAACAGGTGGATAAAAAGTACCGATATGATCTTGATTATGGGCAGGATGCTGATTTTGAACACCACTTTTTTGACCAGATATTCATAGGACAAAAGAGCGCTGGTCCCCTGACTGATGGCGTCCGAAAAAAAGAACCAGGGCACTATACCCGCTATTAGCCACAGTACAAAGGGATAGCCGTTGCCGTCAAGTCCCCAGTCGCCACGCATCACCGCAAAGACGAACCAGTATACCAGGACCGTGACCACGGGCTGCACAAAAGCCCAGAATATCCCGAGATAATTCCCTGAATATTTGGACTTAAAATCATTTAAGGAAAGCTTCCAGATGAGTTCCCTGTTCTGCCACAGTTCCACGGGCAGGATCACTATCCTGTCATAGAGAATGACGAAACACAAAAAAGCCGCATCTATGATGAAGCAGGATATGATCTTTTTTATTATTTCCTGTGACGGATCGGCCAGTACGTTGCGGTGAAGGATAATGTATGCATTCCACGCGATGATGAGGACCAGAACCGTCAGTATGACCTTCTTTTTGTTAATCATTCTAAATAAGTTTTAACTGTTTTAATGTAATTAACTTACAGCTCTTTACCCGCTCAGTCAGGTAGCCTTTCTCGCTCAGACTTAAAAACCAACTCGCTCTGAAAGATTCTTCACCCGCGCAGTCAGGTAGCCTTTCTCGCTCAGACAGAAAACCAACTCGCTCTGAAAGGCTACCTGTCTGTGCGGATTATGCTGGACCTAAGTTAATAACATTGTATCTATTGAGGATTTTATTTTCCTGACACCGAGGAAAAGGTGGGCCAGCACTTATCCTTGTCGGAAAGTGTCAGTTCCATACCTTCGTGTATGGGCCAGTCTATCCCCACTTCGGGATCGTTCCAGGCGATGCCGCCTTCGTCATCCGGATGATAAAAATCCGTACATTTATAGCAAAATTCCGCATAATCGGAAAGCACCAGAAAACCGTGGGCAAAGTTCTTGGGGATAAAGAACTGTTTCTTATTCTCCTCAGACAATACCACGCCGAACCACTGTCCTTTGGTTGGTGAATCCGGTCTCATATCGATGACACAGTCAAAGACTTCGCCTTTTATGACGCGCACCAGCTTGTCCTGGGGGAACTGCTTCTGGAAATGCATGCCCCTCAGCACGCCTTTCTTGGAGGCTGACTGGTTATCCTGTACAAAGGTCTGGTCTATTCCGGCTTCCTTGAAATCATTATAATTATAGGTCTCCATGAAATAGCCCCTGGCATCTCCAAAGACGGTGGGGGTTATTATCTTAAGTCCTTCTATATGACATGTTTCTACGGTTATCTTTCCCATTTCCTATTCTCCATTTATTTTACAGCCTGATCTTACAGGATTCTTCGCTTCGCTCAGAATGACATTGCAAGATGGCATTTCAGAATGTCATTGCAAAATGTCATTTCAGAATGTCCTTGCAAAATCACATTGCAAGATGGCATTTCAGCATATCCTTGCAAAATCACATCAAAAACTCAAATTCCGGTCATAACCCTGCAGCCACATCAGCAAGATATTTGCCGTATGCGGTCTTCATCAAGGGCTCGGCCAGCTTAAGGAGCTGCTCCTTGTCGATGAACCCGCGCTTATATGCGATTTCCTCTATACAGGAGATATAAAGACCCTGACGTTTCTGGAAGGCGCTGACGAAATCAGCCGCATCAAGGAGTGCATCATGATTTCCGGTATCCAGCCAGGCAAAGCCACGGCCCAGAGTCTCCACATGGAGCTTTCCGCGGCTTAAATACTCATTGTTAACACTTGTTATCTCTATCTCTCCTCTGGCGGAGGGCTTCACATTTTTAGCTACCTCCACCACATCGTTATCATAAAAATACAGGCCGGGCACCGCATAATTCGACTTGGGATTCGCAGGCTTTTCCTCTATGGATATGGCCTTGTTATTCTCGTCGAATTCCACCACGCCGTACTCTGTGGGATCCTTTACGTAATATCCGAAGATGGTAGCGCCATCTTCTCTTTCGGCTGCACTCCTTAATACCTTCGAAAAGCTCTGGCCATAGAAAATATTATCGCCCAGGACCATGGCCACCCTGTCGGAACCTATGAAGTCGGCACCTATGATGAAAGCCTCCGCAAGTCCGTTTGGCTGAGGCTGCTCGGCATAGGAAAAGCTCATGCCCAGCTGCTCACCGCTTCCCAGCAGTTCCTTAAAAGCAGGCAAATCCCTGGGGGTAGATATTATAAGTACCTCCCTGATCCCTGCCAACATAAGGGTAGACAGCGGATAATAGATCATGGGCTTATCATAAACCGGCATCATCTGTTTGCTTACTGCTTTTGTCAGCGGATAGAGCCTTGTGCCCGATCCTCCGGCAAGGATTATTCCTTTCATAGGGTTTTACCTCCTTCAAGATCCTTCGCTATGCTCAGGATGACACTTCGTATTTCCGTCTGATAATCGTCATTCTGAGGAACGCAAGTGACGAAGAATCTTTTTACCTGTCCTTATACATTTCCTCGTAATACTTCATGTAATCGCCGCTGGTGACATTTTTCATCCACTCTTCATTTTCCAGATACCACTTAATGGTCTTTTTGATGCCCTCTGCGAACATGGTCTCAGGCTCCCATCCGATCTCTGCTCTTATCTTGTCGGGAGCTATGGCATATCTGCGATCATGTCCCTTGCGGTCCGTGACGTACGTTATCAGATGTTTACCAACATTTTTCCTGCGCTCATCATCCTCGGGAAGGAGCTCTAAGAGAGTCTCGATCACCAGGTTTACTATCTCTATATTCTGCTTTTCATTATGACCTCCGATATTATAGGTCTCAAACAGTCTGCCCTTTTCCTGTACCAGATCTATACCCTTGGCATGATCCTCCACATACAGCCAGTCACGGACATTCTTACCATCGCCATAGACGGGAAGTTTACGACCGTTAAGTGCATTGTTTATCATAAGGGGGATCAGCTTCTCGGGGAACTGATAAGGTCCGTAATTGTTAGAGCAGTTAGTGATATTGGCAGGGAACTTATATGTATCCATGTACGCCTTTACGATAAAGTCCGAAGATGCCTTGCTGGCAGAATAAGGACTGTGAGGATCATAAGGCGTGGTCTCATAGAAGTAATCCTCGGGATCTGAAAGAGAACCGTAAACCTCATCCGTGGATACATGAAGGAATTTCTTACCCTCCTTAAAGCTGCCGTCCTCATTTTCCCATGCCTTTTTGGCACAGTTGAGCATGATCTGAGTGCCCAGCACATTTGTCCTGACAAAGATCTCGGGATCCTCTATGGATCTGTCCACATGGCTCTCAGCCGCAAAATGGACCACCCTGTCTATATCATTTTCCGCAAATATCTTTTCTATGGCCGCCCTGTCGGTGATGTCAGCCTTTATAAAGGTATAATTATCCCTGTTCTCTATATCCTTGAGATTGGCAGGGTTACCTGCATAGGTCAGGGCATCCACATTTATGATGCGGATCTCATCCCCATACTTTTTAAACATGTAATGAATATAATTGGAACCGATGAAACCGGCTCCTCCTGTTACCAGATAAGTTCTCATTTGCTGCTCCTCTAATCTTTTTTCGTAAATTACTTTTTGCCATCAAAAAGCACATACATGGTAATTATACCATGTATGCACATTCTTCACAACTTTAATACCAAATATATAAGACGCCCTCTTTTTCAATCTCTCCTAAACAGATCCCTGGTATAAACCTTATCTTCCACATCATCCAGCACGGATTCGTATCTGTTGGCTATAATGGCGTCACAGCTTCTCTTGAAGCGCTCCACATCATTTACCACAAGTGATCCGAAGAAGGAACTGCCGTCAGGCAAAGTAGGTTCATAGATGATCACGGTGGCGCCCTTTGCCTTGATGCGCTTCATGACGCCCTGGATGGAGGACTGTCTGAAATTATCCGAATTACTCTTCATAGTAAGACGGTAAACGCCCACGGTGATGGGCCTTTCCTTTTCGGCGTTCCACATGCTGCTGGCAGTGTAATATCCGGCCTTTTCCAGTACCCTGTCGGCGATAAAATCCTTCCTGGTCCTGTTGGCTTCAACTATTGCCCTTATCAGCTCCTCAGGCACATCCTGATAGTTGGCCAGAAGCTGCTTGGTATCCTTAGGCAGGCAGTATCCGCCATAACCAAAGGAAGGATTGTTATAATAATCTCCGATACGGGGATCCAGACTTACGCCCTTAATTATATCCGCCGTATTCAGACCCTTGACCTCTGCATAGGTATCCAGTTCGTTAAAATAGGAAACTCTCAGCGCCAGATAGGTATTGGCAAAGAGTTTCACGGCCTCAGCCTCCGTAGTTCCCATATAAAGAGTATCGATATTCTCCTTTATGGCGCCTTCCTGTAAAAGTGAAGCAAAAATCTCCGCATCACTCTTTCGCGCTTCGTTGGAGCCTACTATGATACGGCTGGGATACAGGTTGTCGTAAAGAGCCTTCGACTCCCTCAAAAACTCAGGGCTGAACATGATCCTGTCGGTGTCAAATTTCTTGCTGACGTACTCCGTGTAACCTACAGGGATGGTGGATTTAATGATCATCACGGCCCTGTCGGAGCTTTTAAGCACCAGATCGATCACGGCCTCAACAGCCGAACAGTCAAAGAAATTCTTTTGAGGGTCATAATTGGTAGGGGCGGAAATGATCACATAATCCGCCTCCGAATATGCGGTAGCTCCATCGATGGTAGCAGTCAGATCCAGTTCCTTGCTTTTGAGATAATCTTCGATCTCACTGTCTTGGATGGGGCTTATCTTGTTATTGATTTTTTCCACCTTTTCGGGAACAATATCCACAGCGGTGACCTGATTCTCCTGCGCCAGTAAGACAGCAAGGCTGAGTCCCACATATCCCGTTCCCGCGACGGCTATATTGTATTTTTTTCCTGTTTTTTCGTTTATCATTTCCCTATGTCCTCATCTTCCGTGTGACCCGTAAGCGGACACACAGAGGGTATTATATAGAATCGGGGATTATTAGTCAAGAAACCGGCCCTTATGTCTCCTCGATATAGCTTACATACGCCAGATCACCCACGGTTTCGATGAAATCACCATGGGATACAGGCTCTTCAAAATCCACCGAGACCAAAAGACCCACGTCTGAAGCCTGAATCGGGTTCTCACGGCTCTTAGTTATACTGTAGATCTTGTATCCATGCTCTTTGACCCACTTTGTGAGGCGCTTTACGCCGCCTTCTTTATTCACTTCGATATAAATGGAAATATACCTGCTCTTTTCATCCACAGCCTCACGGAAATGAACCAGGATGACATTTGCGATCATGATGAGAAGGAAGCAGACTATGCCCATGGTGAGATAACCGCCCCCGATGGCCATGCCCATGCACGCTGTCACCCAAAGTGACGCCGCTGTGGTAAGACCTTTTATCTGCTGTTTCATGGTGACCAGTATGGTACCCGCGCCCAAAAAACCGATGCCGCTGACAACGCCTGCCGGAATACGGCTGGTATCGGCGCTCAGCCCCGGCAAAGCCGCCAGATAAAGATTCAGGGCCGTGGCCACGGCGCTTCCCAAACTCACCAGAGCAAAGGTCTTGATGCCGGCGCTGTGCCGCCTCGCTTCACGTTCCCAGCCCACGAGACACCCGAACAGCGTAGCCACCACCAGGCGCATAGCCACCGCCATATCATTTGAGCTTTCAAAAAATTCCAGAACTTCCTCTATCTCCATACGTACCTCACCAACATAAAACCCGTATTCTAAGATTCTTCTTGAGGCTTCGTTCCTCAGAATAACAATAACTGTATGTCATCCTGAGGCTTCGCCGAAGGATCTTTAATTTATACATACGCTCAGTGCACGATCACCGGCGTGCCGATGGCTACCATGTTGTAAAGCGCCACGGCCTGATCGTAGGGAATGTTGACACAGCCATGTGAGCCGTTGTGCTTATAGATCTCGCCGCCAAAACTCTTTCTCCAGTTGGCGTCATGTATGCCGCAGTTTCCGGAAAAACGCATCCAGCGGTTCACATACACATGCCAGGTGGGGCCCGTCAGATATTTACCGGGGATCATGGAATCGATGGCAAAGACGCCTCTGGGAGTGCTCCTTCCGGGGCTACCGGTAACGGTGGGAGCCACCAGCACGGGAGCTCCGTTCACAAAATATGTAAGGGTCTGGGTGTCTATGCTGACATCCACATAAGTGCCGTTTTCAATAAGGGCTGCCTGCTGAGCCTGTTTTGCCGCTTGCTGAGCTGCCGCTATCTGAGCGGCCTGCTGCTGAGCTGCTATCTGAGCCAGCAAAGCCTGCTGGGCAGCTGCTTCCTGAGCACTGCCCCCGACCGAAGCGTCGGGGGAGCCCGCCGGCTTTGAGGCATCAAAAGAATCCGCAAGGATTCTTTCATTAGCCGCCTGAACCTGTCTGGCTGCCTCCAAGGCTGCCAGCTGTTCCATAAGCGCCCTCTTGGTAGCCTCCTCCTGGGCGGCCTGCTGCTGAGCTGCTATCTGAGCCACCATCTGCTGTGCAAGCGCCTGGGCCGCAGGATCCGTGACAGTGTTTTCAGCGGCATAGACCGCTGTTATACTGCCCGCTGAGAGCATAAGCGAAAGCGCCAGACCAATAATTTTTTTACCCAATTTCCCCTTCATAAATAATACCACCTCTCATTTTTTATATTCCGTCACTTATATCAAGCATTTCAAAAGCCGTCTGCCATGCAGTCAGCTTCCTTTCATATAACTTAATGATCCGTCAATCCATCACGCCTATGCGTTCCACGATCGCGTTTACCTTATCATAGACCTCATCCTCGTCAAAGGTGAGAATCTTTCTGTCCTTCATGACGATGGAACCGTCAATGATCACCGTCTCCACCTCGGATCCGTTTACGGAATAGGAAAGAGCCGCTATCAGATCGTTTGCCGGGGTAAGGGAAGGGGTGCGCATATCAAGGATCGCCAGGTCCGCTCTTTTGCCCACTTCTATGCTGCCGGTGATCCCCCCCAGCCCCAGGGCTTTTGCACCGTTTATCGTGGCCATGGCAAAGCCTTCCTGCGCGGATATGCACTGAGGAGTCTTGTTAACGCCCTTGTGGATCAGCGTCATAAGGCTCAGCTCATGGAAAAGATTCAGTGAGTTATTGCTGGCGGCGCCGTCCGTTCCCAGGGCAATGTTGACGCCTGCATCCATCATTTTCTTAACCGGGGCAAACCCGTTACCAAGTTTCATGTTGGATGCGGGGTTGCTGACCACGTTCACGCCATTTTTAGCCAGAATCTCTATATCGGAATCCGTCACCTGCACGCAGTGTGCCGCCACACAGGGCACGTCAAAACAGCCGGCCTTATGAGCATACTCGATGGGTGTCATATTCTGATCCTTAGCCATGTTCTCGCACTCGGATACAGACTCTGACAGATGAATGGTGATTCCCAATTCCTTATTTTTGGCCTCGTCCGCCACATATTTAAGGAATCCGAAATCACAGGTATAGGGAGCGTGAGGCGCCAGCATGAATCCCAGTCTGTCAGTGAGCACACCGTCTTCCATCTCTTCATAAGCCTCAGCTATCCTGCTGCTGCCGGCCTCGTTCACGCCACCGTTCTCCATGGCGCCCACCAGCCCGCGGCCCACCACGGCCCTCATACCGCTCTCGGCCACAGCCTTCGTGGTCTGATGTATGTGCATCTGCATATCGCAAAAGCAGGTGGTACCGCTCTTTATCATCTCTATCATGGCAAGCTTTGCGCCCCAGTAAGCATCCTCGGGCACCAGCTTTCCCTCCAGGGGATCGATCCTGCCAAATAACCAATCCATAAAGGTAAGGTCATCCGCACAGTTTCTGAAAAGTGTCATATAGGAATGGGTGTGAGCATTGATAAGTCCGGGTATCACCAGCTTTCCCTTACCGTTTATCTCTTCGTCCACGGTAAAATCCACCGGAATATCATTGCCTATGAAATATATATTTTTACCCAGAATGCCTATTGAGGTATTGGCTACCTCGCTTTTTTCATACACGCCATCTTTGTATACGGGTACTACTACGTTTGCGTCTTTGATCAGGATTCCCATGTTTTTCTCCTCTTAGCAATTGCTGTTTAAAGATCCTTGATAAAGTTTATTTATCACAGCGCTGCTTTTATATCCTCTATCATCTTTGCATACTCTTCATCAGTCAGAAAAGTCTTGCCGGGGTTCATGGTGAAGGTGCCGCCCCACTCATCTCCTCCCTCATACTTAGGGCAAAGATGCACGTGGAGATGACAGCCGGTATCACCGTACATTCCATAATTCAGCTTGTCAGGAGAGAACACCTTGTGAATGGCCTTTGCAGCCCTGTTCACGTCAGCAAAGAATGCATCCCTCTCCTCATCGGTGATATCCACTATCTCGCTCACGTGATCCTTATAGGCCACGATGCAGCGGCCTTTCTTGCTCTGCTCCTTGAAAAGTATGAGCTGGCTCACATTAAGATCACAGATCTTGATCCCGAATTTTGCCAGGGGCTCACCGCCTACACAGTAACCACAATTTTGATCTTTTGTCATGATATTTATCCTCCGTTTTTATATTTTGTCCTCAAAATTCCGATGTCAATTTTGATACCCCGTCACTTTAAAGAAATGTAAAATTATATAACAAACTCTTAATAATGACTATCACTAACATCTTCCATCCATCACAAATATGTTTCCATTTTCAAGAATACCTCTGTCGGGCAGATTCCATTGTGGTTTAATTGGTATTTTATTTAAATCACTCTCTGAAACCCTCTTCTCTAATGTTGATATTAATCTGTCACCTTTAAGATACCAATTTTTTCATTCATAAAACAAATTATATAATAATGTGAAATGCATTTTTCTCTCACATATCCAGACACCATCTTTCACATATCTAAACTCACTCTTAAATTGAATAAACGGATCATAATGATAATAGACTACATTCCTGCCATCCAAACTAATATGTTTTTTATAAACTATTTCAGGTGATATGTTTTCCATGGGATTTGCCAAGCATTCAGGATTATCAACATCATAAAACAGCACAGAATATATAGTGTCCTGTTTTTTCTTTTTTATTTCCATTTCGATTTTCTTTTTATTAGCATCCAATATCGCACTGGGATAACTATACGAAATTTTATTAACAGGGTTGCCAATAAAAAAGGAACTAAGCAAATCATATTCACCCGTTGATAGATCATTTATTTCCACATCACTAAAATTTCCATAGTTTTCAATGTATTTAAGTTTATTATCAACTCCCATGTATAATCCATACTTACCTTTGTTTATCAAAATATTTTCAGTTTTTGAAGCAATAGCACGCAAATCATCATAATTTTCACATACATATTTTTTTACATTGTTAATTGGTATATTTACAATATATACTCCAATCACAAGCACAACAACTATGCAAAAAACTAATATAACTATCCATTTTTTATATATCATTGTATGCATTTCCCCACATCTTATATGGTAAAACATCTGCAACTCCATGAGCAACTCTAGTTGTTAATGGTGACAGGTACATACTATTCAATTAAACCTTACGTTCATCTCGTTTTTCTTTTAGTTTGAACTTAATAATTGCATACAATGATTGCAACGAACGCAGAGTTATCGCCACTACTACAAAAATAAATGCCGCTTTATAGTGACCCGTAATCTTTAGTAATAATGCCACAATTATAGTTACATAAACATATCCCATTCTACCCCCCTATTTACTTAGCCTATATGCAATTTATCTTTAAATACATAAACTATTAATCTAATTAACTATTCAATCTTCGTTATTTCCAATACACACGTACTTTTAGGTAAATACTTAAACAACACTTTATCGCCTACACTTAAATTGTCAACAGATTCAATAAAAAATAGTCTTCCATCAACTTCAATATCTGCTCCATAACTTGATTTAAATCCATTTAATCTGTCACTAGGATCAAATATGTTTTCAATTCTGCTTTCCTTAACGACAGCATCTGTTTCCTTCTCAATAGCCAAATATATACCACCATTTTTTAATTTTTCATAACTGTCACTTGAGACCATCCATACAGCAGTCACAACTATAAAAACCGTTTCAAGCCTCCCTTTAAATTTATCTTTTTCCAACAAACTACAAACACAGAAATATATTGAAGAAACAATTATCATAATTCCTGTTAGCATAGGCACAATGAGCAACATATATCTATACTCACTATATGAAAATGACATCATACATCTCACCATGAAAACAACACTTTACCTGACGTATACATATCATATCCACAAGAAAGTGTTTTACCGCTCCCAAATGTGGCTGATAATGCACTTGCGGAATTACCACCAGGTGCCCAACAACAATCTATACCATATGTATTAGCTACCGAGAAATCAACAAATTCCCCTTTATAACTATTACGATCTGTATAACCAAACACTTCACCAACTGAATATGTAACACCTGCTGAAGCCGCGCCCACTCCACCTCCAATGTGACCATATAAAACAGCCTCATCGTTTTCAAAATCCAATAATACACTACCACCCTCTTTACGATATCCCGTTTTTTTTATAATTGGATCCATATTCGGTCTCGAATACGATAAATCCATTGCCATCACACCATCAATAGCGGCCGTTCCAGCCATAATTACTCCCGTAGTCACCGCAGCAACTCCTAATACAACAGCCCATGCAGGAGCTGTAGCTACCATTAATGCCGCAACACCAAACAAAGCTATACCGGTTCCAATAGCAAAGCCACTCACATCAAAACATCCAGCAGGATCATTTCCATTCACGGGATCACCATCACAATACACATAAAGATTATATGAATTTATTTCATCTCCCACTCCTAAATATGAAGGATCATCGCCGTTTATAAACCGCTTTACCTGAGGATCATAGTAACGGCTGTTGAGGTAGTACCAGCCTGTTTCAGTGTCAAAATAATAACTTCTGTAACGGAAAGGATTCTTTTCCAGGATGCCATCCTTATCTTTGTAATTGTCATTGCGCGATATTTCGGTTATCCCGCCATAGGGATCATAGCTGTATGTTCCTACCGGGATGCCGTCTGATGTGTAAAGTGCTACCACATCACCTACAGCATTGGTGATGACCGTGTAGTGTGTTTCCTTTTCACCGTTTTGGGAATAACCGAGTTCCAACAGTTTTCCTGAACTGCTGTAATAGAAATTGATGAGTTCATACTGATCTGATGCAGTATTCTCCTTATCATCTTTTTTCTTTTTATCCCCGGCAACGGATGTTTTCTGCGATAAAACACGGTTACCGTTGATTATATACTCCGTACGCTTATTGTCAACTGTCTTTGCGATCCGGACGCCATTATAGTCATACTCATAAGTTATGTTATTAAACTGGCCTGCATCATCAGACGATGCTTCCGGGACAGGGTCAGGGTCAGGATCAGACGTACCGACGGATGAACTGCCATCCTCTGATTTTTTCTTATTCTTATCCTGCTTTAAAGAAGAATTATTTTTCCCTGCGGTTACGCTGCGAAGTTCCCTTCCTCTTGCCCATGTGAGGGTCCTGCCGTCATATTGTCCGGGATTCAATCCTTTATATTT
>JAFRWW010000004.1 GCA_017441585.1 Lachnospiraceae bacterium
AAGATAAGGAGTATAATGTCGATAAGTGGGCAATCTTTTTCAAAGCAAAAACATGGAGGGAGATCAAAATGATAGCAGCTCAGGATTCATATATAAATGACACCGCAAAGAATCTGTTCCTTTCCAATGAGGATGAGCAGATCAGGAAGCTCGCCCTGGATGCCGAGGAGCACCAGAACTTCATCAATTCATTACAAAATAAAATCGACCGACAGGCTTCAGAAATCGACCGACAGGCTTCAGAAATCGACCGACAGGCTTCAGAAATCGACCGACAGGCTTCAGAAATTGAAAAACTTAAAAAGCAATTAAACGATAACGGTATCAACATAGGCTGATCCCTCAGACAAAAATAACCCCGGTCAATCATTTGAGATCAGCCGGGGTTACTTTATTCATAACATTTTCTTATCCATGATACTACTGGTCACATGATTCATGTTTTTAAAGCACAGCGCAGCAGATAATAATGGCAACTGTGCCAAAGATCAGCGCCAGGATCGGCATCCATATGATACTGTATAGCTTATTTACCAGACTTATGATGAGCATGATGAGGCCGATAAAACCACCGGTGAGCGCACCACACCATATCGCTGCGATTAACAGGACCGCTCCTGAGACAAAACCCACTACCCCCCATGTGAGGCTGTCTCCGTTACCGGATTTTGGCATATAATTTACCATATAAAACAACCAGAGGGCACAGAGCATTGAGCCCGCCGACAATACCAGAGAAATAATCGAAAACACCGTTGCTGCCACCGGTGCTTTTTTAACTTCCTGTTCCATATTTTCTTTTTCCCCAACATTCACTTTAGTTTATATGTCCGGTCTGTCAAGATTCTTCGCTACGCTCAGAATGACAATAGCGGTGGTGATCCGATTTACACCACCGAAAACCACTTAACCAAGACGTTTAGCCATTCTTTGCTTTTCCCTGACGCTTATTTTCATACATGAGCTTATCGGCACGGCGGATCGTGTCGGATACGGAGTTGTCATGCTCGGGATCATAATCCGCGATACCTATGGATACCCTGGGCTCTTCCCAGCGGTTATCCGCGCGCTCACAGAGTTCAGAACGCTCTTTTTCAAACAGTACCATCAGTTTGTCTCTGTCACGGTAATCATCATTCTGAAGTACCACGGCAAATTCATCTCCACCTATCCTGAACACGGGGCTGTGATCAAATATCCGACAGATCAGCCGACTGGCGGTCTTTATGTAGATATCGCCCTTGTCATGTCCGTTCTCGTCGTTGACCTGCTTCAGATTATCACAGTCAAACACGCCTATGGCGAATTTCACTTCTTCGTTGTTATCTATCTTTTCCTGAAGTTCCCTGGTGTAATCGTCAAAAGCGCCTTTATTTCTGACCGAAGTCAGCGAATCGACAAATACCTTTTTGTTAAGCGCTTTCAGCATCCGTTCTTCTTCGACGATCTTTCTTTCCGCCTTTATGCCTCTCAGCAAAAGTATCAGGATCACCAGCAGGACGGCAGCTATCACTGTCATGACTATAAGAAGGTTATCCTTGACGAGTTCCAGAAAGCTGACTTTCACATCCTCGGTGGAATAATATGTCAGTGCAGTATGAACCACTGAATCCGGCACCAGGCTTATCGCCTTTGCCATTATGGAATACAGTTCGGTTTCTCCTTTTCTGAAAGCAAAGCAATAATCCATGTCCACGCCGGTATATACAGTAGTCAGGTGCAGATTTTCGCACTGCTTGGAAATGTTGTTGTATCTGTAATTACTGATGATAACACAGTCAGCTTTCCCGTTTGCCACGCCGTCAAGCCCTGCCTGCGTGTTTGCATAATAAACCGGCTTCCAGGTGGGATAATTATCCGCCAGGAACAACTCATAATTTGTGTCACCTTCATTTACGGCAACAGTCACATCATTTTTACGTACAAATTCCTTTTGATCCGACGCTCTGAACACTGCGTCCATTTCCGTGCGCATCAGGGGAGGAGACATGACCAGACCCATAATCTCGCTGTCATAATCAGTCAGATTTGCAGGAAACACACAGTCTATCTCTCCGGCATCAAGGGCATCCATGGCCGCACCTACAGTCGGATAAGCAATGGTTTCAATATTAAGATAGTCATTTTCAAAAACGGCTGAAACATACGCCAGATAGTCCCTTAAAGCACCTGTCAGTTCTCCTGTCCGTGAATCCTTTGCACAAAATGCCAGATAATTATCCTGATATCCCACACGGATAACACCATGTTCGGAAAGCCATTTCCTTTCTTTCGGATCCAGATATTTTTCAGTCTGTACGTTACTTAAGTATTTATCGTACAGTTCCATGTTATAGAATTTATTCTCATCCTGGATCTTGTTCATGGCCACATCCAGCTGTGTCTGCAGCTCGGGCTGATCCTTACTGACGACAAAATAGTAATCAGAGGATCCTACCTTGCAGACCGGAACAGCAACCTGAGAATCCGCATAAATGTCCATGGTGACATAAGCATCCATCTGTTTATCCAGCGTGTGGATCACTTCCTCCTCATGACCGTTTATCTCGATCAGATTTACGCTTACACTGTGGGAATCTGCCCATCTTACAAAAATTTCCTTCTGGATGGAACCCTGGGCCACGCCTATCGTCATGCCATTCAATGAAGAATAATCCTCAGCCGTGATCTTTGTATTATCAGGTGAAACAAAAATATAATACGACTCTGTACCCATAGGGATGGAAGAATATAAAATGTCCCTGGCACGCTCATCGGAATATGAAACGTTACTCATCATATCAATCTGACCGTCTTTAAGCATCTGCAACAGGTCCGTAAAACTGCCCTTCACATATTCATACTCCCAACCCGTATAAGCGGAAAGCTTAGACAGATACTCATAAGCATATCCCGAATTTCTGCCGCTTGGATCGGTAATATAAAAAGGTGCATCATGCCAGCCTACGCGTATAACTCTTCCTCGCGTATTTTCTGCCGCATATGCACCTTGATGTATAATAAAAAAAGTCACAAAAAAAACTAAAAGCAACCCAATGATCCGGCGTAAGATCCCATATTCTTTCCGCATTTTTGTCTTTCCCCTCAAAGTCATGTCTTTTAAACAGAATTCATCAAAAGCCTTCACTGCGTCTCTTTTTTCTTACTTCAATGCGTTTTTGGGCGCCTTCCCACTCTGCCCTTTCCGCCTCAGTCAAGAGTTCCAGCCCATAACGGACAGGGGTGGGCTTACCATTCTCATCCACGCACACCTCGGTAAAATATGCCCTGTTTATGGGATGTCTGATGCCTGTATCCTGATCTTCCACATACACATCCACACGAACCTCCATGGAAGTGCGGCCCACATAAGTCAGCCGGGAGATTATCACCAGCAGCTCATTTATATATGCACCCTTTTTAAACTGCAGGTTATCACAGGCGGCGGTAGTTACCATGGCGCCGGAATGTCTCAGCGCCGCTATGCCTGCCACCTCGTCCATCCACTGCATAAGGCGGCCTCCAAACAACCGTCCGCTGCCGTTTATGTCTTCATAGTGGATCATCTTCATCCATTCAGACCTGGAATATTCTACCGTGCGTTTTTCTCTCTCGTCGTTCATATTTTTTATGCAGTATAATTAAGCCCCAGGTCAAACGCCTTTTTGTTAAGTTCCAGGAATTTTGCCGGAACGCAGGCCACTATAGCCTCTTCCCAGTCGCTCTTATCGAAATCAAAATAGTGGGACAGCCTGCCCAAAAGTACCAGATTCACCGCCTTCACGGAACCGGCCTGTGCAGCCAGCTCAAGGCAGTTGAGAGCATCCGTCTTAACGCCTGTTGCGCTTATCTTTGAAACGATATCGGCAGGATACTCCGCAGCTCCCGTGATCACGGTCATGGGATCCGTCTGAACGGTATTCGTCACCACACAGCCATCCTTTTTAAGATAAGATATCCATCTGGCAGCCTCCAAAGGCTCAAACGATACGATGAAGTCTGCCTCACCCTTATCGATTATGGGTGAAAAAACCTTTTCACCGTAACGTACATATGTCACCACGGAGCCTCCGCGCTGTGACATACCGTGTACCTCGGAAACCTTTACATCATATCCTTTTTTGAGAAGAAGATGTCCCAGTAATTTGCTGGCCAGAAGGCTTCCCTGACCGCCGACACCTACTATCATTATATTCTTTGTGTTCATATCATATTCCTCTGTTTTTTACTTTTATTGATATGCCAGATCTTTCAAGATCCTTCGTCGCTTCGCTCCTCAGGATGACAAAAGTTTACGAAATCGCTGAGAATGCACACATCTGCTTGCAGATACCGCAGCCTGTACACTGGGTCTTGTCTATCACGGCCTTAACGGTTCCCGTACCGTCAGCTTTCATGGATATGGCAGGACAGCCTATGCGCATGCAACTCTTACAGCTCTTACATTTTTCACTGTCCACGCAAAGAGGGGGATTATGCTTCACATACTTAAGCAATGCGCAGGGACGGCGTGATATGATCACAGAAGGCGCATCTACTCCAAGCTCCTCACCTATCACCTTCTCACACTGTGACAGATCATAAGGATCCACCACGCTGACTCTCTCAAAGCCCAGGGCATGACACAGAGCCTCCAGATCGATCTTGCCTGCGGGATCGCCCTTTATATTATATCCGGTGGTGGGATTCTGCTGATGTCCCGTCATACCTGTGATGGAATTATCCACTATGATGACAGTGGAATTCGTCATATTATATGCTATATTTGCAAGGCCTGTCATACCGGAATGCATGAAGGTAGAATCACCTATGACAGCTACTATATTCTTTTTATCGGTTTCGTTTTTGAGTTCCCTGGCTCTGTTGAAACCATGAACCGCACTTACAGATGCGCCCATGCAAAGAGTCATGTCCATCATACCGAGGGGAGGCGTACCGCCCAGAGTATAACAACCTATATCACCCAGCACTGTGCAGTTAAGTTTCTTCAATGAATAGAACAGACCTCTGTGAGGGCAGCCTGCACACATTACAGGGGGACGGACGGGAGTGGCTTCACCAAACTCGGGATACTCCGCCTTTTCTCCCAGAATGCACTCTCTCAAAAGTCCCTGTGAAAACTCACCGCAGATGGGAAGGATATCCTTACCATGTACAGTAAGGCCCAGAGCCTTGCAATGCTCCTCTATCACTGGGTCCAGTTCCTCCACCACATACACTTCTTCCACGGACTTTGCAAAATCCACAAGAAGCTTGTCGGGAAGAGGATTGACCATGCCCAGCTTCAATATGGAAGAATCATTTCCGAATACTTCCTTTACATACTGGTAAGACGTACTGGAGGTTATAAAGCCCCTCTTTGCACCTTCTACCTTTTCTACACGGTTTATTCCGGAGGTCTCGCCATACTCGGCCAGTTTTCTCATCCTTTCCTCCACAAAAGGATGACGGCGGATAGCATTGGCGGGAGCCATAGAATATTTGGCCGGATTTTTCTCATAGGTTTTTTCCACGACATTACGCGAAGAGGTCTCCACCAGACTCTGGGAATGAGCCACTCTGGTACACATCTTTAAAAGTACGGGAGTATCATACTCTTCCGAAAGCTCATAGGCCAGCTTAGCAAATTCCAGGGCTTCCTCGGAATCGGAAGGCTCCAGCATGGGAACCTTGGCTCCTATGGCATGTCTGCGGGAATCCTGCTCATTCTGAGAGGAATGCATGCCGGCGTCATCGGCCACACCTACCACCAAGCCGGCATTTACACCGGTATATGACATGGTATAAAGAGGATCTGCCGCCACGTTAAGTCCCACATGCTTCATGCCGCAAAACGATCTGACGCCGGAAAGCGAAGCGCCAAAAGCAGCCTCCATGGCTACCTTTTCATTGGGCGCCCACTCACAGTATATCTCATCATATTTTGCTGCTTCTTCGGTGATCTCCGTGCTGGGAGTACCGGGATAACTGGACACAAAACTGACGCCTGCCTCAAAAAGGCCTCTGGCCGCTGCCTTGTTTCCTAACATAAGTTCTTTCATTTCTATATTCCTCTCCTGGGTTTAGGTTTTCTGTTTTGCCATCTTAGTCAAGATCCTTCGTCGCGTTGCTCCTCAGAATGACAATTGATTACGCTCCTGATGATGACAATTGATTACGCTCCTGATGATGACAATTGATAAAACTCTTGATAATGACAATTAATACAGTTCTTGATGATGACTGATCTACCCTTTGATCTCATCTTCGATGAGGTGTTTGCTTCCATACTTTTCTCTGAGGGCAGGTTTTTCTATCTTGCCTGTCGCATTTCTGGGAACAGGGGCAAAGATGATCTTCTTGGGTCTCTTATATCTGGGAAGATCCATGCAGAACTGCTGTATCTCTTCCTCGGTGCACTCCATGCCTTCCTTTATCTGGATAATGGCTGCGGCGATCTCGCCCAGTCTCTTATCCGGCAGACCTATGACTGCCACATCATGGATCTTAGGATTAGCGGACAGGAAGGATTCTATCTGCACAGGATAAAGATTCTCGCCACCGCTTATGATCACATCCTTCTTCCTGTCTACCAGGAAGATGAAGCCATCCTCATCCTGACGTGCCATATCGCCGGTGTGAAGCCATCCGTCCTTAAGAACTTCATCAGTGGCTTCCTGATCCTTGTAATATCCCAGCATAACGCCGGGACCCTTTACACAAAGTTCTCCGACCTCACCCTGCTTTACGATAGAACCGTCTTCATCTATTATCTTTATCTCCCAGTTAAAGCCGGGCACGCCGATGGCGCCCACCTTATGGGTATTTTCCATTCCCAGATGCACACAGCCGGGACCTGTGGACTCTGAAAGTCCGTAGTTTGTATCATATTTATGATTGGGGAAATACTCCAGCCAGTGTCTTATCATGCTGGGGGGAACTGGCTGTGCGCCTATATGCATGAGTCTCCACTGTGACAGTTTATAGTTTTCAAGCTTTATCTCACCGGAATCCAACGCCACCAGTATATCCTGGGCCCAAGGCACCAGAAGCCAGACTATGGTACAGCCCTCATTGGAAACCGAAGCCAGGATCGCCTCGGGACTGGTCCCCTTTAACAGTACCGCACGGCTGCCTGTGTAAAGAGAGCCGAACCAGTGCATCTTTGCACCTGTATGATAAAGAGGCGGAATGCAGAGGAAAACGTCATCCTTGGTGGTCTCATGATGGGTAGCTTCCATCTGTGCCGACTGCATCAGAGCTCTGTGATTATGCAAAATAGCCTTGGGGAAACCTGTAGTTCCGGAAGAATAATAAATGGCAGCTATATCATCATCTGTTATGGCTATGCCGGGATTATTACTTTCACAATTGCTTACCAGCCTGAAATAATCATCTGCATATGCGGGACAGGAATCACCCACGAAGAAAAGGAGATGATTCTTTGATATCTTACCTGAAATATCTTCTATACGTCCGATGAATTCCGGTCCGTAAAAAAGTACATCCGCATCTGCCTTTTTAAGACAATACTCTATCTCATCGGCAGTATATCTGAAATTGAGGGGCACGGCTACCGCACCTGCCTTAAGTACTCCGAAATAAATGGGAAGCCACTCAAGACAGTTCATCAAAAGAATGGCTACCTTCTGGCCTTTCAGTATGCCCCTGGATAAAAGCAGATTAGCTACTCTGTTTGCCTTTTCATCAAATACTGCCCAGCTGATCTGACGTCGGTAATAGGTATTTCCGGTAGGACGTATTAACTCGTACTCCTTCCAGGTCACACGCTGCTGCTCCGATATCTCCGGATTGATCTCCACCAGAGCCACATCATTTCCGTACAGTTTCGCATTTCTCTCCAGTAATTCTGTAATTGGCATTTTATATTCCCCCTTATTATAATTTCGTTATAACTATTCAGGACACACCTCAAAAAACTTCGTTTTTTTCGGTGATTGGATCCATCCAATACATAAATATGTAAAATATGTCTTACGTGAGCAAGCTCCCGACGACACATTTTACATATTTATGTGCTGTCCTGAATAGTTACCATGTTATCACGCATATCACCGTTGTGTAAACCACTAATATTACATACGCTGCGCCATCCCTTTTTTCATAGTGCAGCGGCTTCATTTTTGTCCTGCCGGCACCGCCCTGATAACACCGCGCCTCCATGGCAAGAGCCAGATCCGAGGCCCGTCTAAAGGCGGATACGAAAAGCGGTACCAGTATCGGGATCATGTTTTTTGCCCTGGTAAAAAGATTACCGGTTTCAAAATCCGCCCCTCTTGCGGTCTGTGCTTTTATTATTTTATCCGTCTCCTCCATGAGGATGGGAATGAACCTGAGCGCTATGGACATCATCATTGCCACTTCGTGTACAGGCACTCCGACTTTCTGAAAAGGTCCCAGAATGGATTCCAGGCCGTCGGTCAGATTGCTGGGAGTAGTGGTCAGCGTAAGTATCGAGGTCCCGGATATCAGCAGGGTCAGTCTCAGAAGCATCAGAATAGCGATCCTTATACCTTCCTTCGTGATATGAAAAACCCCGTACTGCCAGATGACAGTGCCCGGCGTCAGAAACAGATTAAATGCCACGGTAAAAATGATGAGCATGGCTATGCCCTTAAGTCCCTTAAACATGAAGGACGCCGGCACATGGGATATCGCAATCACAAAGGTCAAAAACAGCCCCGCCACTATAAAGGCGGTAATGCTGTTGCACACAAAGACCGTTATGATATACAAAAAAGTCCCCACCAGCTTTACCCTGGCATCCAGATCGTGAAGGACGGACTTCGTCTGATAATATTGTCCCAGTGTAATATCGGTAAACATTTACAAAATAATCTTTTTAATAGCCTCGGCTGCCTCATCCACATCGCGCACATCAATGGGTACCGAGAGTCCTGCCCTGCGTAATTCTTCCATTATGTATGTGACTGCCGGAGCCGACAGGTGTATCTGTTCCAGTTCTTTATAGCGTGAAAAGATCTGCCCGGGAGTACCGTTCATCACCAGTTTCCCTTTGTTCATCACCACGACACGGTCAGCGTACTTTGACATGTCCTCCATGCTGTGAGAGACCAGCACCACGGTCATGCCTTCATCCGTCCTCATGCGGCTCAGGACATCCAGCAGTTCATCCCTGCCCTTGGGATCCAGCCCCGCCGTGGGCTCATCCAGCACAAGGACCTGTGGCTTCATGGCCAGGACTCCGGCTATAGCCGCCCTGCGCATCTGTCCGCCGGAGAGTTCAAAGGGTGATGAATACCATTTCTCTTTGGGCAGTCCCATAAGATTAAGAGCGTCGTATGCTCTCGCTTCCACTTCCACTTTTGAAAGCTTCAGATTTTTGGGGCCGAAACACACATCCGTAAAAACGTCTGATTCAAAGAGCTGATACTCGGGGTACTGGAATACCAGTCCCACTTTTGCCCTGAGTGAATTGCGATCGTAGTCCTTGTCGTGGATATTCTGTCCGTTATACAAAATCTCACCTGAGGTGGGTTTCAGCAGGCCGTTCATGTGCTGTATCAGGGTAGACTTGCCTGAGCCCGTATGTCCGATGATGCCCACGAATTCATGATCGTCAATCGTGAGGCTTACATCGTCCAGGGCTTTGACTTCGTAGGAGGTTCCCGCGCTGTATATATGATTTACGTGGTTTAAGATTATAGGCATATCTTATATTAGATTACTAAAACTTCCCACTTGATGATAAAATAAGCAATTTATGTCATTCTGAGCGCAGCGAAGAATCTTTATAAAGATGACCTTTTTAAATCCTTTAACTCTTTCAGGATCCTTCGTTTCACTCAGGATGACATGTGGGAAGTTTCAGTAAATTATATTCTTCCGCTCGTGAAATTCCTCGGTCTTACGCATGGACTTGGATCCATGCAAAAGTATTGAACAGGTGACGGAAAAACATGCTCTCGTCAATAAATAATGGGAATTCATCAATTATAACACCAGCGCGTCCGCCAGTTCCTTCGCCGTGAGGATCCCGTCGTGAACGGGAATGCCGGCACGTTTGAGTTTCGCGGCGAGCTTAGTGACTGCGGGAAGTTCCAAACGAAGTGCATTCAACGACTCTTCCTGAGAAAAGATCTCACGGGGCGTTCCCTGCATCACGACTCTGCCCTCGCTCATGACAAATACATTATCCGCGTAGATCACTTCATCCATGTAATGTGTGATAAGGATTATGGTCATGCCTTCCACATCATTGAGGGCCCTGGCGGCACGGATCACTTCCTTACGGCCCTCCGGATCCAGCATGGCTGTAGCCTCATCCAATACTATGCACTGGGGATGCATGGCTATGACTCCGGCTATGGCCACACGCTGCTTCTGGCCACCGGACAGGCGATTCGGTGAATGAAGTCTGTAAGCGTACATATCCAGGATCTTAAGGCTCTCATCCACTCTTTCACGGATCTCGTTCGTAGGTATACCCAGATTCTCAGGTCCGAAGCCCACGTCTTCTTCCACCACGGAGCCTATGATCTGATTGTCCGGATTCTGAAAGACCATGCCCACCCGGCGTCTCACCTTCATGGTATTGGGATCCTCCAGAGTATCCATACCATCGATCAGCACCTTCCCTTCGGTGGGATAAAGCAATGCGTTAAGATGCTTTGCAAGAGTGGACTTCCCGGAACCGTTGTGTCCCAGGATGGCAATGAACTGGCCTTTTTTGACAGAAATCGAGACATCATCCAGTGCGCGCTTTACCTTTACCGGATTGCCTTCCTCATCACGTTCTATATATTCAAATATAACCTTTTCGGTTTCGATAAAATTCATATTATAAAATCGGGGGCACAATGTAACTTCTCCTGACGGAGAAGTTTTGAAGTCGCTCAAAGCCGCGACTGGCTCCCCCGAAACAAGTTCGGGGGGAGTAATGTAAGAAAAGCCGAGATAAAATCCCGGCCTTTCATATTACATTTCATAAATTTTCAGCTCTGCTTCTTATACGAGCTCCAGCAGAACCTCCATGGCTGCATCGCCCTTTCTGGGTCCCATCTTTACGATCCTGGTGTAACCACCGTTGCGATCTGCATACTTGGGAGCGATCTCATCGAAAAGTTTCTCTACGAGATCAACCTGCTTGGTATTCTTCTTGCGTCCTGAGCCCTCTGCGGGAACTTCCTTGACGGGATATAATACCTTGAGCATCTGACGACGGGCATGTAATCTGGAGGGCAGATCCTTCTTGATCTCCTTCTGAACGATTACGAATTTAGCCTTGCCGTCATCACCCTTTACTCTCTTACCGTCCTTATCCTTCTCAGCGATCTTTGCATCTACGGTAACGGTCTCAAAATTATCTCTTTCCTTAACTGCCAGCGCAATAAGACCTTCAACAACCTTACGTACTTCCTTTGCCCTGGCTTCGGTGGTGATGATCTTGCCGTTATTGATAAGGGCTGTTACCTGGCCTCTTAAAAGGGCCTTTCTCTGTGAAGATGTTCTTCCCAGTTTTCTGTACTTAGACATAATATTTTACCTCTCTTTAATGAAGGCTCCAAAGGATCCGCCTTTTGGTCTTACGACCCTTCAGTCAACGCCTTATTGGAGGAGCATGCGCATACCCTGTGGTTTTACTGCACACACTCTTTATTTATAAATTACTCTGCGTCTCCCTGGTTGAGCTCCAGACCCAGCTCCTTGAGCTTTGCCAGAACCTCTTCAAGAGACTTGCGGCCCAGATTCCTGACCTTCATCATCTCTTCGGGAGTCTTGCTGATCAATTCCTCTACGGTATTGATGCTGGCTCTCTTTAAGCAGTTAAAGGAACGAACGGAAAGCTCTAGCTCATCGATGTTCATGTTCTTTATGCTGACTGTATCTGCCGATGCAGAATCAAGACTCATGACATCTGCCTTCTGTGCCACTTCAGACAGATCGATGAACAGGGACAGATGCTCGTTCAGCACCTTTGCTGCCAGTGATACTGCTTCCTCGGGAGAAAGAGTACCGTTGGTGTATACATCAAGGGTAAGCTTGTCAAAGTCGGTGATCTGACCCACACGGGTATTCTCGACATTCATGTTGACACGCTGCACGGGAGTGTATACCGAATCAACAGCTATCACGCCTATGGAACCGTTCTGATCTTTATTCTTATCGGTTCCTGCGTAGCCACGGCCGTTTGTAATGGTAAGCTCCATGTTGAGCTTGGTGTCCTTACCGCCGCTTAATGTAGCAATAACAAGATCGGGATTCATGATCTCAATATCCTGATCAGCCTTGATGTCTCCGGCTGTTACTACACCCTCACCGGAAGCCTCTATATAGGCGGTCTTGGGCTCATTGGTGGAGCTGCTGTTCTTTATGGCGATGTGCTTGATGTTCATGATGATCTCCGTCACATCCTCCTTAACTCCGGGGATGGTGGAAAACTCATGAAGTACACCGTCGATCTTCACCTGGCTTACTGCTGCTCCGGGAAGTGAGGAGAGCATTATCCTGCGAAGGGAATTGCCAAGTGTGATACCATAGCCGCGCTCAAGGGGCTCAGCCACGAATCTGCCGTATTTTTTATCTTCCGATAACTCAGTGATCTCGATATTCGGCTTTTCAAAATCAAACACAGACGTACCTCCTTATGTGATTTGTTACGGTTACCCCCGGGGGATTACTTAGAATACAGCTCGACTATAAGCATCTCGTTTACGGGCACGTCGATCTCCTCACGGGTGGGAAGTGCATTTACAGTTCCCTTGAGTGCCTCCTGGTCTGCCTCAAGCCATGCAGGTACCAATCTGCCGCCTGCTGCCTCAATGATATCCTTATATCTCTGGGATCCCTTAAACTTCTCACGGATCTCGATCACGTCGCCGGCCTTGATCAGATATGAGGGGATGTTTACGCACTTTCCGTTAACGGATACATGCTTGTGATCCACGATCTGTCTGGCCTCTCTTCTGGTTCTGGCAAAACCGAGACGGAAAATTACATTATCCAGTCTTCTCTCCAGAAGGATCATAAGGTTCTCACCGGTCTGTCCCTTCTGACGGTCAGCTCTCTCATAATAATTTCTGAAAGGCTTCTCCAGAACACCGTATATAAACTTTGCCTTCTGCTTCTCGCGAAGCTGAAGTCCGTACTCACTAACCTTACGGTTTGCTCTTTTAAGCTCTCTGTTGGACTTCTTGTCGATTCCCAGATAAATGGGATCGAGTCCTAAAGATCTGCATCTCTTAAGAACCGGAGTTCTATTCACTGCCATCTTTATTTCCTCCTAAACCTGTGATGGGGCAATGCCCCGTTTGTTACAACATCGCACACTTTCGTGTGTTAAGCAGTTTACAAAGAAGATAAGGAAAATCTTCTTCTTCGTCTGAAATATGTGAGCCGCTAAGCGGCGAGCAGATTTCAGACCCTCCTGCGCTTGGGTGGACGGCACCCGTTATGAGGTACGGGGGTGACATCTGTAATGGAAACCACCTCTAAGCCTGTAGCAGCCAATGCTCTGATAGCTGCCTCACGTCCTGAACCGGGTCCCTTTACAAATACATCCACATACTTAAGGCCATAGTTGAGAGCTGCCTTTGTCGCAGTCTCTGCCGCCATCTGTGCCGCATATGGAGTAGATTTCCTTGAACCTCTGAATCCAAGACCACCGGCACTTGCCCAACTGAGGGCATTCCCCTGTGCATCAGTCAGAGTAACGATAGTATTGTTGAATGATGCCTGGATATGTGCCTGTCCGCGTTCAACGTTTTTCTTTACGCGCTTTTTTGTCACCTTTTTAGTAACTTTTTTAGCCATAATAAAACTAACCTACTTTCCTATTAAAACTTGTGAATTGAACAATGATCCGCACTAAATTACTTCTTCTTATTAGCAACGGTTCTCTTGGGTCCCTTCCTGGTCCTTGCGTTGGTCTTAGTCTTCTGACCACGGACAGGCAGGCCCTTTCTGTGACGGATTCCGCGATAGCATCCGATCTCCTGTAATCTCTTGATGTTCATCGCTATTTCACGACGAAGATCACCCTCTACCATCTGGGTCTCATCGATTACGGCACGGATCCTGTCGACCTCTTCGTCTGTCAGATCTCTTACGCGGGTATCGGGATTAACCTTAGCCTCGGCGAGTATACGCTTTGAGCTGGGTACGCCTATACCATAGATATAGGTAAGTCCGATCTCCACACGCTTATCTCTCGGTAAATCTACACCGGAAATTCGAGCCATGTGAGTACTTCCTCCTTTCGTAATATTTTTGTTGATCAGCCCTGTCTCTGCTTGTGCTTGGGGTTCTCACAGATTACTCTGATACGACCCTTTCTCTTGATGATCTTGCACTTTTCGCAGATGGGCTTAACTGAAGATCTTACTTTCATAACATACCTCCTTTAAAAATAAGATGATCAATACTGCCCCCGATCTTGTATCGGGGGAGCCCAGTCCTTCATCCTAAGGGGTACCACGAAGTGGGGGATTCCTTAGGATAATGCTTTGAGGGACTTCAAAAATTCTCCGTGAGGAGAATTATCCTTGCTCCTGCAAAAGGGCAGAAAAACCCTATTGAGGGCAGAACAGTAAACATATTATCACAATGGGGATAAAATTACAAGAATTATTTTAAAAAATTTATTTAAAACGAAAAAGTCTTCAAAAACCTGGCGGCGCGCTCAGTCCTCGGCGCATCGAAAAACTCATCCGGAGCTGCCTCCTCCACCACTTTGCCGCCATCTATAAAGATGATCCTGTCGGCAACGGCTCTTGCAAAGGCCATCTCATGTGTGACCATGACCATGGTCCTGCCCTCCTTTGCCAGGGACAGCACCACATCCAGCACCTCTCTCACCATCTCGGGATCCAGAGCTGCGGTGATCTCATCCAGAAGCAATACCTCGGGATGCATGATGAGAGCGCGCACTATGGCCACCCTCTGCTTTTGTCCGCCGGAAAGCTGACGGGGATATTTATCTTTATGAGAAAACAGACCTACCCTTTCCAGAAGCTCAATGGCCTCAGCCTTCACCCCTTCCTTATCTCTCTTTTGTACCTTAAGAGGAGCGAGCATGATATTATCCAAAATGGTTTTGTGGGGAAACAGATCATAACTCTGAAATACCATGCCGATCCTTTCCCTGACATGACTCAGGCTTTTCCCCTCTGCGGGATTTATCACCTCGCCATCCAGAAGGACCCTGCCTTCATCTGTTTCTTCCAGGGCGTTGAGGCACCTTAGAAAAGTGCTTTTGCCGCAGCCCGACGGCCCCACCAGCACTATGACCTCGCCCTTTTGGACTTCCAGATTTATATCTTCCAACACGCTCGTGCCATCAAAGGCTTTATATAAATGTTCTACCGTAAGTATTGTATCTTTATTACTCATGTATAGATCTCCACATGAATCTGTATTACACGGTCTGATCCGGCCGGCATTTTTTTTGCTATAATATGTTTAATTTCAGTTCTCCCACTTTTTCTCCAGATATTTTGACAGGCAGCTTATAGGATAGCAAGCCAGAAAATACAGGACGAAGACTGTGGCAAAAATTCCGAAAGCCGCGTTAGGCGAAGATTTACGGTTGGCTTCTATTATCTGCTGCCCCACCTTGAGCACCTCGACGATGCCTATCATCATCACCAGACTCGTAGTTTTGATCATACGGGTGATCAAATTGATGGACATGGGGATTATCCTTCTGGCTGTCTGCGGAATGATCACATACGCATAAGTCTGCCATCTGTTAAATCCCAGCGCCGCGCTGCTTTCATACTGGATCGCCGGGATGCTGGTCACGGCGCCACGCACCAGATCAGACATCTCCGCGATCCCCCAGAAGGAGAAAACTATAATGGAGGAAAGCTCAGGTGAAAGATTAAGTCCCATCGCCTTTGCAGCTCCAAAATATACTATAAAAAGCAGTACCATCTGAGGCATTATCCTGACGATCTCCAGATATACCTTAAATACGCCGTCCATGACAGGGTTCTTTAAAGATATCAGGATGCCGATCACTATCCCCGCCGCAATGCTTATCGCCACGGAGATCAGGCTGATCTTAAGGGCAATACCCAGTCCCCCTAAAAGCCTTGCCATATTGGTGCCTTTAAACAGCACATCAAATCCCAGTGAACCAAACATCTCTCAATCTCCATACATTCCGAAACGGAGTTTTTTCTCAAAATATCTGCCAAGAGCCGACACCGGCAGCAGCATGATTATATAGAATACCACCAGCAGGATAAGGCACTCCGCCGTCTTGTAATAAAGCCCAATCAGATCCTTTGCCTGAAACATGAGATCCATGAGGCTTATGGCGGAAAACACGCTGGTCTCTTTGAGCAAAAATATAACGTTGGCCACGATAGACGGAATGCTGATGGCAAAAGCCTGAGGCAAAACTACATATATAAATAACTGCCTCCTGTCAAGTCCCAGGGATACAGCTCCCTCTTTCTGACTGTCCGGTACGGCCTCAAGACCGCTCCGAATGCTCTCCGTCATATATGCTCCGCCCAGAAGACCCAGTCCCAGCACGCCGCAGACGAAGGCCGACAGGGCGATCCCTATTTTAGGCAGGCCAAAATATATAAAAAACAACTGGACCAGAAGCGGCGTATTTCGAAAAAGCTCTACGTACATCTTTACAAGCGAAGAGAGTACGGGCAGTTTAAAATAAAGTACAAACCCCCCCGATATCCCTATGATGGCCGACAGCAGTATACCCAGCCAGCCGGTCTTGAGCGTCAATATGAACGCCTGTGTATAGAGAGGTATGTATTCTCTTATCGCTTCTGTTTCCATAAATGATCCTTACTTCTTTCTGTGATCGAAGGCCATTACGATCTTTGTTCCCAGGTTCTGTATTATCTGAAAGATGACTATCAGCAATACCACGGTGACCACCATGATATCCGTCTGCCATCTGTAATATCCATATCTCACGGCGATATCGCCTAATCCTCCGCCGCCTACGGTTCCCGACATGGCCGAGTACCCTAAGAGTATTCCCGTGGTGATGGTGGCACCCGCCATGAGCGAAGTCTTTGCCTCCACCAGGAGTACTTTGTATATTATCTGAAAATTATCGGCGCCCATGGATTTTGCCGCCTCCACTACGCCGGGGTCCACTTCGTTAAGAGAGGCCTCCACCACACGTGCGATATAAGGTGCCGCACAGATCACCAGCGGAACTATGGTGGCGGTTGAGCCGTAGCTTTGCCCCACCAGCGCCCTGGTAAAAGGAATGAGCACGATCAGCAATATGAGAAACGGCACGCTTCTTATTATATTGCAGATAAAATCAAGAATACGGTATATCACACTATTCGGATGGAGACCGTTCTTACCAGTTACGCAGAGTATGATCCCCAAAGGGAGCCCCAGCACATAACCTGCCAGGGTGGAGACAAGAGTCATATACAGCGTATCCTTTATGCCCTCTGCCAGCATGGACAGTACCTTTGCATCAAACATGGCTCTTCACCTCCGTTTCTTTTACTTCAGTCACCACAAGTCCTCTTTCCCTGAAGTATTCAATGAAATCTTTTTCGACGCCGGATCCATAATGCAGTCCCAGCAGCATCTCGCCCTTCGCGATACCGCCTACATTCCGGGTATCGGCCTTCAGGATATTTATCGGCGTCTCAAATTTTAATATGGCATTGGCGATCACCGGTTCAAATGCGGAGTTTTCGGAAAAGACTATCCGAATCACTTTGTCACTGTTAAGCTCTTCCAAGGGGAGGAAACTGTTATTATTCCCTGAAATGAGTTCTTTCGCAGCATCGGACTTTGGTGAATCAAAGATCTCGGCAGTCTTTCCTTCCTCCACTATCTTTCCGTTTTCCACGATCGCCACTTTATCGCAGATCTGTGTGACCACGCTCATCTGATGAGTGATGATCACTATGGTGATCCCCAGATCTTCATTTATCTGCTTTAACAGCTTCAAAATAGAATCACTGGTCTGGGGATCCAGGGCGCTGGTAGCTTCATCGCAAAGGAGTATCTTAGGATTGCTGGCCAGGGCTCTGGCTATGGCCACTCTCTGCTTTTGACCTCCCGACAGTCTGGATGGATAGGCCTTTTCCTTATCCTCCAGGTTCACTCTTTTCAAAAGCTCCCTCGCCCTTACTATGGCGTCTTTTTTCTTTACGCCGGCTATCTCCAGAGGAAAGCACACATTGCTTATCACATTCTTTTGCTCCAGGAGATTAAAGCCCTGAAATATCATGCCGATGTCGGCACGTTTTTTTCGAAGGTCTCTTTCGGATAATTCCGCGAGATCGACGCCGTCTATGAGCACCTGCCCCTCTGTAGGCCTTTCCAGAAAATTGATCGACCTTACCAGCGTGCTTTTTCCGGCGCCGGACATCCCTATGATGCCATAGATCTCACCTGACTCTATCTGCAGGTTCACATCGTCAAGAGCCGTCAGTATATGACCGTCCGCCTCAAATTTCTTTGTCAGATGTCTGATCTTTATCCCGCTCATTATCCGTTACCCTTTTATCCTTTAAAGAATACTACCGCACCATCATAGTTATCGGTGATGAACTTTTCGATCTCTTCGGATCGAAGCACTGCAACCAGTGCCTTTATCTTGTCCAGATTCTCATTGCCCTCTTCCACGGCGATGATATTTACATAGGTCTTTGCAGCCACTGAATCGGTAGCCTCATATGCTATGGAATCCCTGCCTACGGAGTATCCTGCCTCAAGAGCATAGTTTCCGTTGAGGACCACATACTCGACCTCATCCACCACTCTGGCCACCTGGGCAGCCTCCAGTTCTACAAACTCGATGTTGTAAGGGTTATCTTCGATATCGTTTACAGTTGCGGTAAGGCTTGCTCCATCCTTAAGTGTAAGAAGGCCGTTATCCTGCAAAAGCAGGAGTGCTCTTGCCTCATTGGTAGTATCGTTAGGTACTGCGATCCTGTCGCCATCAGCTATCTCATCAAGGCTCTTCTTTGTTCCGGGGTAGATACCGAAGGGCTCATAGTGGATCTGTCCTGCATCTACCAGATGGGTTCCCTGCTCCTCGTTAAAGCTGTTGAGGTAAGGCACATGCTCCACATAGTTGGCGTCAAACTCGCCGGACTCCACTACCAGGTTGGGCTGTACATAATCTTCAAACTCTACTATATCAAGTTCATATCCGTAATCCTTAAGTATCTCGCCTGCTTTTTCAAGTATCTCTGCGTGGGGTATGGGAGATGCTGCGATCTTGATCACTTCGCCGTTACCCTGAGGTATATCAAGCTTTGCTCCGTCACCTGATACAGTTGCAGCGGCTGCGCCTGCTGCTACTACGCCGCCTTCTACCACAAGGGTATCCTCATAATCTTTTCCGTAGGTATCAAGGAGAGTTGCCTCATAATCTGCATGGAAGAAATTCTCTTCGCCAAGAGCCTTTATCTCATCATTAAGCCAGTCAAGAAGTGAGCTGTTGCCCTTGGATACAGCAGGTGCGATAGTATCCTGACTTCCCAGTGAAGGGATACCTACCACATATCCGGGATTCTCCAGTGAGTAAGCTATAACCTCTGTATTGTCATTTGCCCAGGCCACTCCGGTTCCGTTTTCAAAAGCGGTCTTTGCGGCAGCATAGGTGTCAAACTTCTGAAGCTTGATCTCAGGATTGTTCTGCTCCAGATAGGTCTCTGCGGTGGTGCCTGAGATTACGATCACCTGATCATCGGCGCCGATCTCATCGAGGCTTGTGATCACCTTATCCTCGGGTGATACCACACCCAGTGCCACATTCATGTAAGGAAGAGCAAAGTCAACCTTCTGTGCTCTCTCCTCTGTAACGGTGAAGTTTGCAAGGACTATATCCACCTTGCCGGTCTCCAGATATTCAACCCTGCTGGCTGCCTCTGTGGAAACGTAGTTGATATCCACACCCAGATCCTGTCCGATCCTCTCGGCAAAGTATACGTCATATCCCTGATACTCACCGTTCTCATCCACATATCCAAATGGATTCTTATCGGAAAATACTCCGATATTTACTGTTCCGTCTGCCTTGATCTCATCAAGTGTTCTGAATATCTGATCTGATGCGGCTGCCTTATCACTTCCGGCTGTTTCTTCCGCATTTGCCTGCGCTGTATCACCCTGCACATCAGACTGTGCCTTGGCATTTGAGCATCCGGTCAACAGGGCTGCACCAAGTGTCAGCGTAAGTAAACCGGTAATGATATTTTTAATAGTAATGTTTTTCATAATCTTTCTCCTTCTTTCTGGTTTAAGATTCTTCGCTTCATCCGGAATAATTTGATCGATTGTCATCCTGATGCTTTAACCGAAGGATCTTATTTGTTATTGTTTACGCCATCTTAAATTTGTCCGGTATTGACATAAAAAAAGCCGGGTAAAAATCCCGGACAGGTAACTGCGCTCCTTAACTCATCCTGCGCTTCAACACATGGCTTCCCGGCAAAATCCGCAGCCCGGATCACCCGTCCGAATAAACATACTCCGACAACAGCAACACATACGCATGCACATGGTAGATCTGTCTCTATAGCCGAACATATTGTCTTCCTCCTTCTTCTGATAGTAACGGCGTCTCATATTCCGGTAAGCGGATATATTTCCTGCCGATGAATGACACTTTACACCTTTTCACCTACTATGTCAATAGGTATTTAAGAAAAAAATAATGCCAAATTGGATATTTGGCATTATCTTCTAACAACAATAGTGTTTTAAGGAATGTCTTTAGTTAAAGTCTACAGCAAAAATCATTGATTTAAAACACATGAATCAAAGGTCCTTTTTAACTCTTCTCCTCCCAGCCCTTGCATACATCGCACCAGCCCTCAGAATCTGTGGCCTTTTCCAGCTCATCGGGAGTGAGTTTTACGGACATGAACTCATTACCGCCTGCGGGATGAACATATTCAAACCTTTTCATAGAAACATCAAGCCACACCGGAATCCCTGTGGGAACGCCGAAAGGACACACGCCGCCGGGCAGAAAACCGGTCAGTTCTTCTACTTTATCCCTGGGGATCATGCTGGGCTTGGTATGAAACTGCGCCTTAAACTTTGAACTATTCACGCGTCCGTCCCCTGCCATTACCACGATCACGGGTTTTTCCTCAACTATAAAAGACAACGTCTTTGCGATCTCTGCTTCTGAGCATCCGATCTGCTGTGCGGCATGCTCCACCGTATCAATGGTTTCATCATGCTCAGTCAGCCTGTCCCCAAAGCCTCTTTCATTAAGCCAGTTCTTCACTTTTTCGTTTATCATCTCTTTACCTATTTGTTTACCCGCTCAGTCAGGCAGCCTTTTTCGCTCAGACAGAAAACCAACTCACTTAAAAGGCTACCTGCCTGTGCGATCCATTTTACTTCACAATTCAAGGATTTTATCATATTTCTACGAAATTTGCCATAGGAATCATTCCCTGGTTTCTGAAAAACCTGTTTTTTAAAGACTTTTTCGTTTAGATTGAAACTCAGCAGAAATATCTGTAAAATATAATAAGATCATTTGAATCATTTTATGGAGGTATTTCTTATGTTCAATAAACACGATATCACAAGAGACCAGTTCCAATTGTTCGGCGCCCAGGCCAGATGCGGATATGACTGGTGGTGGCATTCCTTTACGGGACGAAATGAAAAGACTGGTGAGGAAAGGGCTTTCTTCATAGAATATTTCCTGTGTAATCCCGCCTACGGAACGGACAAGCCCATTTTCGGCCAGCTTCCCGAAAACAAGAAAAATGAGATCCCGCCCTCCTATCTGATGGTAAAGGCAGGGGCCTGGGGAAAAGATGCGATACAGCTCCACCGTTTCTTCGGATGGAAAAAGATAAAGGTCAGGACAAAGGCACCTTATAAGATCATCGCCGATGACTGCAAAGCCACGGAAGGCCGTCTGCAGGGGCGGATCAGGATATCAAAGGCACAGGCCATGTCACACCCGGAATGGATGTGCGATGCCGGCTCCATGGCCTGGGACCTTAAACTGGATAAGCAGATATCATACAATGTGGGGTATGGTGCCTCCCTGCCCATGCGCCTCCTTCAGGCTTTTGAAATGTTCTGGCATGTGGAGGGCATGAAAACAGCTTACACCGGAACCGTCATCTTTAACGGTGAAAGATACACCGTATCACCTGAAAACTGTTACGGCTATGCTGATAAAAACTGGGGAAAGGATTTCACTTCACCCTGGATATGGATCAGTTCCTGCAATCTGACCAGCGAGATCACGGGGGATAAACTTAAGAACAGCGTATTCGATATAGGCGGCGGCAGACCAAAGATAGGGCCTGTGACTTTACCGGGAAAACTCCTTTCTGCCTTCTGGTATGAAGGGCAGTCCTTTGAGTTTAACTTTTCCAAGTTCTGGACCAACACCCGGACAATATTTGACTGCCATGAGACCGACACACAGATCGTCTGGCATATAGAACAGACCAACTGGCATGATAAGATGATCACCAATCTGACCTGTGAAAAGGAAGATATGATCTTTGTAAATTACGAAGCCCCCAACGGGACGAAGCTTCACAACCGCCTGTGGAACGGCGGTAACGGCCGGGGCACGGTGCAGCTGTTTCGGGATGATGAGCTCATCGACCGCATCCACGTGGAAAACGCCGGCTGCGAATACGGCGAGTATAATTGATCTAATAGCTTTTTCTGATCAAGATATATTAAAAGAAAGGGCCGCACCCATAATAGGTATGACCCTTCTATTATCACAAAAGCGCTTCAATTCTTTCCATCTTGGCATATAATATCCTCCCTTATCATATCATCACTGCTGATCAGTAGTTTTATGTTATAAGGTACTTAAAACACACGGTTGGGCGCAAATTACCAGTTTTTAGATTTCATAGCTGATCTCCTCGTATAATCTGATACAGATTTTACAGCATTCTATAAACTTTATCATAATTTATCATAATTCATCATATTTTGTGTATTTCATCATAATTCGTCATATTTGCTATATTTTATCATATTTCATCATAATTTTCATCTTAAAGATTTTCTTTCGTTTAGATCAATATTCAATCCTTTTTCATACCAAGTATGAGCATAAACACCAGCTTGACGATAGGGGGTGGAATCATAAAAATATCACCGACAAGATCCAAAGACACGCAAAAAGGATCGGATAAAAACCGATCCTCATGTTTTTATTTAGAACAAATATTAATAATTTACTTATCTCTCCAGATGATACGGCCCTTGGACAGGTCGTAGGGTGACATCTCCATGGTCACCTTATCGCCGGGCAGTATACGTATGAAATTCATGCGCAGCTTGCCGCTTATGTGCGCAAGGACCTTATGGCCGTTCTCCAGCTCTACCTGGAACATGGCGTTGGGAAGCTTTTCCACTACGGTTCCTTCGATTTCGATTACATCGGCTTTCGACATATTTCCTCCTTAAATCTTCGCTTATGTCTGACTAAATCCTAAGATTTACTTTTTTACCTGTTTTACTCTATCACAACGACAATATCTCCGGCTCGCCGTCGGTGATCAGTACGGTGTTCTCATAATGGGCGGACACCTCCTGATCCAGTGTCACTATGGTCCAGTCATCCTCCAGTATCCCTACCTTCCAGGTGCCCAGGTTTACCATGGGCTCTATGGCAAGAGTCATTCCCGGCTTTAACAAAGGACCCCTGCTGAGTTTTCTGAAATTAGGTATCTCCGGTGCCTCATGCATATCCTTGCCTATGCCGTGACCCGTCAGCTGTCGGACTATACCGTATCCGTAGGGCTTGATATATGCAGCGATGGCGTTTGAAATATCATACAGATGATTTCCCGCCACCGCCTTTTTTATGCCCTCGAAAAAACTCTGCTCGGTGACTTCCACCAGTTTCTTTACCTCATCAGGAACCGAACCTATAATATGGGTTCTGGCTGCATCGGACTGATATCCCTTCCAGATCACTCCGGCATCCAGGCTCACTATATCGCCTTCTTCCACATATCTGTCATCGCTAGGTATCCCATGGACCACCTCTTCATTGATGGATACGCAGATGGATGCGGGATATCCCTCATAGCCCAGAAATGAAGGCTCACAGCCGGCCTGACGGATCAGCCTTTCACCGGCCTCGTCTATCTCCTTTGTGCACATACCGGCTTTTACTATCTGCGCCAGCTCATTATGTACATGAGCCAGCCTCTTGCCGGCTTCCCTCATGAGCTCTATCTCATGGGGTTCTTTTATTATGATATGCATGGCTTAACCCAGAATCTCGCAGATGGCAGCGAAAACATCCTTCATGTCCACTGTACCGTCCACAGTCTTGAGTACGCCCTTCTTCTCATAGTAATCGATGAGGGGCTGGGTCTGCTCATGATATACATCAAGACGCTTCTGAACAGTCTCGGGAGCATCGTCATCTCTTAAGATCAGCTTGTCGCCACAGGCATCGCATACGCCCTCCACCTTGGGAGCGTTATACTTTACGTGATAAGTAGCGCCACACTTTACGCATGCACGTCTGCCACCCATCCTGCCTACGATATTCTCATCGGGAACGTCCACGTTAATGGCATAATCTATGGACTCTGAAAGCTTTGTCAGTGCCTCATCCAGAACCTCTGCCTGGGGAATGGTACGGGGAAATCCGTCCAGCACATATCCGTTCTTGCAGTCATCCTGAGCCACGCGGTCCAGAAGGATCTTTACAGTGAGCTCATCGGGCACCAGCTGTCCCTTGTCCATGTATTCCTTTGCCTGCTTTCCAAGCTCTGTTCCGTTCTTGATGTTTGCACGGAAAATGTCTCCTGTGGATACATGAGGTACACTATACTTTTCCGCGATCATTTTTGCCTGTGTTCCTTTGCCCGCTCCGGGGGCTCCAAGCATGATTATCTTCATATTCTTTCCTCTTTCTTGATTACACGCAACAACCCCTTACCCGCAAACTTCCATAGCGGATAAGGGGTATCATTAAAATTATGTATTAAGGAATCCCTTGTAGTAGCGAACTACCATCTGAGACTCGATCTGCTTGATGGTCTCCAGGATAACTCCGACGATAATGATAAGTGATGTACCGCCAAAGGTTACGCTGGCACCGAACATACCGTTAAAGAAGATCGGTATCACTGCTACTATGACAAGACCTACGGCTCCGATAAAGATGATCGCATTGAGGATCTCTGTCAGATAATCCGAAGTAGGCTTTCCGGGTCTTCTTCCGGGGATCATTCCGCCGCCTCTCTTTAAGTTATCCGCAACCTCCAAAGGATTGAAGGTAATGGATGTATAGAAGTAAGCGAAGAATACAACCAGAAGGATGTAAACCAGAAGTCCTATGGAAGATACCGGATCGTCTCTCTTGCACCAGTTGGATGAGCTGAGAGCCTTGAGTATCTTACCCCAGATGCTGGTACCGCCGTTTACATTGAGCAGCTGGCAGATAACTACCGGGAACTGCATCAGTGATGAAGCAAAGATGATGGGGATAACACCAGCGGTGTTAACCTTGAGGGGAATGAAGGTTGACTGTCCGCCTACCATCTTACGTCCCTGCATCTTCTTTGAGTACTGCACGGGGATCCTGCGCTCCGCGTCACACAGAAGTATGGTCAATACTACGGTGAGCAGGATGACTGCAAGTATGATAACCGCTGCGAGCACTGCGTATGCAACCGTTGATGCGCTCTTTATGAACATCTCATACAGTGAACCCAGATCCTCGGGGATCCTGGAGATGATGTTGATGGTCAGGACGATACTGATACCGTTTCCTACACCATACTCGGTTATCTGCTCGCCTATCCACATAAGGAAGGCTGAACCTGCAGTAAGGGCAACCACCATGGTGATGATGGTCAATACTTTGTTTCCGTCCTCATTGAGCACGCCCTGTCTGTCAAATCCGATAGCCATGGCTGTTGACTCGATGAGTGAAAGGGCAACCGTCAGATATCTGGTGATAGCTGCCAGTTTCTTACGTCCGTCCTCACCATCCTTGTGCATCTCCTCCAGCTTGGGGATTGCGATGGTCATCAGCTGTACGATGATGGATGATGTAATGTAGGGCGTGATGTTAAGTGCGAACACCGACATGTTTATGAATGATCCGCCGGTGAATGCATTGAAGAAATCAAATGAGCCTTCGGCCATTTTGGTGAGATCTTCAAACCACTGCTTAAACAGTTCCGAATTGACTCCGGGTACCGGAAGCTGACATCCAAGTCTGATAACAACAAGCATGAGCAGAGTAAACAGCAGCCTGTTTCTGATATCTTTTATCTTGAATGCATTACGGAGGGTCTCAAACATCAGATCACCTCAGCTTTCCCGCCGGCCGCTTCGATCTTTGCCTTGGCGGTCTCGCTGAACGCATTTACCTTAACCGTGAGTTTCTTGCTGAGCTCTCCGTGTCCGAGGATCTTTACTCCGTCCTCAGCCTTTCTTACAATACCGGTCTCCAGGAGCTTCTCTACAGTTACCTCTTCTCCGTCGTTAAATACCTCGAGAGCGCTTACATTGATACCCACGATATTCTTGTGGTTATAATTCTGGAAACCTCTCTTGGGGATACGACGATACAAAGGCATCTGACCACCTTCGAATCCGATTCTGGGTGCTCCGGAACGGGCCTTCTGACCTTTATGTCCCTTACCTGCGGTCTTGCCGTTTCCTGAACCGTGACCGCGTCCGCGCCTGAAATTGTTGCTATGTTTTGAGCCCTCAGCGGGGCTTATATTTGATAAATCCATCTCAGACCTCCGTTTATGCTTCTTCAACCTTTACCAGATGCTTAACCTGATCGATCATGCCTCTTGTGGCAGCGTTATCAGGAAGCTCAACCGTCTTATTAAGCTTCTTGAGTCCAAGTGCCTCTACCGTAGCCTTATGCTTGGGAATAGCACCTATAGGGGACTTTACAAGCGTAACCTTTAAATTAGCCATTTGTTACCTCCTCTACAGACTTTCCGCGATTAGCAGCAACCTCCTCGGGGGTCTTAAGCTGAGAAAGTGCATTGATGGTTGCTAGCACAACATTCTGCTTATTGTTTGAGCCCAGCGACTTGGTACGTATGTTCCTGATGCCTGCAAGCTCGCAGACATTACGTGCAGGACCACCTGCGATAACTCCGGTACCGCCGGGAGCTCTCTTTACCAGAACCTGAGCGCCGCCGAACTTACCGATGAAATCATGAGTAATGGAGCTGTTGTCATCCCTGGGTACATAGATGAGATGCTTGATGGCATCCTCCTTGCCCTTACGGATAGCTTCGGGAACCTCAGTAGCCTTTCCAAGACCCACGCCTACGTGTCCGTTGCCATCGCCTACTACGACCAGAGCGGTGAAACGCATGTTACGACCGCCTTTTACGACCTTGGTTACTCTCTTGATGGTCACTACCTTTTCCTCGAGAGTCTCCATGTCGATGCTGTTTCTATCGATATATTTCATGGTTTCTCCTTTCCCTTAAAACTGAAGGCCTGCTTCTCTGGCTGCGTCTGCGAGTGCCTTGATCTTACCGTGATAAATATAGCCTCCTCTGTCGAAGACAACTGTGCTGATGCCTTTCTCTACGGCTCTCTTGCCGATGACGCTGCCGAGATACTCAGCTGCCTTTACATCATTTGTCTTTTCCAGCTCGGAGCTGACGCTCTTCTCTACTGTAGAAGCAGCAACCAATGTGTTGCCTGCCTCATCATCTATGATCTGAGCATAAATGTGCATATTTGAACGGAATACGCAAAGACGGGGCTTTGTGGCTGTGCCGCTCAGACGATTACGCACTTTCATATGCTTTTTTCTACGAACTTCGGTTCTTGATTTCTTGCTGACCATGTTCACATCCTCCTATCTTTACTTCTTACCGGTCTTGCCGACTTTACGACGGATCGTCTCTTCCACATACTTGATACCCTTACCCTTGTAAGGCTCAGGTCTTCTCTTGTCGCGGATCTGTGCGGCATACTGTCCAACGCGCTCTTTATCGATACCGGTTACGATTATCTTATTTCCCTCTACCTTGGACTCAATGCCCTCGGGATCGGTCATCTCTACGGGATGTGAATAACCCAGGTTCAAAGTCAATACATTACCTGCCTTTGATGCTCTGTAACCTACACCGTTTACCTCAAGCTCCTTGGTGAAGCCGTTGGTAACACCGATTATCATGTTGTTGAGCAGAGTTCTGGTAAGTCCGTGTAAGGACTTATTTCTCTTATCATCATTGGGTCTTGAGACCGTAGCCTCTGCTCCCGCTACCTTGATCTCCATCTCCTTGGCAAATACTCTCTTGAGCTCGCCCTTGGGACCCTTTACGGTCACTTCATTATTTTCTGCAACATCTACAGTTACTCCTGCAGGTATTGCGATAGGCATTCTTCCGATTCGTGACATGCCCGCACCTTCCTTTCTTTCATTCTCATGATCACTTACTTTATACTTCTGTCATCCTGAGCGCAGCGAAGGATCTTTCAGGATTCTTCGTCGTTTCACTCCTCAGAATGACACAGGTCAAACGTATACTGAAAAACGTCTTACCATACATACGCTATGATCTCACCGCCAACCTTAAGCTTTCTTGCTTCCTTGTCGGTGATAACGCCGTTATTTGTGGAAACGATGGCGATTCCAAGTCCGCCAAGTACCTTGGGGAGTTCATCCTTTCCTGCATATATACGCAGACCGGGCTTTGAAATTCTCTTAATTCCGGAGATGATCTTCTCATCCTTGGTGCTGCCATACTTTAAGGTGATTCTGATATCCTTAAAATTACCGTTGTCCACCAGCTCATATTTCTTTATGTATCCTTCTTTCTGAAGAATGTCGGCGATAGCGACTTTCATCTTTGAAGAAGGGACATCAACAGTATCATGCTTTGCAGTATTTGCATTACGGATTCTTGTAAGCATATCTGCAATAGGATCACTCATTGTCATTTCTTTTACCTCCTAAATCACTTCGCCTTACCAGGACGCCTTCTTAACACCGGGAATCTGACCCTTGTATGCCAACTCGCGGAAGCATACTCTGCAGATGCCGTACTTTCTCAGATAAGCATGAGGACGTCCGCAGATTCTGCAACGGGTATATTCCTGTGTAGAAAACTTCGCCTTGCGCTGCTGCTTGATTTTCATAGATGTTTTAGCCATTTTTATCTCCTTATCTGCTCCCGATTTCAAATCGGGAGAGCCTGTCGCGGCTTTGAGCGACTTCAAAAATTCTCTGAAAGAGAATTTACACTACTACTTTGCAAAAGGCATACCGAACAGAGTGAGAAGCTCTCTTGCTTCCTCATCGGTCTTTGCTGTTGTTACAAATATGATATCCATACCGCGTATCTTGTCTACCTTATCATACTCCACCTCAGGGAATATGAGCTGCTCCTTGATACCCAGCGCATAGTTTCCTCTGCCGTCAAAAGCGTTGGCGTTAACGCCTCTGAAGTCACGCACACGGGGAAGTGCCAGATTGATGAGTCTGTCAGCAAACTCATACATCTTATCACCGCGAAGTGTGGTCTTGCATCCGATGGACATGCCTTCTCTTATCTTGAAGTTAGCCACGGAGTTCTTAGCCTTAGTGATCACTGCCTTCTGACCTGTGATGAGCTGCATATCCGCTACTGCTGACTCTAATACTTTGGCATTTTCCTTTGCTTCTCCCACGCCCATGTTAACGACTATCTTGTCAAGCTTGGGTACTTCCAGCTTATTTTTATAACCGAACTTCTTGACCATGGCGTCCATGATCTCGTTCTTGTAAGTATCTTCAAGTCTACTCAACTTAAGCTTCCTCCTTCTTTACAAAATATGTGATCAATCTATTAACTCGCCGGTCTTCTTTGCGATGCGGACCTTCTTACCGTCCCTGATCTCAAAACCGACTCTGGTCGTCTGACCGTCCAAATACATCATCACATTGGATATATCTATGGGAGCCTCCTGATGTACAATGCCACCGTTCTGATTTGCGGCTGAGGGCTTTGTGTGCTTGGTGACCATATTCACACCTTCCACGAGCACCTTGCCGTTCTTTGCGTCTACACGGATAACCTTACCGGTCTTATCCTTATCCTTGCCGGCGATGACCTTTACGGTATCACCCTTCTTAATTTTCATCATTGACATGGCAAACCCTCCTTATAATACTTCGGGAGCCAGAGAAACGATCTTCATGAACTGCTTCTCTCTGAGCTCTCTTGCCACGGGTCCGAAGATACGTGTTCCTCTGGGGGTCTTGTCATCCTTTATGATGACAGCTGCATTCTCGTCGAACTTGATGTAAGAACCATCCTTACGACGTGCACCCTTCTTAGTACGTACTACTACGGCCTTAACCACATCGCCTTTTTTAACCACACCACCGGGAGTTGCATCCTTAACCGTTGCAGTTATGATGTCGCCGATGTTGGCATATCTTCTTGTAGAACCGCCCATAACTCTGATGCAAAGGATCTCTTTTGCACCTGTGTTATCAGCAACTCTTAATCTTGTTTCCTGCTGAACCATAGGTCTACTCCTTTCCCATCAACAAATTACTTGGCACGCTCAACGATCTCAACCAGTCTCCATCTCTTATCCTTTGAAAGGGGACGGGTCTCCATTACCTTAACGGTATCTCCGATCCTGCACTCATTGTTCTCGTCATGAGCCTTGAGCTTGTATGTTTTCTTTACGATCTTGCCATACAGGGGATGCTTTACATTATCTACGATGGCAACAGTGATGGTCTTGTCCATCTTGTCGCTTACAACCTTGCCTGTACGCACCTTTCTAAGATTTCTGCTGTTTTCCACGACCTATCTCCTTTCAATTCTCCTTACCGGCTGCGGTGATCACAGTCTGGATACGGGCGATATTCCTTCTTACTTCCCTTATCCTGCTGGTGTTATCAAGCTGGTTGGTAGCATTCTGGAATCTGAGATTGAAAAGTTCCTTCTTTGCTGTTACAAGCTCATTCTTAAGCTCGTCTACAGACTTTCCTTCTAATTCTTTCAAAAAATCATTTTTTTTCATTCTGCAACACCGCCTTCTAAGTCTGCCTTGGAAACAATCTTGCATTTGCAAGGAAGCTTGTGGGTAGCAAGGCGAAGAGCCTCTCTTGCCACTTCTTCTTCCACACCGGCTATCTCAAACATTACACGTCCGGGCTTAACTACGGCTACCCAGTACTCCAGAGCACCTTTACCTGAACCCATTCGGGTCTCAGCGGGCTTTGCCGTAACCGGCTTATCGGGGAATATCTTTATCCATACCTTACCACCACGCTTAATGTGACGTGTCATGGCGATACGGGCTGCCTCTATCTGGTTTGACTTGATCCAGCAGGGCTCGGTGGCTATGATACCATACTCACCGTAAACAATTGTATTTCCTCTGAGCGCCTTACCCTTCATGGTTCCGCGGAACTGCTTGCGGCGCTTCACTCTTTTAGGCATTAACATTAGTTATTACCTCCTTCCCTGGAATAAGACTCCTTCTTTGAAGGAAGGATCTCATCCTTGTAGATCCAGACCTTTACGCCTACCTTACCATAGGTGGTGCTGGCCTCTGCGAAACCGTAATCGATATCTGCTCTCAGTGTCTGAAGGGGAATGGTTCCCTCATTGTAGGTCTCGGTACGAGCCATATCAGCTCCGCCAAGTCTGCCTGAACACTGGGTCTTGATACCCTTTGCACCGGCCTTCATGGATCTGGACATGGTGGACTTCATCGCACGACGGAAGGAAACACGTCCCTCCAGCTGCTGTGCTATGGACTCAGCTACCAGCCGAGCGTCCCTGTCAGGTCTCTTGATCTCTTTGATATCCACGATGAGCTTCTTCTTGGTGTACTTTGTAAGCTCCTTCTTGGTATTCTCGATCTCCTGGCCACCCTTTCCTATTACGATACCGGGCTTTGCGGTAAAGATCGTGAGCTTAACTCTGTCAGAAGTACGCTCGATCTCAATCTTTGAGATGCCTGCGCTGTAAAGCTTTTTCTTTAAAAACTCTCTTATCTTATAGTCTTCCACCAGGTTGTCTGCAAACTCCTTGTCTGCATACCATCTGGAATCCCAGTTTTTGATGATTCCGACTCTCAGCCCGTGGGGATTAACTTTCTGTCCCATTTATAACTCCTTTCTTACCTCTCGTCCAAAACTACGGTGATGTGACTCATTCTTTTCTCGATCCTGTAGGCACGGCCCTGTGCTCTGGGCTGTATCCTCTTCATCGTGGGTCCCTTGTTTGCGTAGCACTCTGCTACATAAAGGTTGTCACGGTTGAGACCGTTGTTGTTCTCCGCATTTGCTATTGCGGACTCGAGAAGCTTCTTTATAACTGCAGAAGCATATCTGGGATTGTAGTTAAGAATTGCAAGTGCCGTATCTACGTTCTTGCCTCTTATTGAATCTAATACAAAGCATGCCTTGGTAGTTGAAATCCTCGCGTATGACAACTTAGCGGAGGGTCTTGTTTCCTTATGTTCCTCATTTCTGGCACGCCTGATCTGGGATCTATGTCCTTTTGCCATGATTTACCTCCTTACTTTACCTTGGACTTCTTGTCGTCCTTACCGTGACCTCTGTAGGTTCTGGTTGCGACAAACTCGCCAAGCTTATGTCCTACCATGTCCTCTGTAACGTATACAGGCACATGCTTTCTTCCGTCATGCACTGCGATCGTATGTCCCACAAATGAGGGGAAGATCGTAGAGCGGCGTGACCAGGTTTTGATAACCTGCTTGTCACCGGATGCATTGAGAGCATCCACTTTCTTTAAAAGGCTTTTATCTGCAAAAGGTCCTTTTTTTAATGATCTGGCCATTTTATCTTCTCCTCCTTTATTACTTCATTGCGCGTCCGTCGCGTCTTCTTATTATAAGCTTATTTGAAGACTTCTTCTTTTTCCTGGTCTTAAGACCGAGAGCGGGCTTACCCCAAGGTGTGCAGGGGCCTGAACGTCCGATGGGTGCTCTACCCTCACCACCTCCGTGAGGATGGTCATTGGGGTTCATGACTGAACCGCGGACTGTAGGACGGATGCCCATGTGACGCTTACGTCCTGCCTTACCGATGTTGATAAGGTTGTGCTCGCCGTTTCCTACTACGCCGACGGTGGCTCTTCCGTTAAGGGGAACCATTCTCATCTCGCCTGAGGGGAGTCTTAAGGTGGCATACTTGCCTTCCTTTGCCATAACCTGCGCGCTGTTGCCGGCTGAACGTACCATCTGTCCGCCCTTGCCGGGATGAAGCTCGATATTATGTACCATGGTACCTACGGGGATCTCGGAAAGAGGCAGGCAGTTTCCTATTCTTACCTCGGCTTCCTTACCGTTCATTACATCCTGACCTATCTTTAATCCTGCAGGTGCGATGATGTATGACTTAAGGCCGTCCCTGTAGCAGATCAGCGCGATGTTTGCGCTTCTGTTGGGATCGTACTCTATGGAGAGAACCTTTGCGGGGATACCGTCCTTGTTTCTCTTAAAGTCGATCACTCTGTACTTTCTTCTGTTTCCGCCGCCATGATGTCTGACGGTTATCTTTCCCTGATTGTTACGTCCTGCATTTTTCTTGATGGGCTCGAGAAGTGACTTCTCGGGAGTTGACTTTGTGATCTCTGCAAAGTCAGAACCCGTCATGTTTCTTCTGGACGGTGTATAGGGATTATATTTCTTTATACCCATTTTCTTTCTTCCTTTCTATCGTCGCCGGAGATCGGTAGCGCCCCCTCACATACGTTCGGCGGCAAGTCGTCAGCGCGATGCCAAATCATGACTGCGTCATGATCGCGCTTCCTCGTGGACACAATGTCCGGCGCCATATTTTTCCACCGTATCAACCGGTGATGCCAAGCGTTTTAAAGATCGTAGGATCAAAGTCCTGTAAAGATCTCGATCTCCTTGCTGTCTGCGGTAAGGGTTACGATAGCCTTCTTCTTTGCTGCCGTCCTGCCCTGTGTCCTGCCGCGTCTCTTTAACTTTCCGTCAAGGTTCATGGTGTTTACCTTCTTAACCTTAACTCCGTCAAACATCTTCTCGACAGCTTCCTTTATCATGGTCTTGTTTGCCTCGGGATGTACCAGGAAGGTGTAGGATTTGTCGGCCATAGCCTCCATACTCTTCTCGGTGACAACAGGCTTTATGATCACATCATAATACTGTACGTTAGCCATTATGCATACACCTCCTGTATTTTCTCTACCGCTGCCTTGGTAGCAACCACGGTGTTGTACTTAAGAATGTCATATACATTAATGGTGTTAACCTGTGTGGTGATCACATCCTTAATGTTTCTCGCAGAGAGGATCACATTCTTATCATTCTCATCCAGGATCACGATCGCCTTGTTTACCTCAAGGGCGTCCAGCACTCCCTGGAACTTCTTTGTCTTGATCTCATCGAACTTGATCTCGTCAAGAACCAGGAACTTATCTTCCTTAACTGCTGCGGAAAGCGCAGACTTGAGAGCCAGTCTCTTTTCCTTCTTGTTAAGTCTGATGGTGTAATCTCTGGGAACGGGGGCAAAAACAACTCCGCCGCCTGTCCACTGGGGTGATCTGGTCGATCCCTGTCTTGCATGGCCTGTTCCCTTCTGTCTCCAGGGCTTTCTTCCGCCTCCGGAAACCTCTGAACGGGTCTTTGCCTTCTGGGTGCCCTGACGCTTGTTAGCAAGCTGGGCAGTTACTGCCATATGAAGCAGATGCTCGTTGGGCTCGATACCGAAAACGCTGTCATTAAGCTCCATCGTTCCGACTTCGCTGCCCTCAATATTGTATACAGATACGTTTGCCATCTGTCTAATCCTCCTTTCCTAAGCTCTTACCTTGAGACCTTTACAGCCTCTTTAACGGTAACCAAAGACTTCTTAGGTCCGGGTACGGCGCCCTTTACGAGGATCAGATCCTGCTCAGCGTCAACCTTAACTACCGTAAGATTCTGTATTGTAACCTTCTTCAGTCCCATGTGTCCGGGCATTCCCTTTCCCTTGAACACCTTGGAAGGTGAAGAACATGCTCCGTTTGATCCCTGATGACGATGGAACTTGGAACCGTGCTTCATGGGTCCTCTGTGCTGTCCCAGTCTCTTGATGGCGCCCTGGAAGCCCTTACCCTTTGAAATAGCGGTTGCGTCAATCTTGTCGCCTGCCTCAAAGATGTCAGCCTTGATCTCCTGAGCTACCTCATATTCCTCAGCGTTCTCAAAACGGAACTCTTTTACATATTTCTTGGATTCCACGCCGGCCTTCTTGAAGTGTCCCTGCTGGGGCTTTGCAACGCCGTTCCTGTGAACTATCTCTCTGCCCTTGCTCTGGTCCTTTGAGACGATCTTGTCTTTCTTGTTCTCAAAGCCAACCTGAACTGCTGCATAACCGTCATTCTCAACGGTCTTTACCTGGGTAACGACACAGGGGCCTGCCTTAAGTACCGTTACGGGTATCAGCATGCCTTCTTCGTCAAAGATCTGGGTCATGCCGACCTTAGTAGCTAAAATAGCTTTCTTCATTTCATTTCTCCTTTCTACAAGTGGAATACGCTATGCGCATTCATTGATAGAATCTTACTTCATCTTTATGTCGATGTAGACACCTGCAGGCATCTCAAGCCTTGACAGTGCCTCGACAGTCTTCTGTGAGGGCGTGATGATGTCGATGAGCCTCTTGTGGGTCCTCTGCTCGAACTGCTCTCTGGAGTCCTTATACTTATGAGTAGCTCTAAGTATGGTTACTACCTCCTTCTTAGTGGGCAGCGGCACGGGACCGGATACCTGTGCTCCGTCCTTCTTCACCGTCTCGATGATCTTCTTTGCAGATGCATCGATGAGCTGGTGATCATACGCCTTAAGTGTGATTCTCATTACCTGACTTGCCATAAAAAAAGTCGCCTCCTTTTCGCACTTTTGTTAAGTACGACAAGTGGTGACTGTACAACCTTTCCCGTAACCGCTCTTTAGAGCAAAACAAACCCGCAGTTTGCCACCTTCCGGATCGGCACACCGTCCTTCCGGTAAGATTACGGTCGTTTCTACGAAATCGCAGACTATATATCTGTACAGTGACTTGTCGCCAAATTACCAGGGTTCTCTTCCCTTTGACATTCGCTCCCCGGAAACACCCGCATCGGCTTTCGCCCATACGGCAACCTCCCGGATCATAACTATCATGTCACAACGTACAGAAGTTTAGCATATTTAAAAATGAAATGCAAGTACTTTTTTTATTATTTTTTTTGGGAGTACACGCCGGAGATGTATCCATAGGCCAGGACATTTCCATAGGTGTCGATATTGCCGCGGGATAATACGTTCAAATGATCGTAATACAGGTAATCTGCCCGGAGCCAGGGCTCGTCAAACTCGGGATCAAACTCTGAGTCGGGCTTTCCCTTCATGGCATAGACATATATAGTATAGGTATGTTCTCCGGATCCTGCGGGAGGATAGGGCCCTACATATTTAAAGGAAGGGTTGCCATCATACTCCGTCTGATTTGCGCCGGATGCAAGTTCAGTCTCATGTATATCGTCTGCATACCAGTGGACCCAGTAATTAGCGCTCTCATCTTCCATATATATCACATAATACTGAGCGCCGGGGACTTCTGAGAAGCTGAGTTGGGGAGACAGATTTGCGCCATTCTTTGTATTAGTGATCCGCTCATTCCACTTACCGTCATGGAGATCCTGTGATGTCACTTCCATGGTGGCATCCTTCCAAAAGTCATCCAGTTCCTTATCATAGGCTCCATTTTTTGATTTATAGACATATTTGGTCATGGAATGGGCCGTTGCCACGGAATAGGCCGCAATCAGTCCCAGCAATATAAGGGTACCCACGGCACCTGCCAGGCTGGCCCTTGCCTTTCTGCGATCCCGCACATCCACCTCATCCACGTATTTATCCGTATTTCCCTGATGGCGGTATACTGCTGCCATTATAAGAAAGATAAAATGAAATGCGATCAGAAACGGAAACAGGGCCTTTGCCGAATCCGGCTCAAATGGGAGCCAGGTTTTCAGGTACAGAAGGTCATTGACCAAAAATATCGCAAAAAAGACAACTGATATAATGCTCGCAATGCGGCTGTCTCCGAAATAAAGATTCTCCACCACCTGATCCCTGGGCACCCGGGAGAGATCATTGTCATATTCCTTCTTTTTATAAGGAATGATGAAATGATTTTTTTTAAGACGCTTAAGATAAACGTGAGAGTCGATATACAGAACTGAGGACAGGGCAAAAAGAGGAATGGACCAGACTCCCGCCACCGCAATAAAGATGACAAAGCCGCCTGCATCCGCCGCCTTTTCATCAGGCATGAGCATACATATCAGAAACAATACCACAAGAATCCCCGTCACGATCATGAGTATCAGGCATGCAATGTTAAATTGTTTGTCATATTTTATCGGGGTTTTCATAATTGCTGTTCTTTTTGGAATACTATCTAAGAATCATTAATTCTTTAAATTCATCATTTTAGATATCATTAACATTATTCAATATCGCGGAGCCGAAACCGTGAGGTATCAGTTCCCCCAAAGTGAACACTTCATAATCATCAGTGGACTTTGCCACTATGATCTTCATATCCGAAGAGCCAAACTCTGATAAAACCTGCCTGCACATGCCGCAAGGGTAAGCTGATCCTGAAAGAGGAGCTTCCTCTTCATCCGGTCCTCCCACAATGGCTATGGCCACAAACTCCCTCTGCCCCGCTGCCACCGCAGTAAATACGGTATTTCTCTCAGCGCATATGGTGGCACCATAGCTTGCATTTTCCACGTTACAGCCTGAGTACATAAGGCCTTTTGAGGACAACAGCGCCGCACCGACCCTGTAGCCGGAATAAGGCGCATAAGAATTCTCCCTGCACTCAATGGCAGCCTGGATCAGTTCCTTTATCAGGTTTTCTCCCACATCCTGCGGCGTATATTTTTTCATGATCGTACCTCCCCATCATTCGCTTTATCCGAAGGATCTTTTACAGTCACTGATCAATTCTGGGACGACGTATAAAGAAATCCCCTATCTTATCCAGCAGTTCTTTCCTCTCTATATTTTTGAGAAGATACCCTTCGGGCTTTAGGGCCACCACCTGCATGACGCTCTCCTTATCACTCTTTCCGGTGAGGAACATGACGGGGATATCCTTTGTGTCATTATCGCTGCGCAGCATCTCCAGCACCTTAGGTCCCGAGGTGACGGGCATCTCATGATCCAGCAGGATGAGATCCGCCTTATTTTTGCCCAGCCACTTTATGGCCTGCAATCCGGAGGTCACCACCGCCACTTTATAGTAATCCCTAAGCCACTCGCGCACCAGCCCCAGATAGGTGGGATCGTCATCCACCACCAGAATGCTCTTCCTGTACTCTCCCGCCGCCAGTTTTGAATGAAACTCAGATACGGCATCCAGATACATTTGGGCATCCAGCGGTCTTACGAAGGTCTGATACAAAAGACTGCGGTGCAGACTGTCCTTTATTTTTGACAGCTGCTCCTCATTGGCTATTGCGATCATCTGCCTGCCGGAATCGGTGAGCATATCATCCAGAAAGCTCAGTATCTCCGGCTTTATCTGCTCATCCTTATCCAGATAAAGCGTCACCAGTTCCGTACCCTCCCACTTATCGGCGATGGAAGATATATCCATGGGCGCAAAAGCATAGTCAAAGCCTGCACCCGACAATTTATTAAAAAGAACTCTGATGAGAAAGCTTTCTTTTTCTCCTATGACCAGTATATGATCCTTTTTGTCCTTATCGTGCCCGTCCATTTCACTCATGATCTATCAGTTCCTCCATTTTGTCCCAGTCTACCTTTTTAAGCAATGCATCCAGCCTGTCAAAAAATTCCTTATCCTTATAAGGCAGCCTGTACCCCTCCACTTGTTTAACGATCATCTCAACCGCCTCATAATCCATCTGGGGGATCACCTCTTTAAGCGCCTCATAGGCTTCCGCAAGTTCATCCGCCGGGATTTCTTCCATTTTATCATCATCCTGTGCCGGAGCGTCAAGCCCTGCGAGTTTTTTCTTATAAGACAGATACATGTCCATAAGATCTTCCAGGTTATCTCTTATAAAATCCCTGTCCTCATTATTACCGGCATCCTCCATCTTCTGACAAAGCTCCGAAAGTTTTGTGGCACCGATGATCCTTGCCGAGGATTTGAGAGCATGGACCTTTATGGTATAAAGCTTAAGGTCATCCTGCTTATAAGCTCGCTTAAGAACATCCGCCGTTTCATCTATGCTCCCATAGAACATTTTTACCGTTTTGATGAAAGGATCCACTCCGCCGGAATATCTGATGCCCGTTTTGCAATCCAGACCCTCCACATCCCAAAGCCAGGACAGTTCCTTAGGCAGTTCCTGATTCATGACCGCCATTTTATCAGCTGACGGCTTCATCATTATCTGAGGCGGGAGATGCTTCATGATGGCAAGCTCCAGCGCGGTTGAGTCCACCGGCTTTGACAGATAGCCGTTAAAACCTGCTTCCCTGTAAAAATCCTCTCCTGCAGTTATATTTGCAGTCAGGGCGTAAACCGGCAGATCGGGATGATCCTCCCTGATGCGCTTTACCGTCTCCACTCCGTCCATACCCGGCATCATGTGATCCAGAAGCACCACATTATATGAACCATACCTTATCTTTTCCAGGCACTCCTCTCCGCTTGAAGCCGTGGAGATGAACATCTTGGTGGCCGCCAGCAGACCCTTTATCACATTCAGGTTCATGGGATTGTCATCCACCACCAGTATCTCCGCATCCGGAGCACAGAACTTCGGAATGTAAGGACCGTTCTCATCCACCCTTTTATTCTCGTCAAAAATGCCCACCGGCTCAGAGTCCACGATCTGCTGCACGACGGTGAGGGTAAATTCGCTTCCCTCTCCATACACGCTCTCGCATTTCAGGTCTCCCCCCATCAGCCTGGTAAACTGTCTGGATATATCAAGACCAAGGCCCGTTCCCTGGATAGCGCTGTTCTTTTCCTCATCCAGCCTCTCAAAGGCAGAAAACAGCTTATCCATATCCTCAGCCTTAATACCCATGCCGGTATCCTTTACCTTAAAGATCAGCCTGCAATTCTTATCATCTACCGGCTCCATCAAAACATTAAGGTCAAAACCGCCCTTTTGGGTATATTTTACCGCATTTGTCAGAAGATTCAAAACTATCTGCTTTATCTTTCCCGCGTCACCGTTCAAAGTCCTCGGTATCTTTTCATCCACATGCACTTTAAATGAAAGCCTTTTCTGCTCTGCCCTAACCCTTATCATGGTACAAAGAGATCGCAGCATATCCTCTATGTCATAATCCACAGGCACCAGATTCATCTTGCCGGATTCTATTTTGGACAGATCCAGCACATCATTTACCAGACTGAGCAGCGTCTCAGCCGCCTGCTTTATATCCAGGGCATAACCGGACACCGCAGTGTGATACTCTTTGGGAACGCCTTTATGATCCTCCCTTAAGATCATCTCATCCATACCCATTATGGTATTTATGGGAGTGCGTATCTCATGGGACATATTTGCCAAAAATCTGGATTTGGCACCGTTTGCCCGGTCGGCTTCATCCTTGGCCAGCCTGATCTGCTCATACTGCCGCCTTATGATGGTACCCGTCAGTATCCTCCAAACGGTAAGTCCCGCCACCATCATAAGCAGGACACCGATCAAAAACTTAACCACCGGCAGCTCCTCAAGGCGGGCTTCCTTTCTTATATCAAACAGCTGATCCGAGACCACATCCCTGCCGTTTTTGTCCAGTACCTGCATGTGAAGCACATAGTTTCCATAGGGCAGATCTGTATATTCCAAAGGGGTCAGGCTGCTCTGTGTCACGGTAATACCCTCATCGTTAGCCCCCTCCAGATAAATATGAAAAATGGGATCCGACAGATTATAATTCGGTACGCCGGCCCTTATCTGGATACGGCCTTCCACCGCAGGTATCACATAGGTACCGTCCTTATCCGGAAGTACCTCGCCCGCATCACAGGTTATGGAGGCTATGCCCAGATTTATCACATCCTCCCTTTCATAATAATCATATATGTTGACCCTGCACACGCCGGTGCGGCCGGCTATATAGAGATTACCCTCATCATCCAGGGCACTGTAGGAATTGGCAATGGGAACGCTGGAAAGGCCGCTCTTTTTATTGTAGCATCTGTATTCGTCGATCTCATCACGAAGCATGGATCCTGCGTCAATACAATACAGCCCGTAAGAGGAAAGTATCCAGAGCATATCGTCTTTGCCGGAATATATGTCAAAGTTATTTGAGTAAGGAAAGCTCTCCACCAAAGTGATACGTCCGTCCTTTAAATACTCAATGGAGTTTGAAGTGATGATCCAGAACACTCCGTGTTCATCATCCCGTTTTATCCTTAAGATCACATCACTGGAAAGGCCGTCATCCCTTCCCAGATGACTGACCTCATCATCGTCGATCACATATATGCCTTCACCGTCCGTGCCCGCATATATCCTGCCATCCTTATCCTGAGCCAAGGTCAGGATAACGGTATTTTCCATCCCCTCATTTTCACTGACGGTCCTTACCTGTTTATCGTTCTTTAAAACTGCCAGCCCGCCGTTGGTTCCCGCCAGGATCGTGCCGTCCTCACCTGCCATACAGCAGCGCACCGAATTATTCAAAAAACCGTTTTTCTCATTATAGGAAGTGATATTCCCACTCTCATCCACACACTCAAGACCCAGTCCCCCGGTGTAGGCAGCGATCCAAAGCCGCCCCTTTTCATCCTGTGTGATGCATCTGATCCTCACATCCCGATAGTGCTCAGCCAGTTTCTTATTCACCGAAAACATGGGGCCGGGAAGCGGCTCATCTTCAGCAGGATCCTCCGGTATCTTATCCACATCAAAAACACGCTCCTCTTCATCTATGATCTGAAGCCCCCTGTCAGTTCCGATATAAAGACAGCCGTTCCACAAACAGGTGGTGTTCACCACTTCATCTTTAAGGCCGGCAGCCTTTGAAACATTTTTAAAATTACCGGTGACGATCTTCATGACCCCCTGCCTGGATGAAGCCAGCCACAGATTGCCCTGATAATCCTCGGCCATATCACAGATACCGCCAAAAGGTATATCCTCTACCACATGGAAAGACCCGTTTTCATCCAGATATCCGGCTTTATCATCATTTATCACCCATACACGGTCCGCAGCATATTCCATGTGCTGTACGTCAGTGAGTGGGGATACATTGATGGATGTGGAGATAAAAAGACTGGGCATTATCTGTCCGTGAAGGATACCGCTGTTTTCCGTTCCAATATATACATAACCGGCGTTTACGGGATCGGCATATACACAGGTCACCCGGCCCAGTCCTATCAGTTCTTCACGATAAGCAGCCTTTATCTCACCATTTTTAATGGCAAAGACCAGCCCGCTGCGGCTGCAGCCATAGACTGTTCCGTCAGGGCCTGCGGAAAGCCTGTTGACATACTCCCCGCTTAACCTCTCATCCTCAACCTGATGAAGATTCATCTGCGGATCCACATAACACAACCCGTCGGTAAGGCCGATATAAACGTTCTCATCACCGTCCATGACCATGGCTTTTACGGAAGAAGACGGCAGGCCCTCCTTATAAGTAAAATAAGTGATATCATCGGCATCCAAAACCAGCACGCCATAATCATTTGTTCCGACCCAGAGCCTGCCCTTCTCATCCTCCAGCATCACGTTTGCGTTTGAAAGTCCCTTTGAAGAATCAAGCCTTGTAAAATCCATGCCGTCATACCGTATCACTCCGCTGTATCCGCCGATATAAATCCGGGAATCAGACCCGCAGAGCACACAGTTGGCATCGGAGGTGGGAAGAGCATTGTCCTCATCATAGAGCACACAGGCATAGCCCGCGCCCTCAATCTGACCCGTGACCGCATAGGCACCACCTGTCTTTACCGATCCTTCGTTTTGATCTGTATCCGCCGCGCTGACCCTTATCACTCCGGTCAGCTGCATCAGAATAAGAGACAGACCTATCAATAGTGAATAAACGCTGATTCGTCTCAACCCTTGGCTCCTTTTTTAAGTATTTCTTTAAGCGGTGCTTCCAGCTCCTTATACATTGAAAGCAGCTGCTTAGTCCCCTCTTCCAAAATGCCCGTATCATTGTTTTTACCGGCAGCCTCCAGTGCCCTGGCACATTCGGACACCTCAGTGGCGCCCACAGTTCTGGAAGAGCTTTTCAGTGAATGGACCAGATTTGTATATGTGACTATGTCTCCCGATGAGAGCGCTTTTTCTATCTTTTCGGACTTAGGCTGTATGGAGCCGGCAAAAACGGAAAGAGCATCCAGATAATCCTCGGGATCTCCACACAGAAACATCCCCAGCTCCGTATCCAGCTGCTCTATCTCAGCCAGCTCCACAGGAAGCTCATGCATATAATCCATATGTCTTATGGTTTCTTCCTCCGATATCTGAATGAGTCCTGCTTTTTCAGCCGAATCCTCACTCATGGAATAGTCCTTATCCTCATCGATCATGGCGATCATGATATCCGCGATATGATCATCAAACTGGGATCCTTTTCCTTTTTCCAGTTCCGCCCTGACCACACTCTGGGGAAGCACGCTGCGGTAGCTGCGGTTGCTGGTCATGGCGTCATAGGCATCGGCCACCGCTATGATCCTGGCCTCCTCCGGAATGGCTCCTCCCGACAGTGCATCGGGATACCCTTTTCCGTCCACTCTCTCATGATGCCATCTGGCGCCATCGGCCAGTTTGGGCATTTCCTTTATCTTTTTAAGTATCCTGTTACCCACTTCGGGATGCTTTTTTATCTCCTCGAACTCTTCATCCGTCAGTTTTGCCGGTTTATTTATTATGGAATCAGGGACTCCTATCTTACCCACGTCGTGCAGAAGTCCCATCATATATATCTCATCCTGAGATGCTTCATCATAGCCCAGCCGCCTGGCTATCTCCCTGGAATACACCGCCACCCTTCCGGAATGACCGTTGGTGTAAGTATCCTTGGCGTCTATGGCCTCCGCCAGGGTCTGTACCACATGCAAGGTCAGCCTGTTATTTTCTCTTGTCTTTTTCTCCACCTCAGCGTAGAGATCCTTTTGAAGATGCGAAAGTTCAATGGTGCGCTTAACCCTTAAGGCCATTATATCCGGAAAGCAGGGCTTACGTATGAAATCCACCGCCCCCAGGGATAAGCCCGTCTTTTCCTCTGACGGATCCTCACTTCCCGTCAAAAATATCACCGGGATCTTACTCTCGCTGCCACCCTTTTCACGCAATTTCCCAAGAGTTTCAAACCCGTCCATTTCGGGCATGACTATATCCAGAATGATCAGATCCGGCAGGAGAGTCATACCTTCCATATAATCCAGCAGAGCGTACCCCGAAGCCAGACAGGTAACCTTCATACCCTCATCTTTCAATACCTGCGCAGTCATGGTGCGGGCTTCGTCATCATCATCCACGATCACAACCCAGTTCATATATATCTCCTCTATAAACCTCTGTTTATATCTGACTAATTTGTTCCATCTTTTTCGTAATTCAGTATCTATAGTCTTGTTCAGGTCGCATTCGCGCTTAGCGCTCATGAACGCTCCCAAAATCAGTCCACCGGACTGATTTTCAGATGCCATTATTTTCCCTCGCTTCGCTTCGGGAACAATAATTGGCTCCTTATTTCATATCTAACATATTTCAGAACAATCCTTATACCTGTCATGAACGATCCTGATCTCTGTCATCCTGAGCCTTCAGGCAGACGCATATCACATCACGAAGTGGTGTGATGCCGCCCCGGGATATCCTAAGGAATCCACCGCAAGCGGTACCCCTTAGGATGAAAATCGAGGGGTTGCGAAGCAACAGGAAGGATCTTATTACCTTAATCATTATAATAGCGTAGCGTAAAAATGGCAATGCAGACAAAATGGAGTAAAGATATTGTCAGTTGAATAATTAAAAAAAAGAACGAGAGTATCTCTCATGAGTTATAATAGTTTCGACCAAAAAACAATACTCAAAAAGGAGGGATACTCTCATGGATTTTATTATATCACTACTTGAAGA
>JAFRWW010000038.1 GCA_017441585.1 Lachnospiraceae bacterium
GCATTGGCATACAACAGTTTAGACTCAATTAATGAAAAAGCAATGGCTTTTTTTGTCCGACTGAAAATGGTTATTTCTTTTCGACTCAGATTGGTTAAATCTTTCCGACCCTGAGTGGTTAATTCAATCCGACTCTAACAAAGCGTTATACATTTCCTTCATCACAAATTGAGGAAGTATGTAAATATCGTGGATTAGAATATGGAACATTTAAGATTAATAATAGAGAATATGATGTTAATTTTATTAATGGTTATGGTGCATATATAGGAAGTATTATAAATTCTAAGAAAAAACTAAAGAATTTTTTTAAAGGATGGATGCAATATCCGTGTGATGCAGGTTTTTTTGACTATTATTGTTTGAAAATGGCTCATTCTAGTGGACATATGCTATGGATAATAAATGATGGATTTTTTGTAATTAGTGGGAATGGGAATATGTATCGCATTCCATTGAAGTCAAATACTGAAATAACAATAAAAGAGGGGGTGTTGATAACAAGATTAACAATAGATGGTGGTGGAATTTGTGCAATAGAAGGTAATGGAAGCGGTACTTATAATTCGTTAGAGTTAGAGTTTTCCAAAGATCATGAAGCCCGGACGTTCTATGATGTTTTGATAAATGCCAAAAATCATAATTATAAGACCAAAGCCGGAATTGTGTTCGTTATGGTTCCTCGTGTTTGGCCGGAGTAAACAATCGAATCTTATAAATTGTTTTAAAAAACAATATCTGGATATAAACGATAATCTAAACGGCTTTAAGAAATAAGAATAGTTGTCATAAAAAAGTAAGGCAGGGATAACCAATTGCGGTTATCCCTGCCTTTTTGAGGTATATAACATATTGAAAGAAAATGATGTAACATTATGAGCGATGGATATATTCTTCTATATCGCTTTTTAGGATAAGCCATTTCCCACTGATTTTATGTGCCTCTATTATTCTATCGTGTATTAATCTGAGAGCATTATTTTTCCCGATGTGTAACAGTTGCATTAGTTCCTTCAATGTAAGAATGCCAGGTGTATTCTCTAGCATTTTTCTTCCCTCCTAAAAACATGGTTTTTATAAAATTGTTCATACTTAAGGTTCAAATAAATCACCAAAGCATTTAAATGAGTTCCCCTTAGACTGTAATGCCTGAGATTTAATTTATACATCATTTCCATGGAAAGGAGGTCTCATACCATGAACGATTTCAAATATAAGATCATTAAATGTGCCGTTGATTTTGCTATTGTCATACTTAACGGTATCAAATCTGTTTTTCAGAAAGAAAAGAGCTCATGAGCATTTTATGAATAAAATAACGGTTGATTAATCAGAAAGGAAGGTTGGTTAATATGGCAGCAGAGGTTGAAAGCATGTTTTACGTGCGAAATAAGCCCTGGCATAACCTTGGAGTTTGTGTATCTGATGCACCGGCTTCGAGTGAGGCATTAGAATTAGCAGGGCTAAATTGGATGGTTGAGCAGAAAGATGTATTTACATCGGACTATAAGTATGTTCCTGGATATAAGGCAAATGTCAGGAATAAGGATGGCGTTACTCTGGGTATTGTGACAGATAGATACAAGGTGGTACAGAACGAAGATGCATTTAAGTTCACAGATGAACTTCTGGGTGAGGGCGTTCGTTATGAAACAGCGGGTTCATTACAGAATGGCAAGCGTGTATGGCTTCTTGCCAAAATGCCTGATAAGTATGTGATAGCGGGTGACAAGATCGATCCATATTTCCTTATAATGAACTCTCATGATGGTTCCTGTGGAATCAAGGCGTGCATGACTCCGGTACGTGTAGTCTGTAATAATACGTTAAATCTCGCTCTTAATAACGCTAAGAGGATCTGGACTACAAAGCATACGGAAAATATCATGAGCAGGATGACGGAAGCTCAGGAAACGCTTTTCATGGCTGAAAATTATATGAGTGCCCTTGGACGGAAAGTTGATGACCTGATAAAGATCAGACTTACCGATGCAAAAGTGCTTGAGTATATGTCAGATATGTTTCCTGTTACCGAGGACATGTCTGATAGTCAGAAAAAGAATAATCTGAGACTCCTATCAGATCTTAAGAAACGCTATTTTGACGCACCGGATTTAAAGTGCATCGGGAAAAACGCATACAGGTTCATTAACGCGGTATCGGATTTTGCCACCCATGCAGAGCCGATAAGACGTACAAAGAACTATGCTGAAAACTTATTCCTTAAGACGATAGAAGGAAATCCGTTGATCGATAAGGCTTATATGCAGGTGTGCGCAGCTGCATGACGGTATGATTGCCATGGCCTTTTTATATAGTGGCCCCTGTCTATATACAATCTTACTTGGATAAGAAACATATCCTCAAGATTATAGGCAGGGGCTACAGTTGGATATGATTGAAAAGGAGGATGCTTATGAAGAGATTAGTATCAACTGTCGGGCTTCCTAAAAAGGAATGGCTTAATTATCGTAAGCAGGGCATAACCGGTACTGATGCAGGGGCAATTGCAGGTCTTAATCCATATTCTTCTGCTTTCCAGGTCTATCAGGATAAGATCACAGATATGGTTGATGAAACCGATAACGAAGCAATGAGGCAGGGACGAGATATGGAGGAATATGTGGCTTCAAGGTTTGAGGAAGCGACAGGCAAAAAGGTACGCCGTGCAAATGCGATCTACCAGAATGAGGAATACCCTTTCATGCTTGCGGATTTTGACAGACTTATCGTGGGTGAAAAGGCTGGCCTTGAATGTAAGACCGTATCTCCTTATCTGGCTGATAAGTGGTCCGACGGAGATATACCGTTGCACTATCAGATGCAGGTACAGCATTATCTTGCGGTATCAGGTTTTGAATGCTGGTATATTGCTGCGCTTATCTTTGGAAAAGAACTTCTGATAAGAGAAATCACAAGAGACGAGGGGCTCATCAGTAACCTTATTTCTATCGAGAAGAACTTCTGGTATGAGAATGTTTTAAAACGGATAATGCCTGATCCTGACGGTAGTGAAGGCTGTGCAAAGATGATAGCCGAAATGTACTTTAGATCTGATGATAAAAAGAGTGTCGAGCTTGTTGGGTGTAATGAGATGCTTGAAAGAAGGACAGAGATTGACAGGCTGATAAAGAAACTGGAAGCAGAAAGATCTTCCATCGACCAGAAAGTAAAACTGGAAATGGGTGATGCTGCTTATGGCATTACCGAAGATTACAGGGTCAGCTGGTCTAACTATGAGCAGAGCAGGCTGGATACAAGGAAGCTTAAGGAAGAACAGCCGGAAATCTATGAAACTTATTGTAATACCAAAACGCTAAGGCGGTTTACGGTAAACCCTGCAGCATAAAATATAGAGCAGTCGTCTTTATGACGGCTGTTCTTCTTTTTGAAAGGAGATTTTATGAGAAATAATATTGATTTAAAAAATGAATTAGCATTACAGGCTGAAGCAGTTTCTGCGGAAAGGAACGAAAAGCCAAGAATAACTAAAAACATGGATACCAGTGACATGATAACCGCTTTAATGCCTGAGATAAAGAAGGCGCTCCCTTCTGTTCTTACGCCCGAGCGTTTTACACGGATGGCTCTGTCAGCAGTGAACAACAATCCTGTTTTGAAGCAGTGTACGCCGATCAGTTTCTTATCTGCACTTATGTGTGCTGCTCAGCTTGGCCTTGAACCGAACACTCCTCTTGGACAGGCTTATCTATTGCCCTTTAAGAATAAGGGAGTGCTTGAATGCCAGTTCATCATTGGCTATAAAGGCCTGATCGACCTTGCTTACAGAAATGGAGACATGCAGATGATACAGGCCCATACAGTGTATGAGAATGATGAATTTGAATATGAGCTTGGTCTGGAACCGAAGATATTCCATAGACCTGCACCTTCGGATAGAGGCAAGCCGGTATATTTTTATGGAATCTTCAGGACTACCAAAGGCGGCTGTGGTTTTTCAGTCATGTCCAAAGCGGATATGGATCTGTATGCACGGACATATTCAAAGAGTGCGGGATCTGATTACAGCCCTTGGAAAACATCATACATAGAAATGGCTAAGAAGACTGTCATACGCAGGGCGTTAAAGTATGCTCCCATAAAGACTGACTTTCAGAGGGCCATTTCGGCAGACGGCAGTATCAAGAAGAATCTCTCTGTAAACATGTCAGAGGTGAGGAATGAAGAGATACAGGCAGAAAATGAGGAGGATGCTTATGTTTTGGAAGAATACTAAGAAGATGAAGAAACTGCTTAAGAAGCATGTGGACAAGGAGTACAGCCTGTTTAAGAAGAGCGTGCTTAAGGCCGGTAAGAAGGACATATACAATGCCTGCGATAAGATCAAGTTTTGGGAGAATGTCTATGAGTATTTTCAGTACAACACCGCCAAACTTGACAAAAATACCCTTTGTGCAACGAGCGGGCTGGAATCCCTAATAGCAGAACTATGGAATCTATATCTGAATTATGAGCCGTTAAAGGTCAACACCTGGGAAGATATAGATGAACTTGTCCAGACATTTGTAAATCTGCAGCTCCGCAAGACTATCAAGAAGGATACATAGATTGGCAGTTTAAGATAGATGAGAAAGGAGTCATGGAATGGATAGGATATCAGATTGTTTTAAGGATTTTATTTTTCGCTTGGTGATTGTGCTCATTATGGTTATTACCAGGATCAACGGTATGTTTAACAGATTGGGTTCACGAGGAAAGGAGTAAGGTATGAATGGTATAGATACATTTTCTGATGCTTTGATAGCTGATATTTCAAAAAGATGTAAGAAGGAATTGGGAGAAGACTGTACCGTAATCTCCCAGGAAGTTGACAAGCTTAACGGCGTTAAGCTGCATGGCATTACTGTTTCAAGAGGAGACAGCAGCATATCTCCGGTTATATATGCAGAAAACTACATTGATATGTTTGAGGATGGTAAGCAGATGGATTATATCATAGATTCCGTTATGGAGATTTTTAAGCGCCATTTTGAAACAAAGCCGGATATTGATAGTAGCATGTTTTCTGACTGGAACTGTGTCAAGGATAAGATCGGTGCAAGGCTTATAAACTATGAAGCAAATAAGGATATGCTGAAAGAAACACCTTACATCAGATTCCTTGACCTGGCTGTCATTTTTGATATCAAGGGGAGTCATACTTCTCTTGGAAGCTGCTCAGTGAGGATTACAAATCATCTTATGGATTTCTGGGGGATTTCGCTCACGGATCTGGAAACGGCATTTAATGAGAATCTTTCAAAGATGGAGGTTGATATTAAGCCGTTGTCAGAGTTGATCGGAAAGTTTCTTACAGGAGATTCTGGGTGTGGAAATGATCTGATCTGCCCGCTCTGTGTTATGAGTACGAATGAGGCATATGGAGCCATAGCTATGCTTAGGAAAGACGTAATAAAGGCTTTCACAGAGCGTATAGGCAGAGATGTTTACATCATCCCTTCTTCTGTTCATGAACTGCTCCTCTATCCTGCAAATGAAAATGCTATGGTGCCGGAGATCAACTCCATGATAAATGAGGTCAATCGTAATGTACTGAACCCGATGGATGTGCTCTCTGATCATGCTTATTTCTATTCCAGAGAACTGGATGATATCAGTATAGTTGCTTGAGCAAAGTGGTAAAAGTAACGTATATGAAAAAAGTGGTAAAACTGCGGCTGTCAGATGGAATTTCCATAAGAATTATGGTGGCATATCTGACGGTCGTCAGATTGACCACTATACCACAAGATACAGGCGAGAGGATTTGGATTTTTCTCTCGCCTGTTCTTTTTTGTATAAGGAGAATATATGGTATATGGATATTGCAGAATCAGCACACCTAAACAAAGCATTGAACGACAGGTTCGAAATATAATGAAAGCCTATCCGGATGCTCATATAGTTCGGGAAGTATTTACTGGAACTAAGTTCCAAGGCCGTAAGGAATTTGAGAAGCTTTACAAAGCGGCACAGCCCGGAGATACCATCATTTTCGATGAGGTATCTCGTATGAGTAGAACCGCCGAAGAAGGATTCACGCTTTACAAAGAACTGTTTAACAAGGGCATCAATCTAATTTTCCTAAAAGAGCCACACATTAACACCGCTACATACAAACAATCTATGGAAGCTCAGCTGAATTTATCTCTCAAAAGTGGCGACCAAGCAACGGATGAATTAATGAAGACAATCCTTGACGCTCTAAATCGATACATTCTTACGCTCGCTCAAAAACAGATTCTGTTTGCTTTTGAACAGTCAGAAAAAGAGGTTCAGGATCTTCGCCGCAGAACTAGAGAGGGTCTTGAAACCGCAAAGCTGAATGGAAAACAGGTTGGTCAACGAAAAGGAGAAAGGTTGACCACAAAAAAATCCATTCAAGCTAAGGAATTGATATTGAAGCACAGCCGAGATTTTAATGGTTCCCTTAACGATAACGACTGTATCAAGCTGATAGGCATTTCTCGCAAAACCTACTACAAATATAAGAGGGAGTTGGTTCAAGCCTAAACTCCCTCTTTAACGAAGGATAATAACGTGCTATTATTTGTGTTTCTTTTTTTTTGCTGTTTTATTACCATTTATGAATTTTTCTACATCAGAAATATTTATCAAATAATGACCTCTTATTTTTGCAGCAGAAAGTTCTCCACTCTTAATCAGTTTATAAACTGTACTTTTCCCGAGCTTTAAATACTTACACACATCTTCCACCAATAATAATTTATCGACCATGCTTTTCTCTCCTTAAGAATAAACAATAGTATATATGACTATATGATTATTGTATGTGCTAACTTAAATTTAGGTCATTTGGCTCATTGAAAATTAGGTCACTCCAAGACCTATATGTTATCCTTTATCTAACAATAGATAAAGGAGGTTGAAGGGAGTGATCGATTTGGTCCTTAAACAACGCATCATCCTTGCTCACATAGATGGAATGAGTAACCGAGCCATAGCTAATGTACTCCATCTGAGCAAAGATACCGTTAACAAGTATGTTAACGAGTATGATGAAAAGCGTGCAGAACTGCTTCTCACAAATCCGGATATGGATACAGCTGAGATCATTCAGGCTTTTATTGAAAAGCCAGCGTATGATTCCAGTAATCGTGTCCCATCCAAAGCAACGCCCGAACTACTTGCGGCAATAGAAAAATGCCTTCAGTTGAATCGGGACAAACGTCTCATTGGTATGCAAAAGCAGACCATGAAGAAGATCGATATCCATGCATATCTGCTTAAGCAAGGGTTCGATGTGAGTTATTCTACCGTCAAGAGGGCTACACAGTACCTTGAGTCAAAACACAAAGAAGCTTATATCAGACAGGAATATATGCCTGGTGATGTATGCGAGTTTGACTGGGGAACCGTTAAGCTTGATATTGGTGATAGTGGCTATCAGAAATATCAGATGGCGGTATTTACATCAGCTTACGGAAATTTCCGCTATGCACGGCTTTATGCAACTCAGGATACCGCAGCGTTTCAGGAATCTCATGCAGATTTTTTCACATACTGTCATGGTGCATTTCAAACAATGGTCTATGACAACATGCGAGTCGCAGTAAGACGTTTTGTAGGTCTTACAGAGAAAGAACCAACGGTTGCTCTTACCGAGTTGTCTATATATTACGGTTTCAAGTATCGCTTTTGTAACATCTGTAGCGGTAATGAAAAGGGGCATGTCGAACGTAGTGTTGAATACATACGACGTAAAGCCTTTTCAAGCCCGGACTGTGACAAGTTTAATACCTTAGCAGAAGCGAATAAATTTCTCTTCCGAGAATGTATGAAGTTAAACGCTCAGCCGATCTACGATGGATCGATACCGATAGAAACCTTTGAAACAGAAAAGAAATTCATTCTCCCGGCAATGCCAAAATTTGAAAGCTGTATAAAAAGTACTGCAAAGGTGGATAAATACTCCACTGTATCGGTTGCCAAGAATCACTATTCTGTTCCTGATACATATGTTGGTAAGACTGTAGATGTAAGGTTGTATACCGATAAAGTCGTCTTATATCATGAAGGGAACATCATAGGCCAGCATGATAGGGAACTTGGCAGTGGACAATGGAAAATAGATATTTACCACTACCTAAGAACCCTTAAACGAAAACCGGGTGCCCTACACCAAAGCACTGCATTGCTTCAGTCAGACACCCAAGTTAAAAACATTTACGAAAAGTATTATAGCAAAGATACTAAAACTTTTCTAGAGATTTTAGATGTCATATACGAGTATGGAGTGCTCGCAGTAACTGAAGCTCTATATAAACTTGAAACAATCTCTCCTCTTGATATGAGTGCTGATAAAGTAGCTCTTATCTGTGCCAAGAAGGATGAGATGGCAAAACAATCAAATATAAAAACCGATCGACTCAGTGAAAAGTCGAAAAGTACGCTTTCACAGTACGACCGCCTTCGTATGATCCAAAACAAATCAGAAAGGAAGGTGGTATAAATGAAGGCAAAGATACAACACGAGATTCAAGAGTATTGTAGCTTATTACGACTCAACGTTATCGGAGAGCACTTTGAAGAAGCCATAAAAGATGCGACCGATTACGAAGGATTTCTACACCAGTTACTCCGCATGGAAGTTGATGCTGAAGAAGGCCGAGCAAAAGAACGTAAGATAAAAGCAGCAAGGTTTCCATACAGAAAATATATCGAAGATCTCGAAACAGATCTTCTACCGGAGGCAATGCGTAAACGACTTCCGGAACTATGTACTTTGGATTTCATCCGAGAAGGTAAAAACATCATCATGACCGGTAATCCTGGAACAGGCAAGACGCATACAGCTATAGGGCTGGGGATCAAAGCCTGCGAGCAGGGTTACAAAGTCTTGTTTACCACAATACCTTTTCTTGTGACGGAGCTTAAAGAAAGTAATAGCAGCAAAAAGCTACGGGCATATCAAAAACGTTTTGAAAAATACGATCTGATAATTGCTGATGAGCTTGGCTATATCTCCTTTGACAGAGAGGCAGCTGATCTATTATTCTCGGTCTTGTCATTGCGTGCATCGCAGAAATCTACGATAATCACCTCAAACCTTACATTTGAGCGTTGGGATGAGATATTTGGCGATGCAGCTATTACAAGTGCAATCGTGGATAGGCTTACTTATAAAGCTTATCTGATTGATATGGAGGGCGATTCCTACAGGCTACGAGAAACACTTCGCAGCAACGGAAGCGAACTTTAAACAGTAACTGCACCTGTGGCAGAAATGCTGCAGGTGTTTAACCCGGTCAAAGGTGACCTAATTTTCAATGAGCGTTTGACCGAATTTTCGGTTGACATATACAATTATACATACATTTATAATACTGTTTATGATGTAATTAATTAAACCAACGATAGATTTGTTATAACATTTTTGTTCAGCGAAACAGTAACAATGCCTTATTGTTACTGTTTTTTCTATAATATTACTTTCCCATGCTTGTTAGTATTATGGTATTAATTAAATAATAAAAAATATGTATACAACCTATCTCTCTTATTAAATTCATTAAAGATTACTATTTATCCATCTTTATCCTTTTTTTAGATCAGCATTATTTTTTATTTTGAGACAACAATCTTTTAAATAATAGTATTTAGTGGTATATGCTGCTATCTTTTTAAAATTTGAAAGGAGATTGATTTGAAAAAAGATAATTATATCAGACTGCGCATAAGCAGCGAATTGAAAAAAGAACTTAAAAAAGAATCCCAAAAAAAAGGGTTGACCATGAGTCAGTACATTATGACTTGTATTACAGGTATGGAATACATCTACAATGAATGGAATATAATACCCATATTAGTTCAACTAACACAATTGATAAGTTCCTACGAAGAAAGCGAAATTAATGAAAAGGAACTTAAGGAAGGTGTAGCCAGCCTCTGGAACAGCTTCCCTAAAATAGGTTTTGGAACAGATGAAAAATGGAAAAGGTGTAAGTATGATTAAGGAGAAAAGACATGTTGGAAAATAACGTGTATAAGGAAATGTTCAACTTTGATTTCGTAAACAATGAGAAAAATATTCTAAAAAAATTGAGCTTGAAGATCGATTGAAGGAATGGCTTGTATCCCGTCTTTTTAATGGTGAGCATCCTGATCTCTATCTATATGCTAATAATGTAGCGGCTTCCTGCAAAGTTATAAAAGCAAATGGAAAGTCCAAAGAATTTTGGAAAAAAAGGAATAATAGATACAGAAGTGTTGACGACGTTTTGTCCTGTTTGCTATACATAACTGGTGAGAACTCAAAAGAAAAAAAGTCAGAAATTCGTTATATTATACTAAGAGGTATCTGTATGGACCTGACTTTGGCCGCTGAACAGATTTGTATCGTAAACTCATTTTATAGAAAAAAAAAAGGAAAGTATCCAAAAATACATCACATTATAATCTCTCCTCCATGGTATGATAATGATCTAGACAAGGTTATTAACGCTGCAAAGGCAATTTCAGATCACCTATTCACGCGGTTCCAACTGTGTTGTGCTGTTCATTATGATGGCCACTCATATCATATACATATTGCATTCAACACGCGTAGTTATAAAGATGGATCACCCTGGATAAGAACTAATGGTTCATGGATTGAAAACAAAGAATGCTATTATAGGGAAGTATGGATTTTAAAAGAATTATTCTATAATAACTACAGGTAGAAAAAAGCCGACTTACCCTATCACTAATCAAAAACCAGTGAGAGCACTTATTAATTTGGTTATGTTGGTAAGATTCTTTGGACATCTAAACAGAATTACATAAAGTAAGCCTCGAGAATGGAGGATAATTAATAGTTGCTATCTACATTTCAAGATAGCCATAGATTTTTAAGTTCTCTAGAGTGTATAAAATCAGCCGGACTGTTATAGACCGGCTGATTAAAGATATAATTAGAAGATGCTACAAATCATAACATTATGTTTTGTATCTTAATAACGAAGAAAAATTGTACATTATTTATAAGCTGTGTCATTATATAGCATAATGATTATGAATATAAATCATCCAACAGTTAGTCATTATCATGCGATGGACCATATCCTCTATTTTTAAGTTCTTTGGCATATGCCATTTTTTTTGCCATATTTTGTTCTTTAGTCATTCGCTCCATAATTTCACGATCAGACATCCGTTCTGCATATTTCGCTGTTTCATTAAACTCATCGCGGCCTTTACTAATACTTTTTCCCAATGATTCACCTAAAGAATCCCAAAACCCCATTTTCATTACCTCCTATTTTTTAATGATTTAAGAAACTCAAGATCTTCTTTATCTTGTCTTTTGATTTCGCGGTACCTTTTTTCTAAATCTTTGGCAGTCTCACTTGTATCATCACGTTTAGACCGATTACAGTGTTTGCAAATTAGTTGAAGATTATAACGAGAATTTGATCCACCTTTACTTTTAGGAACAATATGATCTGCATCCATATCGCTTCTTCTAAAATTTTTTCCACATTTACTACATTTGAACCAACCATTGTTTGAACTGGAATTTTCAAATACAATATCCCGATAATCATTAGAGAGTATCTCATCATCCTCATCATGAGATAAGTCAAGAATTTCTCTTTCACTATCTCTGTAATTCTTTCTATGCGAGTTCCCCTGGTGACTACCTCCAGATAAACCTCTTGCCAAACCATCGAAAAACCCCATTTCCTCCTCCTTTCTGATTCAGATTAAAAATATATCTTTTTTATTATAACATGGCATGATGTTAAAAAAAAGTTAATTATAAGTAAAGATAGCATAACCTATTGCATGGTGTACCTGTTCATGGGTGCTCCTTTTCGTAACGGGACATATATCCAATGGTGAATACAATTACAAATGTTTACGATAATAGTTGTATGAGTGTAAAAAGACAGGAAAAAAGGGATTTTATCCCTAAATCCCTAAATCAGAACACACATATGATTTATCAGCATTTGCTTGAAGTGAACACCTACAGAATGTATAATTGAAAGCGTATACTATTGCTACGGAGGCCGTAATTATGCCGCATATATCAGAATATGATGTTGAGACAAGATTTATCGATCGTCTTGAATCCATTGGTTATGAATATGTAGAACTGAATAATTATAGTGATGTGCTCTCGAATTTTAAAAATCAGCTTGAGAGCTTTAATCATGCGAAGATCTTTGAAGCAAAGGGTGAGAATATACTGTCGGATACAGAGTTTGAACGGGTTCTTATACATCTCGATAATAAGTCCGTATATGAATCAGCAAAGCTTCTTCGTGATAAGTATGTGCTGAGTCTTGACAATGGGAAAAGTGTATACTTGGATTTCTTTTCATATGATATCGACAGGAACATCTATCAGGTTTCTCATCAGATAACGATGGATAAGGATCACAAGGATGATGTGAGCTATAAAAATCGTTATGATGTGACAGTGTTTATAAACGGGCTTCCTCTTGTTCAGATAGAACTGAAACGTCCAGGGACTGAAATAAATGAAGCCATAAATCAGATTAACAGATATCGAAAGTTTTCGTTCAAGGGACTGTTTAGGTATCTGCAGCTGTTTGTGGTCTCAAACTCTGTTCAGACCAAGTATTTCTGCAACGAAAATGAAATGGAAAACGGTCTGTATAATCCTATCTTGAAATCCCTGGTATTCTTCTGGACTGATGATAAAAATAAGAGAATAAATACCCTTGAAGAGTTCACTGCAGAGTTTTTCCGTAAGGCGGCCATAACTGAAATGATAGACAAGTTTATGGTGATAAAGTCTACGGAAAGCGTACTGATGGTGATGAGACCATACCAGATATACGCGGTAAAGGCAGCAAGAAAGAGGATACTTGAAGCTAATCAAAATGGATATGTCTTTGCATGTACCGGATCCGGTAAGACCCTTACATCATTTAAACTGGCACAGCTCCTTCGTGATGAGCCTATGATAGATAAGGTTATCTTTCTGATAGACAGAAAAGACCTTGATGACCAGACTGTGGATGAGTATAACAGTTTCGAAAAGGATTGTGTGGACAGTTCGGATTCTACTTCGGTACTCATAAAGCAGTTCGGTGAAACGGACAGAAAACTGATAGTGACTACTATTCAGAAAATGGCTAATGCTGTCAGGTCAAAAAGATATGTGAGGCTTATGGATAAGTATCATGACAGCAAGGTCGTATTCATCATAGATGAATGTCACCGCTCCCAGTTTGGAAAGATGCATTCTGATATAGAAAGACACTTTGGAAAGGCAAATTATATAGGCTTCACCGGAACACCAATATTTGAAGCAAATAAGGGCGCAGATGGCAGGACAACGGCAGATGTTTTCAATGCGGGTGTGCTTCCGAACGGTGAAAAGAGGGATTCCTGTCTGCACCGTTATATGATAAAAGATGCAATAGCAGATGGCAATGTCCTGCGTTTTTCGGTTGAATATCAGCGTACTATCTTTGCACATCAGATAGCAGTGAAGGGAATTGATCCTGAGCAGCTTGATGATCCTGAGTATTGCAAGCGTCATAATATTGATATAGATGGTCTATATCATGATGAGGAGAGGATACGAAAGGTTGCAGAACATATCCTGGATCATCATGAACAGCATGTACATCCACAGGGGCGAGATATCTACACTGCCCTTTTTGCTGTGGACAGCATTAAAACACTCGGCATGTACTATGATATCTTCAAGGAGCTGAACGAAAAGCGTCCTGAAAAAGACAGATATAAGATTGCAGGTATATTCAGCTATGGATCAAATGAGGATATGGATGAGAGGGGAGATGAGCACTCCGGTGAGCTACTATCCCGGATTATTGATGATTATAACTCCATGTTTGATACATCATTCTCAATTGATGGTTTTGATTCCTACAGAAAGGATATCTCGAAGAGGCTTAAACAAAAGAACCTGCCGCAGGTAGATATTCTTTTGGTGGTAAACATGATGCTGACCGGTTTTGATGCGAAGCCGCTAAATACACTTTACCTGGATAAGAATCTTGTATGGCATACCTTAGTGCAGGCATACAGCCGTACTAACCGTGTAGATAAGGTGACAAAGCAGTTCGGACAGATAGTATCATACCGCAATATAAAAAAATGGCAGGATGATGCGCTTCGTCTGTTTTCGGGTGATGGAGATCCGAATGAATACCTGCTTGAAAACTATGAGTATTATTTGCAGAAGTGGATCAATCAGGAACCGGTTCTTCGTAAGGTTGTAAAAAATGTTGATGAGGCCGGTAATCTTCAAAATGAAGATGAGATCAGGATGTTTATAATAGCGTTCCGTACGATGGTAGGTACTCTTGCTACGCTTAAAACCTTCAGTAAATTTGAATGGGCTGATCTCGCAGTCGTTATGGATGAGGAAGAATATGAAGGCTTTAAGAGTTGGTATCTTTATTACAGGGATCAGTCTAAGAAGGTAAATCCTAAAGTTCCTGTACCGGTGGATGTGGATTTTGATATAGAGCTTGTACGCACCGACAGGATAAATGTGGTGTACATATTAAATCTTCTCAAGATGGTAAATAAGGCAGGGAAAACTCCGGATGAGCGTGAGGCGGATCTGGATCTTATTCTCCGCGAAATAGAGCGATCTGATAATGAGTCGCTCAGGGCTAAAAAGGACCTTATGGCAGAGTTTGTCAGAACAAGGTTTTATGATCTTTCCGATGATGCTGATGTACAGGCTGCATTTGAAGAATTTGAGAAGGAAAGACAGCAGGCGGAGATGGAAGAGTTTGCTTTCTCAAATGGAGTAGATTTTTTAATCGTCAGTGATATTTTGACAGAGTATATATTTAGTGGACAGGTATCTGAAGAGTCCATAAGGAGAAGGCTTGAAGCCTATCATTTGGGTCTCCTTAAGACAACGGCTCTCGCAGGTAAGATACATAATTTTATCAAACAGACTTACATGAAGTATAGAGCGGAGGGAGAGTAATGGCTATAGATACACAAAAGGTTCAGTCACAGGCTGCGGAACTGTCAGCGCAGCTTTGGTCAATTGCAAATGATCTGCGTGGTGGAATGGATGCAAATGAATTCCGTAATTATATCCTTGGAACTATTTTTTACAGATACCTTTCGGAGAGAACTGAAAACTATATGCAGGAGATATTAAAGGATGACAACCTGACATATGAAGAGGCTTTTTCAGATCCGGATTATAAATCTGTGGTAGAGAAATGGAGTATAGAGCATCTGGGATATATTATAAAACCGGGTAACCTTTTCAGGGAATTAAACCGCAAGGTGATAAGACCGGCAGGAGACGGAGACAGATTTTCTGTGGAGGATTATGAGCGTGCGGTGAATGAACTTACTGGTTCTACTCTTGGACATAAATCCGAGGCGGCTTTTGCAGGATTGTTTGATGATATGCGATTGCAGGATTCAAGGCTCGGTGACAGCATATCGGAGAGGACTGATAAGATAGGGAAAGTTATAGCAAAGATCGGCGAGATAAAAATGGATCTTAAGGATCAGGAATTTGATGTGCTGGGTACGGCATATATGATCCTGATCGGCCTATTTCAGAGTGGTGCCGGCAAAAAGAGCGGTGAGTTCTTTACACCGGTTGGTCCGTCCACCCTCTGTGCTACTTTAGCGTCACTGGGACTTGATGAGGCCAGAGCTGTGGGTGATTGTACCTGTGGCTCAGGGTCCATGCTTCTCGATGTAAGAAAGCATCTGACTACAGGAAGAGTGGGGCACTTCTACGGACAGGAGAACAATCCAACTACTTATAACCTTGCCCGTATGAATATGCTCATGCATGGAATAGATTATCAGAACTTCAGTATATATAAGGGAGACACCCTTACCAATGATATGTACGGAGATGATCTTAGGCTGACTGTACAGGTTTGTAATCCGCCTTATAGCCTTAAGTGGGATGCTAAAAGCGAGATGCTTGATGATCCAAGGTACTCAGGCGTAGATAAACTGGCTCCAAAATCCCATGCGGATTTTGCTTTTGTCCAGCATATGGTATATCACATGGAGGAGGCAGACGGAAGAGTTGCAGTACTTCTTCCTCACGGAGTACTGTTTCGCGGCGGTGCGGAAGAGAGCATAAGGAAGTGGCTTATATGTACCGTGAACAGACTGGATGCTGTGATAGGACTTCCGGGAAATCTGTTCCATGGTACGTCCATTCCTGTATGTATACTGGTGCTTAAGAGCAAGAGGAATGGAAACAGTGATAATGTCTTTTTTATAGATGCAAGCAAGGATTTCATTAAAGGGAAAAATCAGAATGAGCTGTCCGATGAGCATATAAAAAAGATAATCGATACATATTCTAACAGGACAGATGTAGAGAAGTATGCTCATCTTGCCACCATGGATGAGATCAAGGCGAATGATTACAATCTGAATATCCCGAGGTATGTGGATACTTCGGAGAAAGAGGAAGAGATAGACCTATCTGAAGTGGCGGGGCAGATAAAGGATATTAACAGTGAGATCGAGAAGGTGCAGAACCTTCTTAAAGGTTCTTTTGACGAGCTCGGTATAGAGTTTCCGTTTTGATGAATAAGGGGCAGTATTATGAGTAACATACCTAAAGTGAGATTTAAAGGATTTACTGATGATTGGGAACAGTGTAAGGTTTTAGATATAGCTCCTTTACAAAGAGGATTTGACCTTCCGACATCACAGATGGAAAATGGTGATTATCCTGTTGTAATGTCGAATGGTATAGGTGGATATCATAATGAATACAAAGTCAAAGGACCGGGGGTTGTAACAGGTCGTTCTGGAACGATAGGAAAGGTTCATTATATAGAGAGTGATTATTGGCCTCATAACACATCTTTATGGGTAACGGATTTCAAGGGAAATGAACCTAAGTTTATCTATCATTTATATCAGTGGCTTGATTTGTCAAAGTTTGGAACAGGTAGTGGAGTTCCGACACTTAATCGAAATGATGTACATGATAGCAAGGTTTTTATTCCATCAGTAGGTGAACAGAGAAAGATTTCTGAATACTTTGATAGACTCGACAACCTTATCACCCTTCATCAGCGTAAGTGTGAAGCCATTAAGAAGTATAAGACAGGCGTGCTTCAAAAAATGTTTCCTCGTGATGGAGAAAAGACTCCTGAAATCCGATTTCCGGGTTTTACTGACGCTTGGGAACAGCGTAAGTTGTCTGACTTTGGGAAAGCAACAGGTGGGACATCTATAGAATCAGAGTTTTCTGAAGATGGAATATACAAAGTTATAAGTATTGGCAGCTACTCGGAAGATAGTGTTTACCGTGACCAAGGTATTCGGGCTATTGAATCTGATAAGACTAAAAATCGAGTTCTTAATAAGGACGATTTGACAATGATATTAAATGATAAAACGGCATCTGGAAATATCATAGGAAGGGCGTTACTGATAGAAGAATCGGGTGTTTACGTGTATAACCAACGTACAGAAAGAATTGAAATAGACCATGATAATTATGATTCTCTTTTTCTTTATGAGATGCTTAATGCTCCATCTATAAGAGATAAAATCATAAAACAGAGTCAGGGCAATACACAGATCTATGTCAATTGGCCAACAATATCTATGACAGAATATCTCGTGCCGAAAATTGAAGAACAGCGAAAACTTGGAGCATACTTTAAGAATCTCGACAACCTTATCACCCTTCATCAGCGTAAGTGTGATTTCATGAAAGAGTTGAAGAAGGGCCTTTTTCAGCAGATGTTTGTTTAGGGAGACTGGTATGGCCGGTTATAAAAAGGGCGAGAAAGAGGCTTTGTTGATATTGCAGTCCATGGGTATTGAGATGGATGAGTCGTACCATGATGATAATTCACGGGATAGTATGCCGGATTTGAGATACGCGGATGGACGGTATATAGAGGTGACGCACACTCTCCATAACTATTTTTTGTATGAAAGAATGAATGATTATACCCAGCTTGAGACAGAGAAGTACTCTGAAGAATGGCCTCAAAGACATTTGGATTTGCAGGCAAAATATGAGACCTCGTATGAGCGGCTACGTAACTGTGATTATGAGAAAACAGGGGATGGCTATTTGACAGGTAAGGCGTTACAAGTCTATCGTGAAGACTGCAATCGAATCAAATCTCATATGGGTTATGATCCATCAGAAGATGACCCGGAAAAGCAATGGTCAGAATTTAAATGCGATACTCCCATTGTCCAGTATTCTACAGATAATATCCTGCGTGAGGTGATATCTAAGGAGAAAAATCATAGATCCGGTGATACGGATCTATTTTTGTTTGTCACTTCGGAGGAGTACAATCACATGCAGGAACTGCTTGACCAGAAAGCATGGAATGCAGCTACTGAACAATTTTTGATGGTCTTATACAAATCCCCTTTCCCGGTGATCTATATTTGTTCATGGAACATCTATGAGCAGAAATATGATCCTGAAGAAGTACACATGGTGAGGTTATACAAATCGGAGTCTGGAGTAAGGTGGGATTGGAATTTCCATCATGATTTGTTTTGGAGATCAATTCCTATATCCACGAATAAAGAGTCAAGTGAAGGAGAAGGGTAATCTCTTTCAACTAATTGATCAAATAAATCTGCAGTGTTTTTAAGCTGGTAAATTAATTTGTGATAGCTTTTACTTAGTTCATTTATCAGAGGATCATCAGATATCTCACTGAAATCGGTATAGTCTAAAGAAAGATCAATGGGAGGTAAGCAATGTGTTATACCATGAGTTCGTTTGCTGAATAGAAAAATGCCTGAAGACCATAGTTCTTCAATATATTTTCTTAGAAGGTATTCGTGTGGTAGTATGATGCGCTCGATTATGGTCTGTCTTGTTACAAACATAAAACTCCATTTTTCAGTATGGATAAAATTATCAACAAAGCGTGCTAATTCCTTTTGCTTTTCTTTACTGAGTATCCACCATTTCCGCTCTTGTAAAAGCTTTCCCTTTTTTGTGTTGAGCTTAGGGATGTTTTTCATTAAGAATGAATATAGATCGTATTCTTCCTGAAGTAAGAAGTCTTCGAATAGAGCAATGGGCTCATAAGAATATGAGCCGGGTGTATCAGGCCATAGATCATCTGTGTAGAACTCAGCATACATATTACGTAGGTTTGCTATTCTTTTTTTTAAGGATCTTAATTCGTCATTTCTTCGGCGAAGCTTAGCTTCGAGAGTCTTGCGCTTAAACTCTTTTCCTTCATATTTTATCATGTGAGAGGTTGGTGATTTTTGAAGGTGCTCCTCAATATCGGAGATCTTATCCTCTGTATCCAATATTATTTTGTGCAGTAAGAGTATTTCATTTCGTAGCTTGTTGTAAGACCATATAGGCGAATACTGCTCATCTATATCTGCACCATTATTTGAGCCTTCAGATAACGAGACGGAAGTAATACCATCGTTATTTATATGAGGTTTCAAGAAAAAACCATTATAGACTATTGATTCTCCATATCCGGGCCAAATGCTGTCATTTATATCACCAAATACCAAATTCAGATATTCTGTTAGTCTGCGCTTTACATCAAGTATGGCCTGACTTTTTAAAGTTGTTTTCTCTGCCCAGTCATATTGCTGTTTAACAAATTCTATGAATTCAACCATGGGTAGTGATCTCCTTTCTGAAACTGGCTGAAATTATATCATAAAAATTAATTTGAAAAAATAGAAAAGAGAAACGCAAATTGTGAAAGTTATAGAGGTTTTATTTGTGATCATTACTGGATTTGGGGGGAAATTCATAATTTGGTTGATTTTACCATTGTACTATTATTTTAAGCGCGTGAGGATATCATAGTAATCTAACCTGACGCTTGATGGTGAAACACTGAATTGGGCGTGTACTTATCTTAAGGAGGTAAAAAATGAGCAAAAATCTGGCGTTTACAATTTCTGAGTGCTCAGGAAAATCTGTGTACACGAGAGGAGCGAAATATGGGTTTGAACGCATTGCTGAAGGTCTTGCCATATTTATTCCTGAAAATGGAATGAATATGATCGGCATCAAATCTGGAGTTTCCACTAATGACTTGGGGGGGAGAACGATATGTGTGATCCGCACGCGTGATACTCTGGAAATGCAGCTTCATGAAGCTGATATGAGTGAGGGGGGTGAAGAACTGTTTGGTTCCGTCGTGGGAATTTTTGAGACGGATTATCATAATTATCATATGATAATTGCTACAAGGAATAGGGAGGGCAAGGATGTTCATCCTATTCTTGTCCACCAGATGGTGGACGGTTATGACGACGGAAAGAGCATAGTCAAATTTTTCGTCCGCCTTATAAATATTTTTATTGAAGCCGGGATCGTGGACATTAACAAGTGCTTGATCGGAGCAAAGAACGATTTGGTCAATTCGTTGCTTGCTAAAAAGGGGGAGGATGAGTGATATGTTTGATCTGAATAATAGAACTGGTGAAGGTGATTCGAAGATCGATAAGCGTGATGATATCAAGGCATTCATGCAGGCGTTCCTGACTACAGGAATGCCTGCGGTGGTACCCTCTGATGATGAGAATTCTGATATCAAATCGGATGTTCGTGCTTTTCTTCATACGAGGGATGACGAGAAGCTTTCTGCTGATTCGGAAGATGATGGTGATTTTAAGCAGGGCATGCTTAAGATTGTTAGAGGTGACGTGCCTATAAGCCGTATGTCAGATGATGAAGAGGCTGAGTATGATTCCGATATCAAATCGGACATCCATGCGTTTGTTCATACGGAGGATAATGAGGAGCTTTCTGCAGATTCAGAAGATGATGTTGAGGCAGTTATGTCTGACACGAAGACTTTTAAGTACTCTTCCTCGGATAGAGATGGGAACAAGGCATACCATCAGGCGCTTGATTTCATCAAGCGTCACGAGCTCACCTTCCTCGAAAACAGGGTTCCGGTCAGGGATGTGTCTTATTGGAACGGTAGATATTGGGAGCTGCTCCATGAAGAAAAGCTTCAGCAGATGATCTATGACCAGCTCACTGCAGAGGATAAGGAAAGAGCCAACAGCATCGCGTCTAACTTGAAAAATATCGCAGCGTACGTACTCCATGAGGTGAGGAGGCGGCAGAATGAAGACGGATCCAGATTTACCCAGGATGATTGGGTTAAAGCCTCAACAAGGGTCGTGTTCAGAGATGGTACGGTTTATGATGTGATGACTGGAAAGACGCATAGTTCTAAGCCTAAGTATCCATACGAATACGCCATAAACTGTGAATACATCGAAGGAACTGAGTCCACGCCGGTTTATGATTCATTACGCGAGAATGCTACAGGTGGTGACTTGGAATCTATGGCATTGTTCGATTATACCGTCGGGTATCTTGTTCTTCCGACCAGGAACGGTAAGTGTTTTTTTGTTCTGGCTTACGCTCCCGATTCAGGGAAAAGCATATTTGGTTCATTTGTTGAAAACATATTTGAATATGATCAGGTGAAGAAAACAAGGCTTGATAAGGTTTCAGAAAATTTTGAAATGGCGGGAATCAACAGGGTTAGGCTACTGACTTGCTTCGAGGCAGATGGTAGAAAAATGGCAGCTGGTGTCGTGACAGAATTGAAAAATCTGTCTGGTGAGGAAGTAATAAGGATGAGAGCGATGCGGAGAAACCCTGTTAGTGTTGAGACCAAGTTTAAGATGCTCTTTGGCTCAAATTATGGATTTTATCCTCCTGCGGGGACAGAGGTTGATCAGGCATTTTATCGTAGAATAAGGATTCTTCCTTTTGTTCAGAGCGTGCCGGAGTCAGAGCGTGACGGTGAGATGCAGACAAAGCTGATGGCTGAAAGAGATTACATCGTATCAAACGCACTCAGGAGATACTCTGCTTACGTTAGAAAGCATGGGATTACCTGTTTCCCGGAGTCTGATTTATCCAAGGAGATTAAGAAATCTTGGATGAATCTGGACTCATTTCACGAGGAGGTGCTTCGTGATCTGATTGAGTATTCAGGGGACGATGGTGATCGTATTGCCAAGTGTGACCTTGTTCACGTGTACAGGCAGAGGGTGAATGAGGCAAATGATAAGGGGGGAGAACACGTTCTTTTAATGAATAAAGACCTGTTCAGCCTTGTGGAAAAGGTGTTTCCGTCCTGCGTCATGGGTGATGGTGTCAAGACCAGGCATGTGTTGCTGAGTGAGTGCAAATCACCGGTTCATGCAATTGGCCGTCTTCGTTGGAAGGAGTCGGTGAGCCCTTCTCCGCATATGGCCACCGTGATGCACAAGGGGAAATATTAGTTTGCTCACATGCATGAGGAAGACGCTCAATTATATAACATTTTTACGAGGAGGTTGCTTATGGATAACAAAATTAAAAATATGGAACGATTAGTATATACCGCGGAGGATATACGCAGGCTACTTTGTCTATCCAGATCCAAGGCATATGCTTTTCTGGATGAGGTTTACCACAGCGCTACGCCTCCGTTTCGGGTGATTAAGGTGGGTAAGTTGGTAAGGGTTCCAAAAGAGGATTTTGACAATTGGATCAGAGGATCGACTGGATGAATGGAGGTGAACATGCTAAATGGTAAAGAATAATGAAATTAAGGGAGCTGTCTTTTTCAGGGGCAGCTCTTGGTATCATAGGCTCCGCATTAGGAATACTGATGGCAGTATAAAATGGACTAAGAAAGGTGGCTTTAACTCTGAAGAAGAGGCTATGGAGGCTTACGAAAAGGCTGAAGCAAAATTCATGGCCGACAGTGAGGATTATGAGCGACAGAGAAACGGTTATGCCGGGATGACTTTGTCAGGTTTTCTTACAGCCTGGTTTGAAAATGAGTATGCTCCCAGGGTAAGGACTAATACCAGAGCACTTGGACGGTATGTGTTGGAAAAGCTTATACTCCCGTCTATTAAGCAGGATACACCGCTTAGTCTTGTAAATACGGCTTTCCTGGATGCTCTTCTTGTGGAGGCAGCAAAGGTGACAGAATCTTCCGGCAATAAGTGCAGAGAGTTTTTGTACCTGGCCTTTGAGGATGCAAGAGCTGAGAAGATAGTAGATTTTAATCCTGTAAAAAACTGTCAGAGATATTTAAGAAGGACACCGCGAGTCACTGTTTACAGTAAAGATAAACTTAAAGTGTTCCTTGAGGCGGCTCAGAATAGTAATTGGTATCTTGAGGTGTTGCTTGCACTCTTTGTGGGATTACGCAAGGGGGAGATAAGGGGGCTTAAGTTTTCGGATTTTGATATAGAACATGAGACAGTGCTGATCGAGAGGCAGATCGTCGACGAGATAGATGGAGATGGACGGGAGGAGAGTGTGGCACGCTTCAGAGAATCTCCTCCGAAAACTACAAACAGTCACAGAATCCTTCGTGTCCCTCATGTTGTTATCAGAGAACTTCAAAAAAGGCAGGAGATGGTGGAAAGAAATAAGAACGAGAACGGTGATGGGTATGTTGATAATGGATATGTCAGCTGTCAGATGAATGGTTATCCGAGATCGAGCACATCTTTTAATACTGCTCTTAGTAGGATTACTGACAGGGTCGGATTACCACATATCACGCCTCACGGGCTTAGGCATATGTTCGCTACGATCTTGATGGAGAACAATGTTCCGCTTGTTAAGATATCTGCGTTGCTGGGGCATTCGTCCATAAATACTACTTTTGAGTACTATTGTGAGGTTATGGATGAGAATGAAAAAATACTGAACTTTATGAATGAAAAGCTTGGGGGAAGGAGGCTCGTATGAGTATAGATCTTTCAATCATGAATTATACAGGATATTATGTGAAACCTGTGATGAAGATCAAAGGAAAATATGGATACAGGGTGGAACTAAGATACGGTGATGGTACTGTGAAAACACAGCAGAAAGCCGGTTTTACTACTAAAAGAGAAGCGAATTCAGCCAGGGACATTACCCTGGCTGAATTACACAAGGGAACATATCTTCTGTTCCAAAATCTGACGGTGGATGAGTTTGAGACCTACTGGCTGGAGGATGTTTTTGCTATGTCGGATGTGTCCTTTGAGAGCATCAGGACCTACAGATACGTAATTAAAAATCATATTTTACCCTACTGGGGGAAAAGGAGTCTTGTATCCATTACCGGAGCAGATGTGAAGCGGTTGTATGATATTGTAAGCGAAAAATCACGTTCGGTAGCGGGGCTTCTTAAAACTGTAGTTAATACTTCAATGAAATACGCCGTGTATATCAAAGCAATCAGTGAAAATCCTGCTCAGGGCGTTAGACTTCCGGGAAAGAAGGATATGGGAATACATACACGAAATATAGATGTGACCAAAACTTTAAGTGAGGATGAGATTCTCAGGCTCATTGAAGCGAGTAAGGATACGCCTATTTATATGCAGGTGCTGTTTAATGTGCTTATGGGACTGAGAAGGTCTGAAATAATTGGGGTTAAGTATTCTGATGTGGATTTTATCGAACATAAACTAAGGGTTGAACGTCAGCTGGGAATAGATAAAGATGCTGAAAAGGAAAAATTGCAGCCTAAGACTTATACCAAGCAGGAGATAGATCTGAAGACCAGATCCAGCCACAGAATATTACCTATTCCTGATTTGGTATTTGAAGCTATTCTGGAGCAGAGAAAAATATATGACAGGAACAAAAGCCGCAGACAGCATGGGAAGTATGTGTTTCAGGATCTGGGATATATCTGTTGTTCCAGTTATGGCAGACCCAGGAGCAGGAATTACCATTGGAAGCATTATAAGAAACTTCTTAAGGATACTGGGCTTCCTGATATCGGATGGCATGATTTAAGGAGCAGCTATTGTACGCTTTTACTTAAAAATGACTTCAGTCCTAAGGCAGTGTCAAGGCTTATGGGACATTCAAAGGAAATCATTACAGCTGATGTATATGGAGATAATCGTCAGATACTGGTGGATTATGATTATATATCAAAAATAACAGATTACATGGATGCTGTGCTTCCGGATGATAAGGCCGGAGGGGTGGCTTGTACGGATCCGCTGGATATAGTCATTGATGTGGAAGAATACTTGAAGCCTGTACAACCTGATGGGCAAAATATTATATGATTTTGACAGGCGATTTTATAGGGCTAAGAAAGGCTGAAGATATGTGTGATGGTATTTAAGATGAGGTGGACAACACCTCATTTTTGCATTAAAATTATGAAATACGGATTTAAGGCGTCCATGAAATCCATAGCGTTTTTATAGTGTTAAATTGTCTTGGAAAAATAATTTGGTGACCCAACTTTGTCCAAAGCTTAAAATCAGCATGAGCAACTTTGTCCAAACGTAAATTTTGGACAAAGTGCGGGCGAATGGAATAACTTTTTTGTTGGGTCACCAATAGGTAAGTGATTGTGAGTAATACACAAAATAACATCTTCAAACTTGTATCAGATTACCAACCCACCGGCGATCAGCCTCAGGCCATAGAAAAACTGGTCAAGGGCTTCAAGGAGGGCAACCAATGCCAGACTTTGCTTGGTGTTACGGGCTCCGGCAAGACTTTCACCATGGCGAATATCATCGCTCAGCTGAACGTTCCGACCCTGGTGATCGCACACAATAAGACCCTGGCGGGACAGCTCTATTCTGAGTTCAAAGAGTTCTTCCCTGAGAATGCGGTTGAGTACTTTGTATCCTACTATGATTACTATCAACCGGAGGCCTATGTACCGTCAACGGATACATATATAGAGAAGGATTCTTCGGTCAATGATGAGATAGATAAGCTGAGGCTGTCGGCTACGGCGTCCCTTTCTGAGAGAAGGGATGTGGTGGTGGTGGCCTCCGTGTCCTGTATATACGGCCTGGGTTCTCCCGATGAGTATAAGGGTCTGATGGTGCAGCTTCGTGAGGGCATGGAAAAGGACAGGGACGCCGTCATCAGGGAACTGGTGGACATACGCTTTGAAAGGGCTATGCCTGACTTTAAGAGATGTACCTTCAGGGTGAGGGGAGATACGCTGGAGATATTCCCGGCGGATTCTGATGATACCGCCATCAGGGTTGAATTCTTCGGAGATGAGATAGAGCGGATATCCGAGATCGATCCCCTGACAGGCAGCAGGAAGACGGATCTGAGGCATATCACGATCTTCCCCGCATCCCACTATGTGGTGAGCCGTGACAGGCTGCTTCACGCCTGTGAGCTCATAGAGGCGGAGCTTAAGGAACAGGTAGCCTATTTTAAATCCGAGGATAAGCTCATAGAGGCTCAAAGGATAAGTGAGCGTACAAATTTTGACCTGGAGATGCTCAAGGAAACCGGGTTCTGTAGTGGTATAGAGAATTATTCCCGGCATATGAACGGTCTGCCGGCGGGAGTGCCTCCCTATACTCTTATGGATTTCTTCCCGGATGATTTTTTGATAATCATAGATGAGTCGCACATGACTATACCACAGCTGGGAGCCATGTATCACGGAGATCAGTCCCGTAAGACCACCCTTGTGGATTACGGCTTCAGACTGCCCTCGGCAAAGGATAACAGACCCATGTGCTTTGAGGAGTTCGAGGAGAGGATAAACCAGATCCTCTTCGTTTCGGCGACTCCCGCAGCTTATGAAGAAGAGCATGAGTTCTTGAGGGCAGAGCAGATCATCAGACCTACGGGTCTTTTGGATCCGCCGATCTTTGTACGGCCTATCGAAGGTCAGATAGATGATCTGCTGAATGAGATCAATTCCGTGGTTTCAAAGGCAAAGGAAAAGGGCAGCGACTATGTGGGCGGCAAGGTCCTCATCACTACTTTGACCAAGCGCATGGCGGAGGATCTGACGGACTATCTCAAGGATGCCGGGGTGAGGGTAAAATACCTGCATTCCGATATAGATACCCTTGAAAGAGCACAGATAATCAGGGATATGCGTCTGGATGTTTTCGATGTGCTGGTGGGCATCAACCTTCTGAGAGAGGGACTGGATATACCCGAGGTATCGCTGGTGGCGGTACTTGATGCGGATAAGGAAGGATTCTTAAGAAGCACCACATCTCTGATACAGACTGTGGGACGTGCAGCCAGAAACTCGGACAGCAGAGTCATCATGTATGCTGATAATATCACTGACTCCATGCAGGCTTGTATTGATGAGACCAATCGTCGTCGTGGAATACAGGAAAAGTATAACGAAGAGCACGGTATCACTCCCACCACCATCAGAAAAGCGGTGCGGGAGCTGGTGACCATATCAAAAAAAGTGGCAGATACACAGCTGGCTCTGGAGAAGGATCCGGAGTCCATGTCGGATCAGGAACTGAAGAAGCTGATATCGGAAGTAAAAAAGAAGATGGAAAAAGCGGCGGCGGATCTGGATTTCGAGAGCGCGGCCATGCTGCGTGATCAGATGCTGGAGCTTAAGAAGCATCTTGAATAAAATATGGCTTTATAAAAGCCCTGACATGTGGTAAAATGGTACCAGAGATGTTTGTATTTCTTCAGGCGGTATTTTATGGATAATTCGATTCCTGATAACAGAAAAAAGAAGCTTGATTCGCTGTTTAATGCATTCTCATTGATAGCAGAGGGTACTTATGTCTTTTTGTGTGACATGAGATATGATTATTCCCGCTGGTCAAAGAATGCAGTGGACTTTTTCCAGATGCCTTCGGAGTATATGTATGGTGCAGGAGCCATTCATATGGAGCGTATCCATCCAGAGGATCGGAGGAGTTATGAAGAAAGTATTAATGAGATTTTTGAAGGCAGGAGTGGGGCCCATGACATGCAGTATCGTGCCGGCAGGATCGGTGGCGCATATGTGACCTGTACCTGTCGCGGCGTGGTGATCAGGGATGAGTATGACCAGCCTGATTATTTCGCCGGCATCATCCGTAATCACGGGCTTCTGGGAAATGTGGACTCCCTGACCGGTCTTCGTAATCAGTACAGTTTTTTTGAGGATCTTAGTGGGTACATCGACAGAAAAGAGCGGGTATGCATCAGCATGCTGGGCATAGGTAAATTCACAGAGATCAATGAGATATATGGTTATCATTTCGGTAATCAGGTTATACAGAAATTTGGCAGATATCTTTTGAGTTTCGTGGGCAGCAGAGGACAGGTGTATCGGCTGGATGGCGTTAAGTTCGGCGTCATTTCCAACACCTCATCGGCTGTGGACGCTAAGGCCCTGTATGAAAAGGTGAGGATCCACTTAAGAAAGGGTATACCGGTGATGGATAAGCGCCCGATCCTGGAGCTTAACTGCGGTATGCTTCTTCTGGAGGATTTTAATGTTGACGATCAGACCATATATGCCTGCCTTAATTTTGCTTATGGCGAATCAAAGGTCAGAAGAAGCGGTGATCTGGTAGAATTTTTCAATAATCTTAACGACGAGAATCGACAGCGCATCGAGAAACTTCATGCCATTAAGGCTTCCATCAAGCAGAATTATAACGGCTTTTACCTTTTGTATCAGCCCGTTGTTAATGCTACCACCGAAGAAATCGTCGGCGCTGAGGCCCTGCTTCGATGGCAAAATGACGAGTATGGCATAGTGCCTCCGGATCATTTCATTCCCATTCTGGAAAGAGATCCCCAGTTCCCTGAGCTGGGCAGATGGATACTTACCAGGGCGCTTACCGATGCCAAGGAGATTTTGAAGAAGCATTCGAATTTTGTAATCAATGTCAATCTTTCATATACCCAGTTGGAAAAGCCGGATTTTGTCGATACCGTGCTTGAGATCCTGAAGGAAACGGATTATCCCGGAGATCATTTGTGCCTGGAGATAACAGAGCGATGCCGCCTTCTCGATATGAGCCTTTTGAAGAGCGTGGTGGTAAATCTTAAGGCAAAGGGGATACATTTCGCCCTGGATGACTTCGGCACGGGCTTTGCTTCGGTGGATGTGGTAAAATACCTGCCTCTTGATACCATCAAGATAGACAGGAGTTTTGTGATAAATATAGAGGAAGATGAAAAGGAAAGGACCATCGTGGACCACTTCACTTCTATTGCCACTGCATTTGACGCCAATGTCTGTGTAGAGGGAATAGAGAATGCAGTCATGAGGGATATACTTCAAAAGTATAAAGTCCACAGCTTCCAGGGCTATTATTATTCCAAGCCTGTGGAACTAAAGCAATTGGAAGTTCTGATGGATAGAGAAGAAAAGCATGAGTAAGGTTTCCATAGTAGTCCCTTCATTCAATGAAAGGGATAACGTTTCAAATCTGGTAACTCAGATAGATGAGGCTCTTGCGGGCATAGACCATGAGATCCTTTTTGTGGATGATTCCACCGATGACACGCCTCAGGTCATAGAGGAGATCTCAAAGGAAAAGCCCCATGTCAGGGTACACCACAGGACAAATGAAAAGGGACTGGCGACAGCAGTTATCCTCGGATTTAAGATGGCCGATGGCGACTATCTGGCCTGCATGGATGCAGATCTGCAGCATCCCCCGTCGATTTTGCGCCCCATGGTGGCGGCTCTTGACCGGGGAGCGGATTTTTGTATACCTTCGAGGCTGATACCCGGAGGAGATGACGGAGGCCTTAATCTTTGGCGCAAATTCGTATCAGGCACTGCCAGAGTCATAGGACAGATTCTTTTGCCCTGTCTGCGTCCCATATCGGATCCTACCAGCGGACTCTTCATGTTCCGCCGGGAAGCGATAGCAAATGCTGATATGAGGCCTGTGGGATGGAAGATAATGGTGGAGGTGCTGGCTACGGCTACTTACAGTTCGGTTACAGAGATCCCTTATGCTTTTGCACAGAGGACCGCCGGTGAGTCCAAACTGGATACACAGGTGACATTCCAGTATCTGGAGCAGTGTTTCGGTTTGAGGAAGCGAATGGTAAAAAATAAAGTTACAGTCACCAGATGGACTCCGGAGGAGATGGCAGCCATTCTTAAAAAGATGGACGAGTGATAACAGTTTGCAGACGGAGAAGGCAATATGAGGTTTAATGTGAGTTTTCTGGATCCCAATGATTATCCCGAGGATCAGAAGAGACTGGTAGATGATTTTAATTCCAGACTCAGGGACTGTATGGGCGTGGTAACTGCTCTGGGGAAGGAGTATCACACCATATGGCTGGTGGGACGAAATGATCTGAAGATGACGCTTTATCGTTCTACCGGCGTGAGCACTGTCAAGGGGATGGTGGATATGGCCCTTCGCCATGTGACTTATGATAAATTCATAGAGACTTATGTGGATACCTATGTGGTGGACCGGGCCGAGGCCATACAAAAGGACGTAAAGCCCAAGGTTATAATGGACCGCATAAAGGACGGGGATTTGTATACCATCGATTATATGCGGATGGACGATGAGGGCACCATCACCTGGCATCAGATGGCTTTCGCCCTGGCAGGTGAACCCCGGGATTATGATAAGTTCATTCTGGCTTTCCGTGATGTGGACAAGGTAGTCAGGAAGCATATGGCCGATAAGCTCAACTTAAGAGAGCAGCTGGACATAGTGGGGGCACTTTGTCGTGACTACTATAATGTGTTCAAGATCGATCTGGATACCGGCAATGTCATGATACTTAAGCTGGATGGCTATGTGACTAAGGGTATGGATAAGCCCGGAGATAAGCTTTATGATTATGATACTCTCAGCAAGCAGTATGTAAGAGATAGAGTATATTATGAAGACGCCCCGGCCATGTATGATGCCCTGAGCTTTGAGACCGTAAAGAAAAAAATGATGGAAACGGATGAATATGTTTCCAGTTACAGGGTTCTGGACGATGGAGAGATCCATTACTGTCAGTTCACATATATTCCCGTTAATCCCGCAAATAAACAAAGCGGCATACTGGCTGGCTTTAAAAATGTGGATGACGTGGTGGAGGGCGCAAAGGAGAGAGAGAATCTCATCACCCTCGCCGAGACGGATATCATGACGGGTATCCTTAATCGTGGAAGCGGTGAGAAAAAAGTCAGATCAGCTTTTGCCGGAGGTAAAGGTGGACTGTTCTGCGTGGCCGACATAGATTCCTTCAAAAAGATAAATGATACCTATGGTCATTTCGTGGGAGATCAGGTCATCCGCGGAGTGGCCGACATACTCAGGGAAGAGTCCAGGGATAAGGACATAGTTTTCAGGCTCGGGGGTGATGAGTATGTTGTTTTTGCCCAGGGCATACCTGATGAAAAGACCGGCAGGAAGCTGACCGACAGGATATTCAAGCGCATCAATGCTTTTAATATACCGGAACTGGGTGAGGAAAACTTTTCCGTCAGCATGGGCGCTGTCATAGTACATCCCAAGAGCGAGGTAACCTTCGAGGAGATATATAAACTGGCTGATGCCTGTGTATATAAGAGTAAGGAGACGAAAGGCAATATCATTACCTATTATGAGGAGTGATGCAATATATGGACTTATCACCGGATAAATGATACAATATATGGGATTGTTTGTCCGGCGCAGCTTATTATATTGGAGTAAATATGTTTGATAATATGACTAAGAAAGAGGCCGAGGATCACATACTCGGCCTCGTTCGCGAATATTGCGAAAAATATCACAATACGGATAAGGGATTTAAGGAGGGAGACAGGATACCCTACGCTTCCAGGGTTTACGGCAGTGAAGAGATGGTAAACCTGGTGGATTCCGCCCTGGAATTCTGGCTTACCTCAGGCCGTTACACAAAGGAGTTTGAGGAGGGCTTGTCAAAGTATCTTGGAGTCAGGTTTACTTCTTTGGTAAACTCGGGATCTTCTGCCAATCTGTGCGCATTCATGGCACTGACTTCGCCTCTTCTTAAAGATCGTGCGATAAAAAGGGGAGATGAGGTCATCACCGTGGCAGCGGGCTTTCCCACTACCGTGGCCCCCATTATCCAGTATGGCGCCGTTCCCGTATTCGTGGACGTGACGATCCCATACTATAATATAGATGTGGATCAGCTGGAGGCTGCCATGTCTGATAAGACAAAGGCCGTGATGATAGCCCACACCTTGGGTAATCCCTTTGATCTTAAGAGTGTCACCGAGTTCTGTAAGGCCCATGACCTTTATCTCATAGAGGATAACTGTGACGCCCTGGGATCAAAATTTGCCATCGACGGTAAGGAATCCTTTACGGGAGCCGTGGGAGATATAGGTACTTCCAGTTTTTATCCGCCCCATCATATGACCATGGGAGAGGGCGGAGCGGTATATACCGACGATCCTCTTTTAAATAAGTGTATCAGGTCCATGAGGGACTGGGGACGTGACTGCGTGTGTCCTTCCGGTCATGACAATATCTGCGGACATAGGTATGACGGACAGTTCGGACAGCTCCCCAAGGGTTACGATCATAAATATGTATATTCCCATTTCGGATATAATCTAAAGGCCACGGATATGCAGGCAGCGGTGGGCTGTGCGCAGCTCAAGAGATTTCCTTCTTTTGTACAAAAGAGGCGGGAAAACTTTGATACCCTCATGGAACTTTTGTCGGATACTTCCGATAAGCTGATACTCCCTGAAGCCACTCCTGGTTCTACGCCCTCATGGTTTGGATTTGCCATGACGGTGAAGGATGGCACAGATCGCGAAAAGGTGGTGAGATATGTGGAATCAAAGGGTGTACAGACCAGGCTCCTTTTTGCCGGAAATCTCATCAAGCATCCTTGTTTTGATCACATAAGGGACAGGGCGGACATGTACAGAGTCATAGGAGACCTTCCCGTGACCGACAGGATCATGAGGGATACCTTCTGGGTAGGACTTTATCCCGGCATGACAAAGGAGAAACTTGAGTATATGGCAAAGGTTATAAAAGAGGCGGTCAGATCATGAATATGGGGAAAAAGATCAAACTGCTGGACTGTACCTTAAGGGACGGTGGTTTCATAAATGACTGGAATTTCGGAAGAGATGAGATCATAAACATTTTTGAGCGTTCCATAAGCGCGGGGACGGATATCATAGAGGTAGGGTTTATCGATGACAGACAGCCCGGGGATCCCGACAGGACCATGTTTCCCGATGCTCTGAGCGTAAACGATGCGTTCGGCTCTCTGTCACGGGGCAGTTCCATGATAGTGGGGATGATTGATTTCGGCACCTGTTCCATAGACAGGATCATTCCCTGCAAAGACAGTGTGATGGACGGCATAAGGGTCATTTTCAAAAAGAAGGACAGGTTTGCCGCCCTTGATTTTTGTGCAAAGCTTAAAGCCCTGGGCTATGAAGTCTTTGTCCAGCCTGTTTCCATTACGGGTTATTCGGATGAGGAAATGACGGATCTCATAAGGCGCGTCAACGAGCTTCATCCCCACGCCATGTCCATGGTGGACACCTACGGCCTTTTGCATGAAGGCGGTCTTTTGCACTACTATGAGCTGATGGATTCAAATCTTGATACGGACATATCCATAGGCTATCACGCCCATAATAATTTCCAGCTGGGTTATTCCAACTGCATAGCCCTGATCGAGAGAAATGAGCAAAAGAGGGAAGAAGAGCGCCACACCCTGGTGGTGGACGGCTCCGCCTTTGGCATGGGAAAGGGCGCGGGAAATACTCCCATAGAGCTGCTGGCCATGTACATGAACAAGCACCACGGCGGCACCTATGATATAAACCAGATGCTGGAGACCATAGATGTCAGCATAATGGAGATATATTTAAAGCTTCCCTGGGGATATTCCCTTAAGTACTATCTGGCGGCTTCCAATGACTGTCACCCCAAGTACGTGCAGCATCTGATGCAAAAGAGATGTCTGTCCATCAAGTCCATCAATGAGATACTGGATACCATAGATGCAAAGGAAAAGCTGGCCTACAACGCCGAGCATATAGAGGAACTGTATCACAGATATCAGACCACGGACAGGGATGAAAAGGGTGACATGGGTAAGCTCTCCGAAGTTCTTAAGTCAGCTCCCCTGCTTGTCATAGGTCCCGCCAGGAGCATCAAGGATGAAAGCGATAAGGTAAAGGATTTCATACTTAAGAATAAGCCAGTTATCATTACCATCAACTATCTTCCCGAGGATTATTATACGGATTATATATTCATAAGCAATTCAAAGCGGTACCTGTCCCTGGAAGGGCGTCTGGCCCATATGCCTCAGGATGTAAAGCCTCCGGTACTGATAGCTACTTCAAATGTCACCAGGGCTAAGGGTGATTTCGATTATCGGGTAGACTATGAAGGTCTGCTGGACCAGAGTTTTGAGATAAAGGATAATTCCCTTATAATGCTATTAACACTTGTTAACCGACTGGGGGTTAAGGAAGTGAACCTGGCGGGCTTTGACGGTTATTCCACCTCCGTGGGAGAAAATTATTTCAATGTGGCTATGGAATATGCCTTTATCAAGGAAAAGGCACAGGCTCTTAACGAATATGCCAACGGGGCGCTTAAGAGACTGAGTGAAGATATGAAAATAAACTTCGTCACCAGGACGAGGTATAAGTTTTAAGTATGATCTAATGTCACTCGACTAAATCTTTTCAAGATGCGTCGGCAAACGCCTCAGGATGACAGAGGATATCAGTAATATAAAACTATCGACAATAAATATAATGAGGATTTAACTATGGAGAAAAAGGTAGCCGAAATAATCGCGGACTTCCTGGTGGACCATGGCGTCACAGACATGTTTACCATTACCGGCGGTGCCGCCATGCATTTAAATGATGCGTTCGGACATAAGGTCGGGCTGAACTGTATATATAACCACCATGAACAGGCTTGTTCCATGGCAGCGGAGGCCTACGCCAGATACAACGGACGTATTGCGGCTGTGTGTGTGACCGCTGGACCCGGAGGCACTAATGCCATAACCGGCGTTTTAGGTGGATACCAGGATTCTATTCCCATGTTTATAATAACAGGTCAGGCCAAACGTGAGACCACCATACACGCGGCAGACGTACCTTTAAGACAGCTGGGAGACCAGGAGTTTGATATGGAGAGCTGCGCTAAGCTCATGACTAAATATGCTAAGCTGGTCTGGGAGCCCGAAGAGATACTCTATCATCTGGAAAAAGCCTGGTATCTGGCAAATAACGGAAGGAAAGGTCCGGTCTGGCTGGATCTGCCGTTGGATGTTCAGGCTGCTAAGCTGGATCCGGATAAACTGACCATTCACTTTGATCCCGTCAAGGAAGGTTATGAGGAAAATCCTGTTTATGACGAGAAGTTAACATCTGTAATCCTTGAGAAGCTGACTCAGGCCAAAAGGCCTCTCATCTTTGCGGGTACCGGTATCAATCTGGCAGGGGCCAAGGATGAGTTTACGGAGTTCATAAACGAAATGAGGATTCCCGTAGTTACTGCATGGAATGCTCATGACCTTTTGCCTGCAGGTTCTGATCTGGATGCGGGACGTCCCGGGACCGTAGGTAACAGGGGAGGCAATTTCGCCGTACAGACCTGTGATGTGCTCCTGGTGCTGGGCTCCCGTCTTAACATCAGACTGTCCAGTTATAATTTTCGGGATTTTGCATCTCAGGCTTTTAAGATTATCGTAGACATAGATGATAATGAGTTGCATAAGCCCACAGTGATCCCCGATATGGGAGTCCATGCCGATCTGCGTGATGTGATGTCATCCTTACTTGCCGCCGTCAGGGAAAAGAAAAAGGCCGGCATGACCATTGAAGATGTGATAGGAGACAAGAGTAAATGGAGGCAGCACTGCTACGATGTTAACATGCGTTACCCTGCCTGCAGGAAAGAGTTCTATGAAACCGAGGCCCCCCTTAATCATTATGTGTTTAACGAGAGGCTATTTAAGGATCATCTTAAAGATGGCGAGGCTGTTATCTGTGGAAACGGAGCAGCCTGTGTGGTTACCTTCCAGTCCTGTTATGTAAAAAAAGATCAGCGCATCTTTACCAACTCCGCTTGCGCAGCTATGGGCTATGGTTTCCCCGCAGCACTGGGCGTGGCTGTGGCCAGGGAGTCACAGTGGATGCGTGATAACGGAATCATAAATAACAGTAGTGAAAATAATGCAAGCAATGATTTCCTCACCGTGAAATTAAATAGCAGGGATGAAATAATTGATAAGCTGCCCCGTACCATATGTATAGATGGAGACGGAAGCTTCCAGATGAATCTTCAGGAACTCCAGGCTGTAGTTCACAACAAATTAAATCTAAAGATAATAATTATAAATAACAATGGTTATCACAGTATCAGACAGACTCAGAACAATCTGTTTAAAGGAAGGGCTCACGTGGGTATCAGTTCCGATAACGGAGTATCCTTCCCGGATCTGTCAAAGCTGGCTCCTGCCTATGGCATTCCCTATTTCAGGATCAGTTCTCAAAGTGAGATCGACGGCGTGTTGGATGAATTCCTTAATAAGACAAAGGGTTATGCCCTGCTGGAGGTCATAGTGGATGAGAGACAGAATTTTGAGCCCAAGCTTTCCTCAAAGGTTCTTCCTGACGGAAAGATAGTTTCCCCCGCCCTGGATGATATGTTCCCATTCCTGCCCCAGGAGGAATATGAGCAGATCAAAAGTATAGTTAACGATTAATAACATGCAGACGGATTCAATAAAAGCTTCCCCTTCGGAGACTGTAACTGCCAGGGATGGAAGTAAAAATAAAATACTGAGGATGTTTATTACGGAAGTCAATCTGCTGATCATGGCTTTTTTCGGCTACGTGGGTATACAGGGGCTTAATGATATGTCCATAAAGGACAGCAGCAGATACCTTATACTGAATCTGATCATTCTCTATGTGATATATAAGTTTTTTTACATCATATCCAACAGACTGTGGGTATCTTTTGCAGCCGGTGGTTTTGTATGGTATGTGATGGGGCTGGTAAACCATTATGTCGGTGAGACCAGAGGCGTTATGTTTTTGCCCTGGGATATAATGGCTTTCAAGACGGCGGTGGATGTAGCCGGAGCGTATGCGTATCATCTTTATCCCCAGGCCGTGCTCTGGCTCTTGTTCATCATACTTACCTGCATCGCCGCTTTCAGGTATCATAAGCCCTTTTTTAAGGGAAAGCCCTTTTTGATCTATGCTCTCATATCCTTCATGCTCTGCAATTTACTGATGCTTGGTATGGTAAAGAGCGACAGATACAAAGAGATACCCGACAGGCTCTATCTCATCGAGAGATATTACAGGACTCAGGGATTTCCCGTCAGCTTTTTTCACTATTCGAAATTTCTGTTTATCGAAAAACCTCAGGGATATTCCGTGGCTCAGTGTGAACAGGGCGTAGAGGAGCTCAGAGTTGCGGCGGCCTTGGATAAAATCGATAACGCCGATAAAATACATGCTAAAAATGTGATAGTCATCATGAATGAGGCCTTTGCGGATTTTAAGACTCTGGGAGATCTGCCTGAGGCTGAAAATGCCCTGACTCATTTTCATGGCGTGAGCGAAAACTGTGTGACCGGTAATCTGTATGTGCCTGTGTTTGGCGGTACCACCGTGAATTCCGAGTATGAGTTTTTGACGGCTAATTCCATAGCCTATCAGAAGGGCTGTCCTTTTTCATATGCTGTCAGGGATGAGAGGCCTTCCATTGCCTCATATCTTAAGAATCTGGGTTATACTGCCTATGGCTTTCACCCTGCCACTGCAGTGAACTGGAACCGCGGCAAGGTATATCCCCTTCTCGGGTTTGAAAAGTTTTACAGCATCGAGGATTTTGAGGGACAAAAGATACCTGTCATAAACGAACATCCGGTGGATGACTGGGATGTGGACAGGCTTATAGAAATGTATGAGCAGGCGCATAGTGAAAATGATAAGGTGTTCATCTTTAATGTCACCATGCAAAATCACAGCGGTTATGAGTTTGATTATGAGGCCGAAACCGGTGAGGCGCCGGTGGATATGTCCGCATATGGCGAATATCCCCAGGCCGGAAATTATCTGGCTCTTTTAAAAAAGTCCGATGAAGCTTTTGAAAAGCTGCGTCTGTATTTTGAGCAGGTGGATGAACCTACGGTCATCGTCATGTTCGGTGATCACCAGCCCAGGCTGGAGGATGATTTTTCCTCTATGGTTTATGGTCTGTCCCATGAGGATGAGTTTGACGAAAACGACCCCGAATACAGCATAAAAAAGTATGCTACCCCTTTTGTGGTATGGACAAATTATGATATAAAGGAAGAGCGTTTTGAGATGCTCTCAGCCAATTATCTGCAGGAACTGGTGCTGGAAACGGCAGGGATAGAGCTGACGCCCTACAATACCCTGTTAAAGCGTCTGCGCCATAAGTATCCCGTGCTTTCCGTAAACGGCTGCATCGATGCGAACGGCAGATTTTACGGGGCGGATGAGTTCCCCGAGGATGAGGATATCCGTCTGTACCGTTATCTGGAGTATAATAATGCCAATGAAAAGTCCTCACAGCTTTTGTGGGACGCCTTTGAATAGTCGGTTATCAAAAGGAAGATTTTTTCGTATGTTACTGCCCGGAAAGAAAAAATATAAGGAAAGGCTTTCCACCACCCGGAAGATCATGCTCAGTTTTGCCTTCGGCATAGCCCTTGGGACTTTGCTGCTGATGCTTCCCATATCCTCTGCCGACGGCAGGGGAGTGCCCTTTATGGATGCGCTTTTTACGGCCACCACGGCAGTTTGCGTCACGGGACTGGTGACGGTTCCCGTATTTTCCACCTTCAGTTTTTTCGGTCAGGTCATAATACTGATACTGATACAGGCCGGCGGACTGGGGATCATTACCATTATGTATGGCATACTGCTCCGCTTCCGTAAAAAAATGCGCTTAAGCGAGACCTTTCTGATGCAGGATGTCTTTAATATAGACACCCTGTCCGGAATGGAGCATTTTATGAAAAGCGTGATCTTCGGTACCTTTGTGGTGGAAGGCGTGGGTGCTCTTTTGTATATGACGGTCTTTATCCCGCAGTTTGGTTTAAGGGGTGTGTGGATATCGATCTTTAATTCCATCTCGGCTTTTTGCAACGCAGGTATCGACGTCATATCCGATCAGAGCCTCTGCCCTTATGTGGGTAATTTTACTGTAAATGCCGTGACTTCTGCCCTGGTAATACTGGGGGGAGCAGGATTCGTGGTATGGTGGGATGTGATAAGGGCTGCGAGACAGTGGAAGATCAAAGGTCCCCGGAGCCTTGAGTTTTTGACCCTTCATTCAAAGATAGTTATAAGTTCCACTGTTTTCCTGCTTTTGGTGGGTGGTCTATTATTTTACATTTTTGAGTATAATAATCCCGCTACCATAGGTGACATGAGTATATTTGGGAAGGTTCAGACCAGTCTGTTTCAGTCCATGACCACCAGGACTGCTGGCTTTGCCACGATTCCCCAGGAGAATCTCAGGGAGGAATCCGTGGTGGTGGCTCTTTTGCTCATGTTCATAGGCGGCTCTCCCGTAGGTACGGCAGGCGGCGTAAAGACTGTGACGGTGGTGGTGCTCTTAACATCGGCTCTTGCCACCATCAGGGACAAAAAAGAGGTGGAGCTTTTTGACAGGAGGATAGCCCGTCAGGCCGTGGGCAAGGCTGTGGCCGTGGTATGTACTTCATTTCTTATAATGTTTACATCTACTGTGCTTCTGGCGGCTTTTACGAATTTTTCTCTTATAGACATTATGTATGAGACCGTCAGCGCGACGGCTACCGTGGGGCTTACCAGGAATCTGACGTCGTCCCTTAATCTGCCCGGGATGATAGTGATCATCCTGACCATGTATTTTGGCAGAGTGGGACCTATTTCACTGCTCATTGCCTTTAACACAAAAAGATCAGGGGAAAACAGTATCAAGAATCCCGTGGAAGACGTAAGTGTGGGCTGATATATAAAGTTGACTTTTATTTTGTTATTGATTGGAACGAAGTGACGAAGACTTTGATACGGAGAGGTTGAGATGGATAAGAATAAATCATATGCTGTATTCGGACTGGGAAGATACGGAAGGGCTGTGGCTAAGGAACTGGCTGCTGCAGGAGCGGATGTCCTGGCGGTGGATAAGGATGAGAGCATAGTCAATGCGGCGGCATCCGAGATCCCTTTCTGCAAATGTGCGGATGTGACGGATCCAGATGTGATAAGACGTCTGGGCATAGCGGATATAGATGTAGTGATAATCGCCATTGCTGCGGGACTGGAGACCAGCGTGATGGCCACCATGCTCTGCAAGGAAGCGGGAGCCGGTAAGGTGATAGTTAAATGCTCCAGCGAGATAAACTGCAGGATATTAAGCCGTGTGGGAGCGGATGTGGTAGTGGTGCCCGAATATGAATCGGGAGTCAGGCTGGCCAGGAATTTGCTGAGTTCCGGCATCATGGAGTACATAGAGCTTTCCGATGATTTTTCCATGGTGGAGTTGCATATGCAGGATAAATGGAAGGGTAAGAGCCTTATCGAGTTGGATCTTCGAAGAAAACACTCCATAAACGTAGTGGCTACGATAAAGGATGATGATGTCTGCGTGAATCCGGATCCCGAGAAGCCTCTTGAGGATTCCATGAGACTCATAGTCATAGGAAAGATAGACGCCATAGAGAAATTGAGATAGTAAACTAAAATGACGAAGTTAAATGAAAGAAATCTGATAATTAAATACCTTGGGATCATCGTGAGCATATGCCTGTGCATCACCGGCATGGAAAGACTGGGCTGGGTCAGCGAAGACAGTATAGTACCCTTCTTTTTTGCCTGTCTTTTATTCATCATTGCCCAAAGGACTGAATTCATTATGGAAAAGCGCCGGTTTGTCTGTGTATTCCTCACTGCCTTTTCCTTTGCTTTTTTTACGATATTCGGAAGCATCAGGACGCTGTATCAGGGCTCTTTTTTGAGGATAGCTTATGACACGGGCCGTACCTTTGCAGGGCTTTTGTTCCTGTTTTTTGTCTTTGTTTCTCATGCCTTTGTATTCCTGGATATGCTGACCAGGGGCTCCGTGGGAGATGGTGTGAAGGGGTATGTGAAAAATGGCAGTGAGAATAAACCAGAGATAAAAAAACATATAAAATCCGCGAAGAAAAGCGGTTTATGGAACAGTTTGCGGAACATGATAAACGGGGATGAAGGCACGGTGAAGCAGCTTCTGATCCTGACCCTTATCTGCTTTGTCTGCTATCTGCCTCTATTCTTAAGGTTTTATCCCGGGTCATTCGGCGCCGATTCCATAAACCAGATACGTCAGGCCATGCACCTTAAGGATTATAATAACCATCTGCCGGTGCTGTCCACCTGGCTCATAGAGATCTTTTATGATCTGGGCCATGCCATCACCAAAAATGTGAACGCATCCCTTGCTTTTTATACTGTATTTCAGATGCTTATCACCGCCCTGACCTATGCGGGGGCAGTGGTATATCTTTTGAAAAAAGGCTTAAGATTCCCGGCTGCCATGACCATATTCGGAGTCTTTGCCCTGGTGCCTGCCTTTGCCATGTATGCCATCTACATACATAAGGACACCCCTGCGGCGGACCTTTTGCTGATCCTCAGCATTTATCTGCATTTTTTTGCCACTCTCAAAAAAGAAGACAAAAAGCCCCTTAAGCTGCATTTTGTGCTGTTTACGATCCTGGGGATTCTCTTTATGCTCTTCAGGTCCAATCATTTTTACATATATCCGGTACTCATAGTGCTGGCGGCTCTTTTTATCAAAAATTACAGAAAAGAACTGGTACCGGTGATGATCGTGGCTTTTGTGATCGCGGCGCTGTTTAAGGGGCCCTTCCTTAAATCACTGGGGATAAGGGGAGCGGATGCTGCGGAGACTTTGTCCATGCCGCTTCAGATGGTTTCCTACACTCTTAAGGTGGGAGGTGAGGTGTCTCCCTCCGATAAAGCCTTTCTGGATGTGATGCTGCCTCATGAGAGACTGGCCGAGGTGTATTCCGAGACCAGTGCCAATCCGGTAAAGAGGGCCATCAGGGATGAGGGCGACCAGCCCTATCTGGAGGCTCATAAGAGCGAGTTCATGAAGCTTTTCCTGAGGGTGTTTATAAAGAATCCGGCACCCTGTCTCATAGCTCTGACGGATCATTCCAAGGGATATTACTGTCCTAAGTTCACTCATCCCGAGATGATAATGGGCACCTGGGAAAATGAATTTGACTCATATACGGATTCACTTTTGCCGGAATTTTTGGGAGAACGGGTATATCAGGTGGCTCAGAAGGCTTATGATCTGTATGAAAAATACCTGGGCTGTGCCATGAGCTTCTGGGCAGTTCTGTTACTCATGTTCTACACGATTTACAGAGGCGGCAGTTTCATTCCCTTCATGCCTGCGGTGGGTGTGGTATCCACCTTTATCCTGGCTTCACCGAATGTGGGACGTTTCCGTTATCAGTATCCCGTCATGGCGGCGGCAGTGCTGCTGTTCGGGATCACTTTACTTAATTGTCATTCTGAGCGAAGCGAGGAATCTTAATGCAGTTATATAATATCTGACCACAACTTAGCATAATAGGTATACATTGGCATCATGAGCAGCCTTAAAGAAAAAAATCAGGACATAATCCTGCACGGAAGCATATACAACGCCATAGCCATAATCGCCATCCCGTCCATGGTGAATTCTCTCCTTCAGACGGCATATAACCTGACGGACACCTTCTGGCTGGGACACATAGGCTCCAATGAGCTGGCGGCCATAAATCTGGTGTCTCCCGTGCAGAATATAATCACAAATTTTGGAAATGGTATAACCGTGGCGGGTTCCGTGCTCATCGCCCAGTATATAGGCGCACGTGAGCGTGAAAAGGCAAAGATCATGGCCTCGCAGATCTATGTGGTGGCCACCATCTTTTCCATACTGGCGGCTCTTTTCTGTTTTCTGATCACCCCCTCTTTAGTAGTATGGCTGGGGGCTGAGGGTGATGTCAGGACACATGCATCCACTTATCTGCAGCTGGTGGTTTTAAATATCCCGCTTTTATTTACCACAAATGTTTACGCGGCCATCAACCAGGCCCAGGGAGATGCGGTCCATCCCATGAAACTGAATCTGATCGGAACGGCGGCAAATCTCATCATGGACCCGCTCTTTATCGTATGGCTCAAAATGGGACCGGCAGGTGCAGCCATAGCCACGGTGGCGTCTTCCGCCATACCGGCAGTCATAGCCCTCAGGCTTTTGTTTGCCCCCAAAGACGGCATCAGGATATCGCTTAAGGGCTTCAGATTCATAAAAGAAGAAGTGATAAAGATCGTCACCATCGGATTGCCCACATCTTTGGGAGGATCCGTAACCTGGGTGGGCTTTCTGCTCATGAGTAAAAATGTGCTGGTATATGGGCCTGCAGCCATGGCGGCCTATGGTATATCAAACAAGTGTAACGGAGTGGCCACCCTGCCCATAAGCGGCGTGGGAAGTGCGGTGGCTACCATAGTGGGACAGAATATGGGCGCCGGCCAGGTTTCAAGGGCTGAGCAGGCTTATAAAAAGGCCATGTATTTTGGCATAATATTCCTGGGAGTATCAGGTTTTATCATATCCCGTGACGCTGTGAGTTCCCTTCTGGTGGGAATCTTCAGCGAAGATGTGCAGGTGAGGCTGTACGCCGCGGATTTTTTGGCGGTGATGTCCTCCTGGTGCTGGATGAATTCCGTAAATACATGTACCTCCGGTCTTTTTCAGGGCAGCGGCTATACCCATGTGAATATGGTGGTGGATATATCCAGGCTTTGGATATTCAGATTTGCCACCCTGTTTATGTTTGAGACCATGTTTGGCATGGGCGTGAGGTCCGTCTGGTACTGCGTGGTGATCTCAAACGCTCTCACGGCGCTGGTATATCTGTGTCTGTATTTTATGGGATTCTGGAGAAAATCCAGATTTAAGAGGGCATGATATTTTTTTGTCCGGATAAAGTCATTCTGTCCGGATAAAGTCATTCTGTCCGGATAAAGTCATCCTGTCCGGATAATGTCATCCTGTCCGGATAATGTCATTCTGAGCGAAGCGACGCTGATCACATCATGAAATGATGTGATGCCGCCCCGGCGAGGGGTTGCGAAGCAACAGGAAGAATCTTACAAATGGTATGATCATGAATAAAAACAAAAAATTTGTCATAGACGGCCGTCAGCTTACGGGCATGATGGGCGGAGTACAAAGATATATAGGCGAGATACTGGATGAGCTGGATAAAATAGCGCCTCCCGGTATGTTTGAGATACTGATCCCCAAGGGCGCATCTTTGGGCAGTAGAAGTTATGTAAACCTAAATGTAGTGGAATATGGTTCATTAAAGGGTCTTTTGTGGGAGCAGGTCTGCCTGCCCTTTTATTTATGGAAAAATAAATGTCCCGGCATATTCATGTGCACCATAGTGTCCATGCTCTATCCCAAGGGAATAGCGGTGGTGCATGATGTGATGCCCGCCATGTTCCCTGAGATAGCAAAGAGTATGGGCAACATTTTTGCCAGAAATATGCTGCTGTTAAACTACAGGATAGCCGTTAAAAAAGCCGATATCCCCGCAACTGTGTCCGAGAACAGCCGCCGTGATATGGCCCGGCTCTACGGCAGGAGTATAGATGATATCCATGTGATCCCCAACGCCTGGCAGCATATGCAGCGTGTGGGCGTGGATGATTCCTGGATGAAGGATCACCCTGAGGTGAAAAAGGGTGAGTATTATTTTTCCCTGTCTGCCAACAGAAAGCAGAAGAATTTTAAATGGATATATGAAATGGCAAAGAAAAATCCCCACAGGTATTTCCTCATGGCCGGCACTGTGGAAGAATGGCAGAGTAACGAGACTGTCACTGCCAAAAACATAATCCCTCTGGGATATGTAAGTGATGAACACGCCAAATCCCTGATGACAAATTGCAGGGCATTTCTGTTTCCTTCATATTACGAAGGGTTCGGCATACCGCCTATTGAGGCTCTCTCCTGCGGCGCTAAGATAGTGGTCGCCAATACCTCATGTCTCCCCGAAATCTATGGCGACAGCGCTTATTACATAGATCCCGATGATTACGAGGTGGATCTGGACGAGCTGCTCTCAAAGGAAGTGGCCCCTGCCTCAGTATGTCTTGACCGCTTCTCCTGGAAAGGCTCCGCTGAAAAACTGCTGGATCTGTGTAGGAATTATTGAATCACATGGCTTGTTTTAAATTATATAGAATTATATAGTATTATATAAATTATATTGAATTATATTGGATTATATAGATTGTTTTGAATTATATAGAATTATATAGTATTATATAGGTTGAATCGGATTATATAAGATTATATAGCTTTTTGCATTGTAACTAAGAGAGGCGGTGTGAGATTATGACTCAGAAAAATCCTTATACCATCAGTTTTGGTAAAATACCAACAAAGTTTTTAAGCAGAAATTTTATTATTGACAGTATATGCGAGCAGTTTCGAAGTGATGATCCGGATGAACAGGCGTTTAAACTGACCGGGATCAGGGGAACCGGAAAAACAGTTACGTTGACTGCCATTGAACGAAACCTGCAGGATGATGAAAACTGGATCATTGTTGGCCTTCGGTCTGACAGCGAGGTGATCACTGAACTTGTAGCCAGACTTTACAGCAGTGTGCCCCTGATCACTGACTTCGTTGATGTGAATTTGAATCTGTCTGCCTTCGGGATTGGGGTAAATGTGTCAAAGAAAAGTCCCGTAGCGAGCATTTCGTATGCTCTTGAGGTCCTATTGAAGGAAATAAAAAAGCGGGGAAAGAGGCTTTTGATCACGATTGATGAAGCTCATAAAACAAAGGGAATGATAGATTTTATTCAGGAATTCCAGATTCTGATACGAAAAGAATTACCTTTGTTTGTAGTGGTTGCCGGTCTGTATGAGGATATAGAGGCTTTGGAGAATACAGACGGTATGACATTCTTTTTACGTGCCACAAAGTATGAGATGACACCTCTTAATATGACCTATATACGTGAAGATTATAAGAAAACTTTAAATGTTTCGTTTGAAGAAGCTGAAAAAATGGCTTTTATGACTAAGGGTTATGCTTATGCCTATCAGACCCTCGGAAAATATATGTGGGATGAAAAAGCAAAAAGCCTTACGCCGGATGTGCTCAGGGCCTTTGATAATGTGCTTTCCGAAAAAGTATACAGGAAAATATGGAGTGAACTGGCTCCAAAGGACAAATGGTTTTTGAAATTTATTGCGTCTAAGGACAGTATGAGCGCATCACAGCTTCTGGAGGAAACGAAGGCTACCCATAGTGAGTGGTCTGTTCCCCGCAGAAGACTTAGTGAAAAAGGGATCATCGATGTCGGAACGAGAGGTGTTATTTCTTTAAGACTTCCCCGATTTAAGGAGTTTATTGATAGTTACGGGGAGTGATAATTAATTGACAAAGTTCTTTATAAAATTGTTAAGGTGTAGTATAATGACATGGATTGTGTCAATTTCAGAGGCAACAGGTCGAACGCGTATTAAATCTTTTTTCAGATATCTTTTGTAGGGGGAATGTATGCCTTCCATCAAGGAACAATTTGATGAATATACAGATCGAATGGCGGAGATAAGACGTCTTTCTTCGCCTGATATCAGTGTGTTTGATGATGCGAATGATTATAGTAAAAAACTTCGCTATAATTTTCAACGTATAGGACGTCTGGCAGCTCTGAATAGGGATATGCTGGATAAAACTCTGTATCCTGTCGTTAATTCCAAAGATGTTCTGGAAAGCGAGACAGTAAAGCAGATGAGAAATCTGGCTGATAGCCTGTTAAATATTGCGGATGCAGAAAACGAATTTGAAAATTTGGATCTGCCCATATCGTATCTTATATCTGAGAGACTTCTGTTTGATGCAAAAAATAAAAACAGTGTTTCGGAGATGATCAGACAGCTTGAGCGAGAGATAGCTATTTGTTATTCCATGATGAACATGACTAACAGAATTGCTACGCATCCTCAAATTCCTGAATTCTATAGAAAACGTGGTATTGCGATAGGCGAAGAGTTTTTCAAACTTTTGGCAAAGGATCGGTTTCTGACCATAAAAGATCAGGAATGCAGAGAAATCGTGTTGACAAATGCTCGTTTTATCCCCGCATTTAATGAACGAGTTGTTGATGATAAGGAAGCTAATAAAAAGGATCTGGAGATACTGGACTGGATGCTGGAAATAGCTGAGGATGATTTTTATAAAAAAGCTGTACCCGGTTTCGATTGGCGATATTTTAAATTCAGAGTTCTTGAATATTACATGCAGAATACTGAAATGAATAATTACAGAGGCTTTTCTGATGAACAACTTAAGGCTATCTGTAAAAAAGCAGATGAAATGAATTATGTATGTCAGAATACGCCGGATTATTACAGAGAGATAATTGGTTATTCTACGCTTCCGATCCTGATTGCACGATGTAGATATCTTGGAGGAGAAATAGATAAAAAACTGTATCTGGAAATGTTGATGCAGTCTTATAAGAAGAGAGATAGATTGACATTTAGTACGGATGGTTGTTTTTATAATATGCTGGTACCCTTGGAAATAATCTGTCAGATGAATCCGTATGAGTTGAATATGGAGGAAGTTTCCTTACTGGAGGAGATATATGATAACATCTGTGCATACATATTTCGCTTTGCAGGTGACAGTGCATTGTCATTTGAACTGGAAAATGTGTCTGAGATAATACGTCGGTACATAGAGGTCCCCAGCGGAGTGTTATTTAAAGATTTTGTGTTGCAGATCATAGCTGCTATTCATCCGCCGACATATATTCATTCGCAGATGGTGGGACAGCTCACGGAGTGTTTTTGCTATCATCTGATCAATAAAAATCCTGAAATTTTTGTGGGCATGCCGGGAATTGAAAATGTTGATGATGTTTATAAAAAACGGAGCCATATAGTGGATTATGCATATAATGCTGCTTTGTGCCATGATTTTGGTAAGGCTTTTATTATGGATACCATATTTGTTTATGGCAGGCGTCTTCTGGATTTTGAATTTGATATCATAAAGGCGCATCCGGAAGTTGGATATATGCTTCTTTCCAATAATGAGTCTACCAGAAAATACGCTGACGTGGCTCGTGGTCATCATAAGTGGTATGATGATACTAAAGGATATCCCGAGAATGTGAAGACTGTTGACAGTCCTTATAAGGTCATCATAGACATAGTTCAGTGTGCTGACTGCATGGATGCAGCGACCGATTCTGTGGGAAGAAGCTATAATCAGGGAAAGACTCTGGCTAATTTCATTAAAGAAATTAAAGCTGACTCGGGATCAAGGTATGCACCTTTTCTTGCTCCACTTTTTGACGATCCGATGGTGTATCAGGATGTGGAATACTTGTTGGATGAACAAAGAGCTAAAAATTATGAACGAACTTATTCGTTGCTTAGGGAAGTGAAGGATAAAGGTTAGCTATATAAGTTATTATGGCTTATTAAGAGAGGAGATTTTTATGAAAGGGATTAAAAGATTTGTTTCGTTTGTACTTGTTGCGGCGATGATGTTGTTGATGGTTGTGGATGTATTTGCCGTCAATAATATTGATGTCAATAAAATGACTTATTCGTTCTCGAATAGTTATGGACCTAATGGAATGGGATATGAGGAAAGTAAGCATTTTCATATACCTGAGGTAAGGTATGAGCTGGTCTTTGGCAGTAAAGGTGAGAATATCTTTAATTTTTTTGATGATGAGTGGGGCGGAAGTTGCTATGGAAATTCGGCTACCAATGCTTTTTTAAATTTTGGTACGATCGATTATAAAACCTTCAGAGGAGCCGGTATGACCGGACCTGCCGGGACTGTGCAGGATTTGACTCTTCCTGAAGAAGTTGATTATGATCCGACGGATGATACAAAGGATGAACTTAGCGTGGACCTGCGTAAATTTATTGAGGCTATGCAGATATCACAGTATGATGACAGAGTTCAAATGTGTTTTTCAATACCTCTTACTGCATCAGAGGTTATGTCTATCGTAAGAAAATCAGAGGCACCGGTTATCATTGGATTGTTTGGACCTGAAGGAGGCCATGCGGTTATCGCATATGATTATTATGACGATATGATGCCGCAGTACTCAGGAGAGATTGTTGTATATGACAGTAATCATCCTTTTAGTGAGAGATACATTAATATATATGAGTCTGTTGAGGAAACACTTGAACAGGGAGAAAATGAGATTACTGGGAAAAAGGAAACATCCAGGTGGTCCTATGAACTGTTTTCATCTTCTGAGGTTACGAGTCTTAATGGTGGTCTGACATGGGGCTCTGATAATCCTGAATGTTTTATCACCTGCGTGCCGTATGAGGTATATTCTGCACCCTGGTTTGATCATGGTGATTACGATCATGAAGAGTGGACAGATGAGGTGTTCTCTATTCTTGGTGCTGAAAATTGGTCTGAAGAGGACGAAAAACTTTATAATGCTTTGGGCGAGTGGACGAATGATGAGTTACTAGAGTATTTTCACGATGGAAATTATCACAATTTCACCGAAGATCAGTGTACTCAGGATGATATTAATGCAGTTTTGGCTGCGTATGACAGTGGTGATATTACAAAAGCTGATCTGAGATGTCGTTTGAGATGTCGTCTGAGATGTCGTTTAAGATGCCGTTTAAGATGTCGTTTGCGCTGTCGTTTAAGGTGTCGCTTGAGATGTCGTGCAATGATAGTGGAGAATGGCAAATACTCAGTTAGTGATGCTAACGGAGAGCTCATAGCTGTTGATGGTGATGACGTATCAGTTGCATCAGGCAGAGAAGATGAGGCTTTTGAGGGAGTTGCAACCGGTCTGATTAAGGGAACGAAAGATAGAAACCTTGATAGACATGTTGTTTATGTTCCCACACGTGAAAATACTGTTAAGTCAGGTGATTCAAAGCCCATCTCCTTCAAGGCCCTCGATAACAACAAGCTCCTCGAAGTGGAGTCGGAGGGCGGCGAAGTTTCATACGAGCTTGATGACAAGAAGGATATCGCAGTCGTTAAAGCGAAGCTTAAGCCCGATGAGACCTTAAAGGTAAGGCTGGTTGATACCACCGAGAAGGATATAAAGGAAACCATCATATCCGGAAAGGGAATAGGCAAGGAAGCTTTTGTAAAGATAGGCAAGGACGGCATCAAGAAGGAAAACCTCAAGGATTCCGATGAGCCCGCAGACGGTCCTCTTAAGGCAGATATTTCAAAGTACACCGCATCCGAGAATACCATCGCAGCCAAGGCTATTAATGTAAAGAAGTATCTCTTTGGCGCAAACAAGGATGCGAAGAAGTTCTCCGTGGATAATGAAAAAGTGGCTTCCATGAAGAAGAGCGGAAAAATGACCATCCTTTCAAACGGCACCGTTAAGGTGACCGCGGCGGATAAGGCAGGTAAGACCATATCACAAAATACCCTGTCGGTTGTAAAGCCCGTCCTTAATGTGTCCGCTAATGAGATAACCATCAGCAGGGCAGGTCGTGTGGATCTGAATAAGTATATCGATTCCACCGTGGCACCCACTGAGTGGAAACTGAGCTCAAAGAAGGTAGCTTCCATCGATAAGGAAGGTCTGATGACTGTTTCCAAGGCCGGAAAGACAAAGGTAAAGATCACCTTTACCAAAGGCAGCAAGGATATTAAGCCTGCAGTGCTCACCCTTAAGATCAATGTGGCAATGCCCACCTTTGCCAAGAAGGCATACAAGCTTAAGGAGGGCAAGGAGGCTGATGCGGTTCTTAAGAATGTGAACTCTGACACAAAGGTGACTTACTCCATGAAGGATACAAAGATCGCCACTGTAGATGAAAAGGGACATATCAAGGCTGTGAAGGCCGGTGAGACTGAGCTGATCGCCACCATAGCAGGAATTGAGTACAAAGTTCCCGTTACGGTTAAGTGAGAAATCTTTTTATCAGGCAAGCAGGGCCGTCTATTGTTTCAGGGTGGTTTTGAGTGTTAAGATAGTTTTGTATAGTTGAAAAGGTATTATGGATCATAAGACACTGACATATATAATCCGCAGGATAATCCTGGCCATAGTGACCGTGTGGGTGGTGATAACCGTTACATTTTTTGTAATGCACGCCGTCCCCGGAGGACCTTTCCTCGGAGAAAAGGCTATCTCTCCCGCGGCCATGAAGGCTCTCGAGGCGAAGTACGGCCTGGATAAGCCGCTGCTTCAGCAGTATTTTACCTATCTTACGGACATAGTGACTAAATTTGACTTTGGCCCCTCTTTAAAACAGAGGGGTCGAAGTGTGGTGGAGATAGTCTTTGACGGCATGAAGACTTCCGCCTATATAGGCATAATTGCGGCTCTAATCGCCCTGGTGTCCGGCATCTTTTTAGGAACGCTGGCGGCTCTTTGGCGCAATAGCTTCTGGGACAGGCTGGTGATGGTTATCACCACCGCTTTTGTGTCCATGCCTTCTTTTATAATCGGATCCATCTTTCTTATCGTCTTTGTCATAAAATTAAAGATGTTTCCGGCAAACGGTGCGTCCGAGGGAGGATTGATACTCCCCATTATCACGCTTTCACTTTCCCCCATGTCATATATTACCCGTCTCATGAGATCCTCCATGCTGGATGTGATGGGACAGGATTTTATCAGGACAGCCAAGGCTAAAGGCGTACCCCGTCTTCGTATCATTTTTGTTCATGGTATCAAAAATGCGCTGCTTCCCGTCATCACATATTTTGGTCCCATGCTGGCATATATAGTTACGGGATCTCTGGTGATAGAGCAGGTTTTTGCCGTGCCGGGGATAGGGCGGAGTTTCATTACGAGCATCACCGGCAGGGATTATCCCATGATCATGGGCACTACCATCATCCTCGCGGTTTTGATAGTTATCATGAATCTGGTGAGCGATATACTGTACAAGGTAGTGGATCCCAGGATCACCTTGGAGTAAGTACTGTATTTAAATTCAAAGCTTCTCACTTGTCGGAAGTTTCAGTTAATAACTAAAACTTCCTACTTGATGATAAAATAGGCAATTTATGTCATTCTGAGCGCAGCGAAGAATCTTTATAAAGATGACCTTTTTAAACCCTTTAACTCTTTCAGGATCCTTCGTTTCACTCAGGATGACATGTGGGAAGTTTCAGTTAATAAACCAAACACACATGGAAGATATAAAAAACATACTTTCCGAAATTGAATCATCTGATTTTGACAAGGCCTCCGATGAAGAAAAAAAGAGTGCGGTGAGGGAGAGACCCTCCACCACTTTTTTTAAGGATGGACTGCGGCGCCTTTCAAAAAATCCTCTGGCCCTCATCAGCTTTGTGCTCATAGTGCTGGTGACCCTGGCTGCTGTCATAATCCCTTTTGTATGGCCTTATTCCTATGACGCCATGCTGGGAAATGTGCCGGGTAAATCCATGGATATGTCTTACAATAATCTGGCGCCCTTTGAGTACAGCCGTAGTGAACAGCTCAGGATGGATCAGGGAGAACAGGTCTTTCCTCATATTTTCGGTACGGATGCATCCGGCAGGGATTATTTTATCAGAGTGATATACGGCACCAGGATATCCCTGACCGTCGGTTTTTTCGCCAGTCTGATAGTGCTTATCATCGGTCTTATAGTGGGCTCCGTGTCAGGATATTTCGGCGGAAAAGTGGACCTTTTTGTCATGCGGATAGTGGATATCATATATTCCCTGCCCGACATGTTGATGGTCATCCTGTTATCCGCTGTGCTGAAGGAATCGCTGGGACTTTGGATACAGGGAACCGTGCTGGAGTCCATCGGTTCCAATATGATCAGCCTGTTTCTGGTCTTCGGACTGTTGTACTGGGTGTCCATGGCCAGGCTTATCAGAGGCCAGATACTGGCGCTTAAGGAACAGGAGTATGTGCTGGCCGCCAGAGTGGCCGGGGCAAAGGGCTCCTGGATCATCAGAAAACATCTGATCCCCAACTGCATGAGCGTCATCTTTATCTCGGTGGCTCTTCAGATCCCCAGCGCCATATTTACCGAGAGCTATCTGTCATTTATAGGACTGGGAGTAAACGCGCCCATGCCTTCTTTGGGATCGCTTTGTTCGGACGCTCTTAATGGTATTTCATCATATCCCTACAGGCTGGTCATACCGGCCCTGGTGATATCTGTCATAGTTTTGTCCCTGAATCTCTTCGGGGATGGTTTAAGGGACGCCTTTGATCCCAAGCTGCAAAAGTAGAAAGGAGGAGTCATGAGTTTACTGGAAGTAAGAGATCTGCACACCTCCTTCTTTACGGATGCGGGGGAGGTGATGGCGGTTAACGGAGTTTCTTTTGACCTGGACAGGGGACAGACCCTGGGAATAGTGGGCGAGTCCGGCTCCGGAAAATCAGTGACCGCATATTCCATCATGGGCATACTGGCTGCTAATGGTAAAGTGGTTTCCGGTTCCGTAAAATTTGACGGAAAAGAGCTGATAGGATGCGGCGAGGCTGCCATGAGAAAGCTCCGCGGCAACCGGATATCCATAATATTCCAGGAGGCCATGACCTCCCTGAATCCCACCATGACCGTGGGCGCGCAGATAATGGAATCCATAGGGCTGCATACGGACGCCACGGGAGATGACATACGTAAAAGAGCGCTTGAGCTGCTTGGTCAGGTGAGGATAAATGAGGCCGAAAAGCGCCTTAAACAGTATCCTCATGAACTTTCCGGAGGTATGCGCCAGAGGATCATGATAGCCATGGCACTGGCCTCGGATCCCGATATACTCATAGCCGATGAGCCTACCACGGCGCTGGACGTCACCATACAGGCCCAGATACTGGAACTTATGAAGACTTTGCAAAAAGAACTGGGAATGGCTATAATCATGATAACTCATGATCTGGGCGTCATAGCCGAAATGTGTGATGAAGTGATGGTCATGTATGCGGGCAGCGTATGTGAGAAGGGTTCCTTAAGGGATATATTTAAAAGACCTGCTCACGAGTATACAAAGGGACTCCTTAATTCCATGCCCTCCCTGGAAAAGGTGACATCATTAAAACCCATCAGGGGAACGGTGCCCGATCTGCTGGCTCTGCCTAAAGGTTGTGCTTTTGCGGAAAGGTGCGATGAGACCATGAAGATCTGCCTCAGAAAAAAATGTCCTCTCATACAGCTTGGCGACGATCATTTTTCCGCCTGCTGGCTGAATGTAAAAGACAGGGGAGGTGAGGTAAATGGCTGACAGAAAAATGAATGCAACGCCTCTGGTGGAGATAAGGAATCTTAAAAAGTATTTTGAGATCAACGAAGGTTTCTTCAAGACAAAACAGCTTCGCGCCGTGGATGATGTGTCCTTTGAGATAATGACCGGCGAGACTCTGGGTCTGGTGGGGGAATCCGGCTGCGGTAAATCAACATTGGGCAGGACTTTGCTTAAGCTGTATGAGCCCACGGCAGGTGAGATCCTTTTTGAAGGAAAAGCAGTCAAAGGGAAAAAAGAGCTGGAGCAGTTCCGCAAAAAAGCCACTATGGTATTTCAGGATCCCTATTCATCCCTGAATCCCAGGATGACCGTAGCCGACATCATAGCAGAGCCTCTTACGGTACAGGGATATTTCACCGATGAGGAACAAAAGAAAAAAAGAGTCAGACAGCTCATGGATATGGTGGGGCTGAACACGGAACACGCCGCCAGATACGCCCATGAGTTTTCAGGAGGACAGCGTCAGAGGATCGGCATAGCCAGAGCTTTGGCCGTGAATCCCGAGTTCATAGTGTGTGACGAGCCGGTTTCGGCTCTGGATGTATCTATTCAGGCACAGGTGATAAATCAGTTCGATGAACTGAAAAAGACTCTGGGACTTACTTATCTGTTCATATCCCACGATCTGCTGGTAGTCAGACACATAAGCGACAGGATCGCGGTCATGTATCTGGGCAGACTGGTGGAGATAGGACCTGCGGATGAGATTTATGACCATCCCATCCATCCCTATACCCGCTCCCTGATAAAGGCGGTACCCATACCTGATCCGGATAGGGCTGCGGCTGATAAGGAGGAGGGACTGAAAGGAGATATCCCTTCACCTCTGGATGTGCCCACGGGATGCGTTTTCAGGACCAGATGTCCATATGCAAAGGATGAATGTGCGGCAAATATGCCGGAACTTACGGATCGCGGAGGCGGACATCTTTGCGCCTGTATATTGAAATGAACCATAAAATAAAACTTCCCGAATAAACGGGATTATTCAAATATAGGATAAGTTTTATTCACAAGGAGGAATATTATGAAAAAAAGATTACTATCCATACTGCTTACCACAGCTCTTGCTGTGACTGCCCTGGCGGGCTGTAAAGGCACTGCTCCCGCACCGGCTGCGGCACCTGCAGGCGGCGATGAGACTGCCACGGGAACCGAGGCGCCTGCTGAGGCTGCGGAGGATCTCAATGCTCTTAACGTATGTCTGGCCTCGGAGCCTGATTCACTGGATCCAGCGCTTAATTCTGCCGTAGACGGAGCCAGCATGATAATCCATCTCTTTTCGGGACTGGCAAAGTGGGAAAAGAATGAAGACGGCAGTTTTGAACTGGTTCCCGATATGGCTACGGTACTCCCTGAGGGAGAGGATCATGCGGACGGAACCGTAACCTATACCTACACCCTGAGGGACGGCCTTAAGTGGTCCGACGGACAGGATCTTAAAGCTTCGGATTTTGAGTTCGCCTGGAACAGAGCTGCCTCGGCAGAGCTGGCGGCAGATTATGGATACATGTTTGAAGTGGTAAAGGGCTATGATGATGTGGCCGGCGTGGATGATGAAGGCAATCCCTTAAATCCCGACGCCAAACTGGCAGTGACAGCTCTTGATGACAAGACCCTCGAAGTGACCATCTCCAACAGGGTGCCTTATTGGAATGAGCTTTTGGCTTTCCCCGCATATTTCCCCGTAAGGGAAGATGTGGTATCTGATGAAGCCTGGGCTACGGATCCTTCCACCTATGTATGTAATGGTCCTTATACCATGACAGGCTGGGAGCATAACAGCGTGATCACCCTCACTAAAAATGAGAATTATGTGGATGCAGCCGACATCACCATGGAGACCTTGAATTTTTATCTTTCCGATGATGAAAATAACATGCTGACCAATTTCCAAAACGGTGACTGGCAGCTCATCGATAATGTTCCCGTAAATGAAATCCCCGCTCTTAAGGAGCAGTATCCCGACGAGTTCATGATCACGGGACAGCTGGGAACCTATTATGTATGCTGGAACATAAATGAGAAGATCCTGCCCGCAGGCTCTCCTTATGAGAATGATGAAAAGGCAAAGTCAGAGATAAGAAGTGCTCTGGGACTCCTTCTTGACAGAAATTATATCGTGAACCAGATCAGCCAGGGCGGAGAGCTGCCCGCGTCCTCTTTTGTGGCTATGGGACTTACAGAGCCTGACGGCAGCCAGTTCTATGAGAATGCCGGAGACAACGACGGTTTCATCGGATATTATGATGTCTCCGAGGATGCTTATACTGCTAATTTTGAGCAGGCTATGGAAGTGCTGAAGAAGTATTATACCTATGATGAGGCGTCAGGACAGTTCACTGACTTCCCTACACTCACCTATCTTTATAATACCGATGATAATCATAAAGCCATCGCCGAATATATCCAGAGTGCTCTGGCCGGTATAGGTATCACCCTGAATCTGGAGAATCAGGAGTGGGCTACCTTCCTCAATACCAGAAAGAACGGCGATTACTCCCTAGCCAGAAACGGCTGGCTCGGTGACTACAATGATCCCATCAGCTTCCTGGACATGTGGGTTACGGGCTCAGGTAATAACGATGTGCAGTTCGGTAAGGGCGATAATGCAAAGGTAAAGACCTACACCCTGGATCTTTCCGACTGCGGTTCCGATATAGTAGTGGCAAACGGAAGCTGGGCAGATACCTATGATGTCCTCATCAGACAGCTTAAAAACTGCACGGATGAGAATACCCGCTATAAGATGATGCACAAGGCTGAGGATATGCTCATGGAAACAGGCTGTATAGTTCCTCTGTATTATTACACCGATATCTTTATGATCAGCTCGGATGTAAAGGGCTTTTACACTAATCCTCTGGGCTTTAAGTATTTCATGTACACCACCAGACAGTAAGAGTATTAAATGAGCACAAAGGGTTCGCTTAAAAGAAAACTGTTCTGGGCAGGTATATTTATAGTCGGCCTGATGCTGATAAGCGTTCTGATCGGAAGTCTCTACTTTTTCAAATACATGATCAGACAAAGTGACGAACTATTGGGCAGCAGCAATGACAGAGAGTATGACGCATATTATGTGCTCATAACGAATGATGATGAGACCGATTTTTGGAAGAGTATCCTTCAGGGCGCTAAGGAAAGGGCCCTGAAGGATAATATTTATCTTCAGATCCAGCAGGAGGAACTGTCGGAGCGCCTGACTAAGCAGGAGCAGATGGAGATGGCCATTCACTCCGGGGTGGATGGGATACTCCTTGATGGGGATGAATCCTCATCCCTTCTGACGCTGGTGGATCAGGCCACCGCTGCGGGTATACCTGTGGTGACCATTTATCATGACTGTTCGCCTTCATCAAGAATAAGTTTTGTTTCCATTTCGGGTACCAACATGGGCAGGGATTACGGAGAGCAGATATGCTCCCTGATCGAAGACCGTCAGGATGAGCCTGAAGAAAAAGTGAATGTGATGGTACTTCTGGATGCATCGGATTCCACCGGAGCCCAGACCACTCTTATCACCGGCATCAGGGAAGAGATGGAGGAACATGGGATGGTGGATAAGGCCGAGATCGACACGGCTCTGATACCTTCTGATTCCATGTTTTCCGCACAGGAAGAGATAAGAAAGCTTTTTTCGGAGAGAAAACCTTCGGATATTTTTGTATGCCTTGATGAACTCAGTACAGTTTGTGTAAGTCAGCTGGTGGTGGATTACAATCTGGTAGGCACCACACAGATCCTGGGCTTTTATAATTCCGAAGCCATTAATTCAGCTCTTGAAAAACAGATAATCAGCGCAACCGTCACTGCGGACACCTATCAGATGGGCTCGGACGCGGTGGAGGCGCTCACGGAGTACAGACAGACAGGATACGCCAGTGACTATTATCCTGCGGACATTTCCGTGGTCACGTCACGATGATCGCTGTCATTTTATTTTACAGAAGATAAAAACCAGAGTCCCGGCTTATGATAAAATCGGAGGAAAAACCTCATAACAAAAACATCCTTGACACGGATGAGCATTCGGCTGTCGTACCCGTAAAAAAGGGGATCGCGGCCTGGCCTATCCGCGTTAAACTTTTGGCGGTCATGATGGCATCCATCACACTTTTGCTGGCGGCCAACATAGTCATGTACATAAATGTGAACCGGATAGCCCGCCACCTGGATGAGATCTATTCGGGAAACGTCCAGCTCAACGAACTGGAAAAGGCTCTGGATGAACTGCAGGGCGCCTTTACCGTTTACATGAACACCCGCTCCACCGATACCCTGCAGAATTATTATGAAAAGGAGCAGCTTTTTTCCCAGTATTCGGATGCGCTCTCCGGCGACCTGACGGACAATACGCTGCTGGTAATGGAACGGAATATAAAGAATCTGTCCGAAAGTTATCTGCAGCTCACCGGCAGGACCATTGACGCAAGGCGTGGCAGGAATGTGGAAAAGTACAGCGCCTATTATGAGGAGGCGGGCCGTGTATATGAGTATCTTTCCGCCAATATCTCAGGTCTTAACAAACAGCGTTTTACCATTAACACGGAAAGCTATGAGACCCTTTCCAAATCCCTTTCCTATATGGAAAAATCCGGAGCGGTGGTCTTTATGTTGGTGGCTCTTCTGGATACGCTGATGGTGCTGATGATGACCAGGTCCATGACGGATCCTCTCCTGGAGCTTTCACTCATGGCCAATAAGGTGTCGGAGGGAAAACTGGATGAGGCAGGTACCGTGCCTGTCAGGGCCATGGATGAGATCGGTATAGTTACCGTGGCTTTTAACCAGATGGTGTCCAGTATCCCCGGTTATCTTGAAAGGCTCAGACAGAGCATGGAAAAGGAACAGGCCCTCATGGAAAGAGAGCTTCTGATGGAGGCTCATCTTAAGGACGCAAGACTCAAATATCTCCAGTCACAGGTGGATCCGCATTTCCTTTTTAATACCCTGAATGCAGGTTCCCAGCTGGCCTTCCTGGAAGGGGCAAAGAGGACCCAGGACTATGTGCAGAAGGTGGCGGATTTCTTCAGATATACCATCAGCTTAAAGAAAGAGGATGTGTCTCTGGAAGAAGAGATAAGGATGGTGGATACTTACATCTATATCCTGAATGTCCGTTTTTCCGGCGACATACATTTTGAAAAAAATATTGAAGATCTAAAACTTTTAAGGCTCATGGTTCCTTCCATGATCCTCCAGCCCATAGTGGAGAACAGTATAAAGTACGGCATCAGGGATATGGGGGATAGGGGAAAGATAGAGCTTTCCGTTTTTGAAGTGGATGACGATGTGTGCATCTGCATCGCTGACAACGGAGAGGGTATGAGCGCCGAGCTTATTGACAGGATATTAAGCGGAAGCTATGGAGTGGGGGATGCTTCCGATCCGAATGCTTTGAAACAGGATTCCGGGACTTCGGATGATCCGGGATATCAGCAGTCATATGGAGACGCTTCATCCTCTGATAAGGGAAGCGGAGTAGGGCTCAATAACGTGATGCAGCGCCTGGCCCTTTATTTTGATCATAAGAACCGTTTTGAGATAATCAGCCAGGGACCGGGACAGGGCTGCGAGGTGGTCATCACCATTCCCGCCCGGGACTTGCTTGATGAGGACGATGATTAAGTGCATGACAGGATCCTGAAAGAGGTAGCGTATGTATAAAATCTTGATCGCAGACGATGAGGGCATCATGATCGATTCCATGACCCTCCTTTTAAAAAATGAATTCGGCGATGATGTGGTGATCGAATCCGCCCGGAGCGGACGCAATGTCATTGAACTTGCGGAGTCCTTCAGACCCGACATTGCTCTCATGGATATCCATATGCCCGGGATCAACGGCATAGAAGCTATGAGAGAGATAAGGCGGTATAACGACAGGATGGTCTTTATCGTCATCTCAGCCTATGACAAATTCGATTACGCCAGACAGGCCATGAGTCTGGGGGCTCTTGACTATCTCAATAAACCCGTGGCCTCCGATAAGCTGCTTTCGGTGATCAAAAAAGCCATGTCGGTCATTGACGCTGAAAGGGAGAAAAGGTCTAGCGACCTTTTGGTCCGGGAGAAGCTGGAGACCGTGGTCCCCGTGCTGGAGAGCGGACTCATCTATAATCTTCTTACCAGAGAGCATTTTAAGGAAGACATTGATAATTACAAAAATCTGCTGGGGATAGAATCCGACCATGGTTATATGCTGGTCCTTATTTTTGGCCAGGAGCAGGAGGACAACAATCATATGTCCAATCCCGTGGGCGTGGCCGTACAGCTTCAGGAGCATGCCGCCGTCATAAGAGAGACGGTGAAGGGCTTTTTCCCAGGAATAGTGGGATCGCCCCTTGCAAATAAGCTGCCGGTCTATGTTCCTTCAAAAAGTGAGGATTTTGATTATAATGAAAGACTGCAGCTCCATGAAAAGGCTCAGCTGCTGCTGGATAAGCTCAAGAGCGCTACCGGTATTCTGGCCAGAGCCGGTTTCGGGACGGTGCATCCGATTTCAGAGGCCCTGAGTTCATATAATGAGGCTATTGAATCTCTTCTTCTGACCAGCTCAAAGATCGCCATGACCCAGGATCTGCCGGTGAGAGTGGCCTATGAGGAAAACTATCCCATCGACACTGAAAATGAGATATTTGACTGTGTAAAAAACGGTGACTCTGATGGTGCCATACTGGCTGCAGGCCGTTTCTTTGACTGGATGACGGAGGCTTACGGCGCCTATCCCATGGATATAAAACTGAAGGTGATGGAATTCGTGCTCTGGGCAGAGCATCAGGCCTACAGAAAGAGCGGCCATACCTACGAGTTCAGATCCAGGGAAGACTACCTGCCCACTCTTTTGAAGCTGGAGGATTTTGGCCAGATCAGGACCTGGTTTCTGGACAAGGTCACCACTGCCTGCGACTGGGTTTCCCAGAGGAAGGAAAGACAGACGGATTCCGTGGTGGATAAGGCCAAAAAGTACATCGAAGAAAACTTCGGCCGGGATATCTCCCTCGATGAGGTGTCCCGGATCGTGGACATCAGCCCCTTTTATTTCAGTAAGCTTTTCAAGGAAGGGACAGGCACCACGTTTATAGATTACCTGACCAATATCAGGATACAGAAGGCTTGTCAGCTCATAGAAGAGGGTGAGCTTTCCATGAAGGAGATAGGCATGACCGTGGGATATGCCGATCCCAATTATTTTTCCAGGACTTTTAAGAAGAAGATGGGAGTGACACCCACCGACTACAGGGAATTAAGGAGTACATCAAAATGAAAAAAAGACTATTGGCCGCAGTGATGGCTTCGCTGATGGCCTTTACGCTGACTTCGGGCTGTGGTCCGATGATCCGGGAGCCGCAGGAGGAGGTCGAAAGCAGCGAAGAGGATGAGGGACTCACCATAGGCATGAGCTTTGACTCCTTTCTCATAGAGCGCTGGCAGCGCGACCGTGACGTGTTCGTGGATCAGTGCAACAGCCTGGGGGCAAAGGTGAACGTCCAGAATGCAAACGGCGATATAGACACACAGATATCTCAGATAGAATATCTGATATCAAAGCAGGTGGACTGTATAGTGGTGGTGGGGATCGATGCGGACGCCATCTCAAATGTATGCGCCAAGGCGAAGGACTCGGGGATCCCCGTTATAGCCTATGACCGTATGATCTATTATTCGGATGTGGATCTGTATATATCCTTTGACAATAAGCAGGTGGGCACTCTCATGGGGCAGGCTCTGGCAAATTACTGTCTGAAGAACAAGGCGGTGCCGGTGCTGGCGGGACCCAATGAGGATCCCAACGTGGCCCAGCTGGACGAGGGCTTCAGGGAGGTTATGAAAAAGAGATCCATCAGGGTGAGGGATGAGATACACACTCCCGGCTGGAGACCGGAATACGCCGCGGATTATATAAACGAACACCTGGATCTTCTGGATGAAGTGGACGGGATCATGTGTGGCAACGACGGTATCGCCACGGCGGTATACCGTGTGCTGGCAGAAAAAAGAAAGGCCGGCAGGATCAAGCTGGTGGGCCAGGATGCGGATCTGGAGGCCTGTCAGAGAGTGGTCCAGGGAACTCAGGTGATGACGGTGTTCAAGCCTGTGGAGAAACTGGCCAGGGCCGCGGCTGAGTATGCGGTGAGACTGGCTCAGGGAGACTGCCTGGATGAGATAGAAGATACCATGTATGACGGCAGTCATGACGTACCCTGCGTACTGTTGGATCCCGTGGCTGTCTATAAGGACAATATGGATTCCACGGTCATAGACGGCGGATATCATTTCAGGGAAGATGTTTATCTTTACGATACGAAGTAGATGGCAGGGTACCCTGACTGTCATACTGAGTACCTGACTGTCATTCTGAGCGGAGCGAAGAATCTTTATAAATAGCATTATCTTGTAGCACTGGTTTTTCAGATACAAGATAGTGCTATATTTTTGCAGACCACATCCTTTTCATCTTAAAAATATGCTTACATATCAAATATAATTCCTATTTTATTGTTTGATGTCACGTGATATAGTGGCAGTGTAGTCAAATGTCCGTAGCTTACGGACGCAGTAATTTCTTCAAAGAGAACATATTAAAACACAATTAAGGAGGTTTTAAAATGAAGAGAAAGTTACTCAGCGCACTGTTATGTGCATCAATGGCAGCAACCCTTCTGGTTGGTTGTAGTGGTGGAGCAGCAGCTCCCGCAGAGCCCGCAGCAGAGCCCGCAAAGGAAGAGGCTCCCGCAGAGCCCGCTAAGGAAGAGGCAGCTCCTGCAGCAGACGCTACTCAGGAAGCAGCTCCCGCAGCTGATACTGCAGCAGCAGGCGGTAAGAAGGTCGGCATCTCCATGCCCACCAAGGATCTTCAGAGATGGAACCAGGACGGCGCTAATATGCAGTCCGATTTCGAGGCAGCAGGTTATGAAGTAGATCTTCAGTATGCATCAAACGACGTTCAGACACAGCTTTCACAGGTTGAGAACATGATCTCCGGTAAGTGCGACGTTCTTATCATCGCAGCTATCGAGGGTTCTTCACTGGGTGAGGCTCTTGACATGGCTAAGGACGCAGGCATCCCCGTAGTTGCTTATGACCGTCTGCTCATGGATTCAGATGCAGTTTCTTACTATGCTACATTCGATAACTACATGGTTGGTACAGTTCAGGGTACATACGTAAAGGATACTCTGGATCTGGACAATGCTGAAGGACCTTTCAACATCGAGTTCACCGCAGGTGACCCCGGCGACAACAACGCAGGCTTCTTCTTCAACGGTGCTTACGATGTACTTAAGCCCTACATCGAGGAAGGCAAGCTTAACGTAGTATCCGGTCAGCAGACCTTCACAGATTGTGCTACACCCGCATGGTCAACCGAGACTGCACAGCAGAGAGCTGAGAACATCCTCTCATCTTTCTATGCTGACGGAACCAAGCTTGATGTATGGCTTTGCTCAAACGACTCTACCGCTCTTGGTGTAGAGAACGCTCTGGCAGCTAACTACAATGGCGATTATCCCATCATCACCGGTCAGGACTGTGATATCGAGAATACAAAGAACATGATCGCAGGCAAGCAGTCAATGTCAGTATTCAAGGATACACGTACCCTTGCAAGCCAGGTTGTTAAGATGGTAGGCCAGATCCTTAATGGCGAGACCGTTGAGGTTAACGATACCGAGACCTACAACAACAACGTTATCACTGTTCCTTCATACCTTTGCGAGCCTGTATTTGCAGACGCAAATAACTACAAGGAACTGCTCATCGATTCAGGTTACTACACCGAGGATCAGCTTAAGTAATTTAAGATAGTATTACGATTTTTAAAGACAGGCGGGTAATAAACGACCCGCCTGTCTTAAGATAAAAGGTTGTTAAAAATAAAGCAAAGGTATAGTTATTATAAAAGGAGGGAACAAATTTGGCTAAGATATTGCTTGAAATGAAGAATATCACCAAAACCTTCCCGGGTGTCAAAGCTCTGGATAATGTCAATTTTCAGGTAGAAGAGGGCGAGATCCATGCTTTGGTTGGTGAGAACGGTGCAGGAAAGAGTACTTTGATGAACGTTCTCTCCGGTATATATCCGTATGGAAGCTACGAGGGCGATATTGTCTATGACGGGGAAGTTTGTCAGTTTCAGACGATAAAGGATTCCGAAGGAAAGGGAATCGTTATCATCCATCAGGAGCTGGCTCTGGTTCCGCAGATGTCCATTGGGGAAAATATGTTCCTCGGTAACGAGCGCGGAAAGAAAAATGCGATAAACTGGAATGAAACCTACGGTGAGGCGGATAAGTACCTTAAGATGGTGGGTCTGTCCGAGTCCTCCCGTGTATTGATAAAAGATATAGGAACAGGTAAGCAGCAGCTGGTGGAGATCGCCAAGGCTCTTGCCAAAAATGCAAAGCTTCTCATTCTCGATGAGCCTACCTCGTCACTGAATGAGACAGATTCAAAAGCACTTCTTGATCTCATGCTGGAATTCAAAAAGAAGGGCATGACCATGATCATCATCACTCATAAGCTGAACGAGGTCGTATATGTGGCTGATAAGATCACGGTAGTCCGCGACGGCTCCACCGTGGAAACCATGAACTGCCATGAGATGAAGATCGACGAGGACCGTATCATCAGAGGAATGGTAGGTCGTGAGATCACGGATCGTTTCCCCAAGAGAACGGATGTGACCATCGGCGACATAAACATGGAGATAAAAGAGTGGTCGGTATTCCATCCCATCTATACGGACCGTAAGGTGGTGGATAACGTAAACTTTAACGTCAGAAAGGGCGAAGTGGTAGGTATCTACGGACTGATGGGAGCCGGCAGGACCGAGCTGGCCATGAGTATCTTCGGTAAATCTTATGGTTCTTATACCATGGGCTTTTTGATGTTAAACGGAAAGCAGACCGTACTTAAGAGCCCTCGCGAGGCCATTAACGCAGGTATAGCCTACGTGACCGAGGATCGAAAGGGCAACGGACTGGTACTTTCCAATCCCATCCGTGTCAACACCTCCCTTGCAAATATGAAGGGCGTCAGCAAGAACGGAATCATCGATACCGATAAAGAGTACGCCGTGGCTGTGGAGTACAAGGAAAAACTTAGGACCAAGGCTCCCACGGTAGAGCAGAATGTGGGTAACCTTTCGGGTGGTAACCAGCAGAAGGTGCTGCTGGCAAAGTGGATGTACACCGATCCCGAGATACTGATCCTCGACGAGCCCACCAGAGGTATCGACGTAGGTGCAAAGTACGAGATCTACTGTATAATCAATGACCTGGTAAAGGCAGGAAAATCCGTGGTGATGATCTCCTCCGAGCTTCCCGAGGTCATCGGTATGAGCGACAGGATCTATATCATGAATGAGGGTAAGTTTGTAGGTGAGATGAAAGCCGAAGAAGCTACCCAGGAGAACATCATGGCATGTATCCTCCAGTCTGCGGGGGGAGGTGAGCCCAAATGAAAATAAAAGCATCAGATGTATTGAAAAAATATACGATGGTCATCGCCCTTGTGGTTGTGGCACTTTTCTTCCAGCATCAGACCGGCGGCAGCATACTGCTTCCTCAGAATATCAATAACCTGATAAGCCAGAATGCTTACGTGTTCGTGCTGGCGGCAGGTATGCTCCTTTGTATCCTGACCGGTGGTAACATCGATCTGGCCTGCGGTTCCGTAGTCTGCTTTGTGGGCGGTATCGGCGCAGTCATGATGGACAAGAATATCAACGTATGGGCAGCTGTGGCAGTGATGCTCATCGGCGGACTTCTGGTAGGTCTGTGGCAGGGCTTCTGGATCGCATATGTAAATGTGCCTCCCTTCATAGCCACACTGGCAGGCATGTATGCCTTCAGAGGACTGTCAAACGTAGTGCTTCAGGGATTTGCGGTAGGTATCAGAAATACCACCTTCCTGAATGTTTTCGGCGGTGGTGCCGACTGTTACGTACCCGACTTCTTCCATGGAGAGAATACCAACATTACCTGTCTTCTGGCAGGAGCGATAATCTGCGTGGTTTATCTTGTGCTCGTGATCAAAAAGAGACTCGATGCAAAGAGCAAGGGATATGAACTGGGTCCCGTTTACGCAGACGCCATAAAGGCAGTCATCATATGTGTGGCCGTTATGTGGATATTCAATAAACTGGCTAACTACAAGGGTATTCCCGCAGCGCTTATCTGGATAGGCATAGTGCTTCTGGCTTACGGTTATATCACCAGCAACACCACCATGGGACGTTATCTCTATGCGGTGGGTGGTAATGAAAAGGCTACCAAGCTTTCCGGTATAGATCCCAGAAAGGTATATCTGTTCGCATATATCAACATGGGTCTTATGTCAGGTCTGGCAGGTATCCTTACCATAGCGAGACTGACAAATGTGCAGCCTACATACGGCCAGGGCTATGAGATGGACGCCATCGCAGCCTGCTTCATCGGCGGCGCCAGCGCATACGGCGGTGAAGGTAATGTCTTCGGCGTGGTCATCGGTGCTCTTCTCATGGGCGTTATCAACCAGGGTATGAGTATCATGGGCGTGGACGCCAACTACCAGAAGGTTGTAAAGGGTATAGTCGTACTCGTGGCTATTGTCTTTGACGTAATGTCAAATAAGAAGAAAAAGTAAAGGAGGAGGATGAACCGTGGATGGAAAAGTATTAGAAATTCTCAAGAAAAATGCAATGCTTATTATCCTTGTCCTTGTATATGTCTTTTTTATCATTATGACAAAAGGCGGGATGTTTGAGCCACTCAATTTTAACGCACTTATAACACAGAATGCTTATGTATTCGTACTGGCAACCGGTATGCTGATGTGTATGCTCACCGGTGGTAACATAGACCTTTCCTGTGGTTCCTTCGTATGTTTCTTAGGAGCCATCGGAGGTATCTTAATGACCGTAAAGCAGATGAGCCCAGGAGCCTCTATCGCGATCATGCTTCTGGTAGGCGTGATCTACGGATGCGTGCTCGGCTTCCTCATAGCCTATGTGAACGTTCCCCCGTGGATCGCCACACTGGCAGGCTATCTTGCCTTCAGAGGCTGGGGTACCGCGCTTCTTGCATCGGCATCTACTACGGGTTCCATTTCCTTTGCGGCACAGAAGACTTTCCTTAACATCTTTTCCGGAAAGCTCTTCTCCACTCCCGTGGGAGAGTTTAATATACCCTGTTTCGTAGCAGGTATCGTCTGCTGCGTGATCGTGGTCCTGGTAAATGTAGTGTCCAGAGCTACCAAGCTCAAAAAGGGTTATGAGGCCGAGTCCATGGTGTCTCTCATAGTAAAGAGTGTACTGTCCATCGTAGCCATCATGCTCTTTGCGGTAAAGCTTGCCATGGCAGGCGGTATCCCCACCGTACTGGTATGGGTTATCGTTATCGTGCTCGTTTACAGCTTTATCACTTCAAAGACCACGGCAGGACGTTATTTCTACACCATAGGCGGTAACGCTGAGGCCACCAGGCTCTCCGGAGTGGACACGAAGCTGATCATGTTCCTGGCATATCTGAACATGGCTGTTTTGACCGCTGTAACCACCTTTATAGTAACCACCAGATTCCAGGCAGCCAACTCCACGGCAGGTACCAACTTTGAGATGGACGCCATCGCAGCCTGCGTAGTGGGCGGCGTGTCCGCATATGGCGGCTCCGGTAATATATTCGGTATGGTCATCGGTGCTACCCTGATCGGTGTCATAAACCTGGGTATGTCCCTGACCGGCGTGGATGCAAACTGGCAGAAGATAGTAAAGGGTGTCGTACTTCTGGCGGCAGTCGTATTCGACATCATTGCTGCTAAGAAAAATGCTACAAAGTAATAGCTAAGAAGTAATTCTGAGCCCATTCAGATGTCATTCTAAGTCTATTCAGATGTCATTCTGAGCGAAGCGAAGAATCTTAAAAAAGGAGAGTGACTATATGTTATATATAGGCGTAGATCTGGGTACCTCCGCCGTAAAGCTCCTCCTGATGGAGGCTTCCGGCAAGATAGTAAACATAGTATCCAAAGAATACCCCTTATCCTTCCCCAATCCCGGCTGGAGCGAGCAGAATCCCGAGGACTGGTGGACCCAGGTTAAGGCAGGAATAAAGGAACTTATCGCAGGATCCGACGCATCACAGGTGGCCGGCATCAGCTTTGGCGGACAGATGCACGGTCTGGTGATCCTGGATGAAAATGATCAGGTGATACGTCCCGCCATTCTTTGGAATGACGGGCGCACCGTAAAGGAGTGCGATTACCTGAACAATGAGATAGGAAAGGATAAGCTTTCCGAGTATACGGCAAATATCTCCTTCACCGGCTTTACTGCGCCTAAGATCCTTTGGGTCAAGGCAAACGAGCCCGATAATTTTGCCCGTATCAAAAAGATCATGCTACCCAAGGACTTCATCGCATATAAGCTCTCGGGAGTACACTGCACGGACGTGTCGGATGCATCCGGCATGCTGCTCTTTGATGTAAAGAACAGGACCTGGTCCGATGAGATGCTGAAGATCTGTGATGTGAAGAAAGAACAGCTCCCTCAGATCTTTGAGTCCTATGAGAAGGTGGGAAATCTCCTTCCCGAAGTGGCTAAGGAACTGGGACTGCCTGAGGACTGTCTGGTGGCAGCGGGCGCAGGCGACAATGCGGCAGCTGCAGTGGGTACCGGAACAGTGGGCGACGGAGCCTGCAATATCTCTCTGGGTACCAGCGGCACCATCTTTATATCATCCGATAAGTTCGGCGTGGATGATAATAATGCTCTTCACTCCTTTGATCATGCCGACGGTACATATCATCTCATGGGCTGCATGCTTTCAGCTGCCAGCTGTAACAAGTGGTGGATGGAAGACATACTGGGTACCACGGAGTATGCTCTGGAGCAGAACGGCATCGAGGATCTGGGCAAGAATCATGTATTCTTCCTGCCCTATCTCATGGGAGAGAGATCACCTCACAATGATCCCAACGCCCGTGGTACCTTCATCGGCATGACCATGGACACCAGCCGTCGTGATATGACTCAGGCTATTCTGGAGGGCGTGGCTTTTGCCTTAAGGGATTCACTGGAAGTGGCCAGGAGCCTTGGCGTAGACATTAAGAAGACCAGGATCTGCGGCGGCGGCGCAAAGAGCCCCCTGTGGAAAAAGATGATCGCCAACATCATGAACCTCGAGGTGGAGGTCATAAAGTCTGAGGAAGGACCTGCTCTGGGCGGCGCCATGCTGGCTGCCGTGGCAAAGGGTGAGTATGCTTCCGTAAAGGCTGCGGCCGACGCCATCGTAGAGGTGGTGGATGTGGTTAAGCCCGAGGCAGAACTGGTAGCACGGTATGAGGAGAGATATCAGAAGTTCAAGGCGATCTATCCTGCGCTTAAGCCTGTGTACGCACAGATTGTATAGAGGAGGTACATGATGGAATTAAAGAGTATAAAAGATGAAAGCTTCAGAAAATACGGACGTGTGGTACAGAACATCGACTTCGGCCCTTTGGTAGAGGCCATGAAGTCCACCCCCGTACCCGACGGAGTGGTTTACGAGCCCTCCATTCCCGAGCTGGAGGCGCTTCCTGTAAAGGATGAGATACAGAACAAGACCTATGGTGAGCTGGAATCCAGATAGGCTATTGCAACGGTCACAATGTGCTCTTAAATGCAGTGGAGTATCACAGGAGCTCTGAGATCAATGTGGCCGCCACCGATGCGGTGCTGATAGTGGGCATGCAGCAGGATATCACCGATGACTTCACTTATGAGACATCAAAGATGGAAGCTTATCTGGTACCTGCGGGCACAGCCGTTGAGCTCTATGCCACCACGCTTCACTATGCACCCTGCGGACCCGATAACAAGGGCTTTCAGGTGGCCATAGTCCTGCCAAAGGGCACCAACTACCCCCTCGCCGTAAAGCATGAAGGCTGGGAGGACAGGCTTCTGGCGGCTACGAATAAGTGGCTCATTACCCATCCCGAGGGCGGACAGGATCCCAACGCCCACGAGGGACTTATCGGGAAAAATCTTAATATTCTCGAGTGATCAAGGAATACTAAAGTCTTCTTTACTGTCATTCTGAGCGTAGCGAAGAATCTTGAATAACGGATAATATAATTAAAATTTATAATAATAATCAAGGAGGGTATTGACAATGAAAAATGTTCCACAGATCAAGATCGGCCTGGTTGCGGTTTCCCGTGACTGCTTCCCCGAGTCTCTTTCGGTTAACCGCCGTAAGGCTTTGGTAGACGCTTACACCAAGAAGTACGGTGCAGATACTCTTTATGAGTGCCCCATCTGTATAGTGGAGAGTGAGATCCACATGGTGCAGGCTCTTGAGGACATCAAAAAGGCAGGATGTAATGCACTTTGCGTATATCTGGGTAACTTCGGACCCGAGATCTCAGAGACACTTCTGGCAAAGCATTTTGACGGACCTAAGATGTTCTGTGCAGCAGCAGAGGAGACTCAGGATAATCTGATCCAGGGCAGAGGCGATGCATATTGCGGTATGCTCAATGCCAGCTATAACCTGGCACTTCGTAATACAAAGGCATGGATCCCCGAGTATCCCGTAGGCGATGCAGAGGAGTGTGCTGACATGATCCATCAGTTCGTTCCCATTGCAAAGGCAGTGGTAGCACTGGCAGACCTCAAGATCATATCCTTTGGTCCCAGACCCATGAACTTCCTGGCCTGCAATGCACCTATCAAGCAGCTTTACAACCTGGGCGTTGAGATCGAAGAGAATTCTGAGCTGGATCTGTTCGAAGCATTCAATAAGCATGCTGACGATCCCCGTATCCCCGATAAGATAAAGGAGATGGAGGCAGAGCTTGGAGACGGTAATAAGAAGCCCGGCATCCTGCCTAAGCTGGCACAGTATGAGCTCACTCTCCTTGACTGGATCGAGGAGCACAGAGGCTATCGCAAGTATGTGACTCTTACCGGAAAGTGCTGGCCTGCATTCCAGACCCAGTTCGGTTTCGTTCCCTGCTATGTGAACAGCCGTCTGACAGGTATGGGCATCCCTGTATCCTGTGAGGTTGATATCTACGGCACGCTTTCAGAGTTTATCGGAACCGTAGTCAGCGATGATGTTGTTACGCTTCTTGATATCAATAACTCCGTACCCAAGGATATGTACAAAGAGTCCATCGAGGGCAAGTTCCCTTATGCATTCACAGATACATTCATGGGCTTCCATTGCGGCAATACCTGCTCCAGCAAGCTCTCATCCTGCAGCATGGAGTATCAGCTCATCATGGCAAGAGCCCTTCCCGAGGAGGTTACCCAGGGTACTCTCGAGGGCGATATCGCTCCCGGCAAGATCACCTTCTATCGTCTGCAGTCTACAGCCGATAACATTTTGAGAGCTTATGTGGCTGAGGGTGAGGTACTTCCCGTGGCTACCAAGTCCTTCGGCGGCATCGGCGTATTCGCTATCCCCGAGATGGGACGCTTCTATCGTCACTGGCTGATAGAGAAGAACTTCCCTCATCACGGAGCAGTTGCCTTCGGACACTTTGGCAAGGAACTGTATGAGGTATTCAAGTACATAGGCGTACAGACCGACGAGATCGGCTTTAACAGGGCCAAGGGTGACAGATATCCCGGCGAGAATCCTTTCTGATCTGGGGCAGACTTGCTAGGGATTTGTTAAAATGATATAATTGCCCGTGAGGGTGCGGATGTAAAAGCGTCCGCACCCTTGTTTTTTGTGTAAGTCAGGTTTGATTTGATTTTGGCAGCCACACGATCAGTTTGTTTTTGACCGATGAAAAAAGGGCGATATAAAAATTTATTCGGTAATATGGCGATATTTACCATAGGTAATTTCGTCTCAAAGATACTGGTGATGCTGCTGGTGCCTCTGTACACCAGCGTGCTTTCCACAGGCGAATACGGCGTGGCGGACGGTCTGCAGACCACCCTCCTTTTGCTGGTACCGCTGCTGACCATAAACGCCGGAGAGGCGGCTTTGAGGTTTGCCATAGAGCACAGGGACAAGCGGGGCAGCATACTTTTCATCATGCTCAAATATGTGGGAATAGCTTCTTTTCTCGTGTTTTTGCTTTGCACCTTTGCCTGCCTCATCATAAGGGCCATAAACATAGTCTTTGTGTCCACCGAGCTATACGGCATCAGTGCATACGTATATTTTGTCCTTTTCTTTTTCATGTTCTTGACGAATTCCTTTTATGAGAGCATGATCCTCTTTTGCCAGGGCTGTGAGAGGGTAAAGACCATGATCACCGGATCTGTCATAAGCACCATAATGATCATAGCCTCGAATATAGTGTTCCTGCTGGTGATAAAGACGGGGCTGTGGGGCTATCTCATGTCCCAGATCATCGCATATTCCACGGCGGGACTTTTCATGCTGGTCATGAGTTTTATGGCCGGTGAATCGCAGGATGCCGGTGCGTCGCAGGAAAAAGGCGCATCGCAGGAAGTCGGCGTATCGCAGGAAAAAGGTGTATCGCAGGAATTTGACGGGTCCGCTGAGACCGGCATCCGGGAGTCATTTAAAAATGATGAGGATCTGGAAAAGCAGATGGTGGGCTATGGCAGTTCCATGCTGCTGTATTCGACCTCCAGCTGGGTCAATAACGCCATTGACAGATATTTTGTCCTGGCCATGTGCGGAGCGGCGGTGAACGGCCTCTATGCCGTGGCGTACAAAATCCCCGCCATGCTGACAGTGTTCCAGCGCATTTTTGCCCAGGCCTGGCAGATAAGCGCAAATAAGACCTATGATGACGAGGATAGCGCCGAATTCTTTTCCACCATTTATAAGGGCTATCAGTGTATCATGTGCGTGGGATGCACCTTTTTGATCCTGTTTGTAAAGATCATTGCAAAGCTTTTGTTCGCCAAGGATTTTTATAATGCCTGGCCCCTGGTGATGCCTCTTCTGATCTCCGTGATCTTCGGAGCCCTCACCGGATTTCTGGGCTCCATATGCCTGGCCTTTAAAGATGGAAAAAGCATGGGAAAAGCCACCGGCATCGGTGCACTGGTTAACATAATACTGAATTTTATCCTCATAGCAAAATATGACGCCATGGGCGCCGCCATCGCCACGGCTGTGAGCTATTTCACCATGTACATGCTCGCATACCGCGCTGTCATGAGGCATGTAAAGCTCAAAGTAAACAGAGCCAGAGATTTCATCGCCATAGAATTTCTCGTGCTCGAATCCATAGTGATGATGTACGAAGCCCCCCATTGCTACATAATGGCCGCCCTCTGCGTGTTGGCCGTGCTCTTCGTATATGCCCGCAGTTTTATACGTATAGTTAAAGCCAGACTGCATCCTGCTTCCAAAGGCCATTTTGAAACAGATAATGTGTTTTCCCCCGAAGGTCATTCTGAGGAGCAAAGCGACGAAGAATCTTAATATAATGCCTGTCCCGCGCAGGCAAGCAGACTTTGGAGCGAGTTGGTTTTCTGTCTGAGCGTAAAAGTCTGCTGCCGTTGCAGGCACAGACCCGGCATAGACCCAGCATAAAAATATACTTAGCATTTAGTAATGAATTTAATATGATAACTTCAAACAAAAAACTCCAAAACATAATAAACTGGATTGCCATTATAGCCCTCATGATCTTTTACGGCGGCACCTGGCTGTCCCCGGATTTTTACCACATAACCGAAATCTACGCCTCGCTGATAGTTTTTGTCTGCCTGGCAGTCCTGTTTGTGGCAAATGTGGATTGGATCGGCGCCCTTAAAACCCGGGACCTGTCCTTTTACGCACTCATCATCGCCTGTCCCCTTGCCCTTTTGAACCTTTTCATAATGCATTCTAACAAAGGCTGCCTTATATTACTCACGGATTTTCTGCTGCTGTGGTATTTGGCCGATAAGGTGAGATTCAGCAAGTATCAGATGCGGTTCATGTATGTGGTCTTCACTCTGGTATTTCTGGTATGGATCATCAAGGATCTGGCTTTTTCATACAATCCCAATACCGGCGCTTCCGTTACGGTCTTTTCTTTTTTGTGCGTGCTGGCTTATCTGGTGGGATTCACCCGAAAAAAGGAGATATACGGCCTTATAACTACCATGCTGATGGTGAGAGTCATTAACCTGGTGATCTGGCATCGCGCGAGAGGCGCCTTTGTGGCCTTATTTCTGTTTTTGTTTTTCTACTATGTGATCCCGAAAAAATGGTGGCAGGATGTAAAAAAGTTTAAGGCCCTTTCTCTCTTTTCGACCCTTGGATCTATAGCCTTTGTATTTTTATATGTGGCTGCCGCTTCCACCGGAGTGAATTTTCAGATGCCCATTTTTTACAAGGATGTGTTTTCCGGCAGGGAACAGGTCTGGCTGGAGATTTTTGACAAGCTTAAGGAACATCCTCTGACGGGCATTGGTTCAGGTTACAAGCTGGAGTCGTTTTTTGAATACAACATCCACAATGTGATGTATGACATATTGGCAGTGCACGGTATCATAGTTTTTATCCTGGCTATGTATATCATACTCGGCAGGATGTTCATGATACCCGGAAGGCTTGCATTCGCTGATGACATGCCCTGTAAGGGCAGCAGGATAGTGGCTGTGTCGGGTATTTATGCCATGGCCATAGAATCCTTCATCGACATGGATTTTTCCTGGCCCCCCTATGCGCCTGTGGTATTGTTTCTGCTTCTGATAATATTTGACGGTGAGGATGATGGAAAAGGCTGAAACAAAAAAGACGAATCTCATATTTCTCGTGATCCTGACCATTGAGACTCTGGGGATGTTTCTGTTTGATGAGATCCATTCCCTTATTGCGCCTCTGACTTCACTTATGACCTTCGCCTGCTTTGGACTTATGCTGGCGGAGAGATTGTATCTGGGTGGTTTTTGTGCGCATAATCAAAGTGCCTTTGCGGAGTCTTCCGATGCTTCAAAAGATTCTTCAGGTGTATCGTCAGGTCTGAATAATGTTTTGTCCGGTATCGGACATGAATTATGGATCGTGGCGGTGGGGAGTTTTATCGCCCTCATCAATCTTTTTGTCATTGGCTCAAATAAGGGAGCTTTTCTCACGGCAGCGGACGTGCTGCTCATGTGCCTTCTGGCCAGGAATTTTAATTTGGCGGCTAAACAGAGATTTTATGTATGCGTCCTTTATGCATCGCTTCTCATCTGGTGGTATTGTACTGTCCGCTGGTATTTTAATTTCAACATGACAGGCTTTGTCTTCATGCTGACGGCGGTCTTTTCCATCCTCCTTATGGAGGTGGTAAAAAAGAGGCATGATGGCTTTGAATGGCTTTCCTTCGTTCAGGTGATACAGTTCATCGTCGCCTTTCTGCTCTGTCTTTTATATCATTCCAGATGTGTCATGGCGGGAGTCCTGGCCTTTGGGATGCTGTATCTTCTGATACCCCATATAGCTTCAAAAAGAGTGCTGCGGGAGATTTTGATCCTGGGGGCCACGGTGGGAAGCATCATTTTCACCATGCTCTATATCCTGCTGGATAAGCTGGATCTGAATGTCACCTTCCTCTATAAGGACATCCTGTCCGGCAGGCAGGACATCTGGAAGGAACTGTGGGAGGCTTTTTTGCAAAGTCCCATCACCGGCATCGGTTCTTCCTACGTGATGAAGAGCTTTTTCATGTTTGAGGTGCATAACGGCCTTTTTGACATACTGGTGGTGCATGGTATCCTGGTCTTTTGCTGTGTTCTGTATCTGCTGCTCAAACGGCTGTCGGAGTGTCTACTGGGCTTTTCCGTATGCAGCAGGGATGATATGTGGTATAATTACAGGCGGATTTGCGTGGCGGCGGTATTCGCCATACTGTTCACATCGTTTTTTGAAAACTTTTTTATAAACTCACCCTATATGCTCTTGCTGATGGTGCTGATGAGCGGGATGAGTGATGATTTGTCAATTTGATTGATCTAAATATAGTCGAAGCAATAATATCAATATAACGGGGGACGTTTAGGATGAAATTTCAACGAATTAGTAGATTATTATCAAGTCTGATGGCAGTCATTTTAGCTGTCATTAATCCTGTTTCAGTTATTGCATCTTCTCAGGATAATTCCGAATCATTCAATAATCATAGCGTTGAGTTTTTGGCTGATGATAATTATGATGAAGAAATTTATGAAGAACCTGTACTGGAAGAAGATGTTGAAGAAATAAGCGGCAGCGAAGAAACAGATTTTAATGATGATGAGGATGATCCGGAAGAAATTGAGGAAGAAACTATATCTGACAATGATATAAACTCTTTTGATGAAAATGCCGACCAGTTAGTTTCCGTTTCTTTGAGTGAAAATATAATAATAAAAGAGATCGTATCCCTGCGTGATGAAAATGTAAAGGCTTATTCCATGGCGGATCACAGCATAAAGGTATGCTATTATCCTGAACCTGTCAACTACATGGATGATGAGGGCAGATGGAAGAGTATTGATAACCGTTTTCATTATTCAAAAGAAAATGGTGAGAATGATTACAACGGATATAAGAATAATTCAGCCCCCTTTGATCTTAAGTTTGCAGCCTGTGCAGATGAAGATAAGCTCTTTTCCATCGGGGATGGTGAAGGTAAGTTGAGTTTTATATATGTTCCTTCACAAAGAATGATGAATAACAATGAATCTGACGACGAAGGTACAGACGACGAGTTTAATAATACCCCTATAGTCTTTGATGATGGTCTGACAGAGGAAATATATCCTGATCACAGGAATGATGCGGATGGTTTAACTGTGTCATCGGACCATATTGGGTGGAAACGGAACCTCAAGCTTGTATCAGTTGTTGATGCGAAGGATGATAGTGCAGCGGGTGGTGCTGCAAATGACAGAGAGGTCAATAGTAAAGATAATAGCATATTATATAATGCAGCAAACAACTTATCCGGCAGTCATGCTGCTGATCCATCTATTAATTCTGATCTTCAGCTTTTTAATTCAGTATCCGCTATCTATGAGGACGTGGAAAAGGATGCAAGCTTCAGATATACGCCCTTTGGAAACGGAGTGAAGGAGAGCATCATCATTGATTCAAAGAATGCCCCTGACACTTATTCATTTCTGATCGATCCCGGAAAAATGGAACTTCTTCTCACCGATGAAGGGGAGGTTTTGTTCGTATCTCCGTCGGATGGTGAGGCAAAGTATGTGATCCCTGCTCCTGTTGTAAGTGACGCAGACGGCGTCATGGATGAGTGGGCATATTATACTTTGACCGGGCAGTCAGATATAAATGAAGCTGCTGGAAAAAGTAATCGAAATGACAGCGGGTCATATCTGCTGACCCTTCACATATCAAAAGATTATCTCACATCTTCTGACCGCGCCTTTCCCATAGACGCTGATCCCACCATTGAAGTTTACAGGAAAAAGGATTCGCTTGATTCCCTTGGATCCTTTGCATCCATCTGTTCCGATGATACTGTTCTCACTGATAAGCTTTATGTCGGTGTGGATAAGGATAACGGAAAGCATTATCGTACATATATGAAGTTCAAGATGCCCGAGATCCCCGCAGGGTGCGTGGTGACGGGTGCTACCATGACGCTTGATGCAAAACATGAGGGCGGGAGCGAAAAGTGTTATTATGCCGTTTCATCACCCAGGGAATTCTTTGATGATAAGAATAAGTGGCAGAAGATGAAATGGAAGGGCCAGCCCCTTGGCGGTGATGAGACCATACCGTTGTCAGAACTTGATATCATTGACTTTGGAAAGGGAGATGACACCCTTGATATCACGGATGTGGCAAGGGACTGGATTACGAAGCCGGAGACAAATACCGGATTTTGCCTTATCATGTCCAATGAGACAGATGCCACAGTCGGGAAAAAGAAGAATAAAAAAGAGAATGATATAGAAAACGGCTATTATGACATACGCCCTAAAAAAAGTTCCAATAAGCCTTTTTTAGTAGTGACATATAAGGATTTCACGGGAAGGGAGTCTTATTTTTCTTCACATTCACAGAATGCGGGAAATGCAGGCTCATCCAGTGTCAATGATTATACGGGAAGGCTGACCTTTGTACATCAGGATGCGACGAGTGCCGGAGACAGGCTGCCTCTTTCCATTTCCCACGTGTATGATCCCGCCTTTGGTGACAGGACCCAGGATAAGGCGTGGAAGATTACCAAGGATGATGGCGGGGCATATGGCAGGCATTTCTTTCTGTCATCTGACGTAAGGCTTCTGGTCCCTTCGGGAGAGTGTAAGATCGAGGATTATCCTTACGTGTATATCGATGCTGACGGCACGAAGCATTATTTCAAGAATAAAAAAGCAGTCTATTACGAAAACAATTCAAAAAAGACCGCCGATAAAGGCGATGATGAATACCCCGCCGCGAAGGATGAGGATGGCCTGGGGCTTTTCGTGGTGCCCGTAAAGGATAAGGATCTAAAGGATAAATATCCCCTTAAGATAGTGAATAAATCAGCATCCATGTCCATGTACTTTGATAAGGCGGGCTATCTTGGAATGGTGCGGGATTCAAACCAGTCGGAAGATGGGAGCCTTGATGGAAAGGAAGATAACCGCATCTTATATAAAAGAGAGGCAGTAAAAGATTACTGTCAGAGCGCTGATGCAGCCAAAAAACAGGTAGAAGATATATATGAAAATATAGAAAATCTGGACTTTGACGCATTAAGCGAGGATGACCTTATTGAAAAGGCTTATGCAGCCATATCAAAAATAGAAACCGCCCAGAAGGAAGTGCTCCTTTTTGCCACGGACGTAAAGAGCGCAAAGCTGCTTGATGAGGTATATGAAGATTTAAAACTCATCATAGACAGTGACAGCAAAGAAACACGATCCTCTAAAAAGAAGGACGCTATAAAAAACCTTGAAGCTATCCTTGAAGGTGATTTTGCCGTATATCCTGAAAAGCTGACAGCGGTAACAGATGCAGCCGGGATAAAGTCGGAACTTAAATACGATCCATCCACGGGCATTTTGTCATCTATGACGGATCCTATCTTTGGCGGCAAGGAGATAAAATATGCCTATGATGAGAATGACCGCCTGATATCAATAGAGCATCCCGACGGGATAGAGGCTCATTATGAGTATTATGGCGATCATTGCCTGTCAGGCGTATGGGATGAGAGCGGTAAATCTCTTATCTATTCTTATGATGAGGATAAGAGGATAGTAAAGATAAGCGAGCATTCTTATGCAGCAAAGAACACAAAGCTCCAAAATGAGAAAAAGCGTAAGAAACAGCTTGATAAGCTTAGTAAAAAACTGAAAAAGGATGTAAAAAAAGAAAACGAAAACCCTGATTCTGCATCTGATGGGAAGACAGACGGCCAGACGATCATGATCGATTACAGCGATCTTAATAAGACTGTCTATTCCTTTTCCGGAGCAGATGATGTGATGGATGGCGGAGAGAGCGCATCCAGCGATGATATAGAAAACGTCTACTGCTTTGATAATTCATGCAGATGTACGGGAGTGTATTCAAGGAATAAATATGACCTTAAGGTTCTGGGCGCTGCGGCCTATAATTATACCCCTGATGATGATTCAAGGGATGACGAGAATAAGATAAAGGATTCCGCGATCCTTGGAGCCACTGTCACCAACTACGTGGTGGATCCCGGCTTTGAGGATGCAAAGGAAAGCCCCTGGATATATTTTGAAAAAGAGACGGAGTTCTCCACGAGCGAAAAATATATGGGCAAAAAGAGCGCCCATATGAAGATAGAAGACGGCGGCGTGGGCGAAGGCGAGATGTATGCCATCACCCAGGAAGTAAAGGTGCCCTTTACCGGCATATATACAGCCTCCGCGTATGTCAAGACAATAAATATGAAAAATGCCCATGTGCGCCTGTCCCTTAAGAGCGAAGGCGTAAAGGCGGCTGTATATTCCGATACGGATGGCGGCAAGGAGATCTTTTACGGAGAAGATGATGAAGGCGCCGTGGAAGAGGGGGATGATGAGAACCCCGGTGAGGATAAGGATGAAGATGATGGTGATGAGGATTCATCCGCCGAGGAAGCCGGGATCGATGAGAATACTCCCGCAGAGATCAATGACGGCTACAGGCGTATCCAAAGCAGCATAAACGTAAAGAAGGGGCAGACCATAACCCTTACCCTTGGCTTTTTCGGTGATGAAGGAGAGGCATGGTTTGACTGCGTGCAAGTTGAAAGAGGCGATCTTGCCAACCAGTTCAATCTGCTGCCCAATTCAGGCTTTGAAGGCGATTATGTACAGAGTAAAAAAAGTCCGGTCACGCCCCTTGGCTGGGGCTATTCCAATTCACAGGGCGAAGTGGAGGCAAAGATAGTCACCGCCAAGGAACTGGGTAAAGGAAAGAATCAGATTGTAGAAGGCAGGAAAGCCATCTGTATAACCGGAAATGAGGATCAGAAAAAGGTTCTGGCAGTAGACCCTCATTTTTCTGATGAAAAGGCTTCTTATACCTTTTCATGCTATGTGAAGGCAGACTGTGCTCCCTTAAGGGGGAACAGGAAGGTGGGAGTGTATGTAAGGGGGGATTATCCTGATACGGGGGATGAAGCCTTAAATAAATACATAAGGGATCATGTGAATGAAGATGACCTTAAGCCTGCCGCCTACGCCCCTATAAATACAAGCATAGAGGGCTGGCAGTATGTGTCCATGGCAATGGATGCCAGGAACTGGAAGGGAAAGCTCATAGAGATAAGGTTCGACCATCAGTGCGGGACGCTCCTGGTGGACGGGTGTATGCTGACAAGGAATACCGTCAGCACAAAGACCTATACGTCTTCAGGCAAGGTAAAGACATCAAGGAGCGCCGAAAAGACTACCAGGTACGCAACGGACAGCCGTGACCGTCAGAAGAAGGTGACAACTCCCGGAGGGGCAAAGACCGTATATTTTTATGATAAGACCAACTTAGTGGAAAAGGAAAAGAATATCTTTAAGCAGGGCGGTGCGAACAAGGTAAGCTATACATCTTATACCTACGATGAATATGGAAACCTTACAGAATCAAAGACCGCCGCAAACGGACAGAAGCCCATTTTTACCGAAAATACATATACGACGGACGGAAGGTTTTTAGCATCTTCATCGGATGAGCGGGGCAATGAGATAAAGTATTCCTATGACACTGATAACGGATTGTTAAACTCCATGACGGATGAAGATGGCGTCAGCACTGCACATACTTATACCGACAGGCTGCTGACCCAGAGCATCACAAAGGATGATAAGAAGATAAGCTATGCATACAGCAAGGAAGATCCCGCGCTCTTATCTCGCATAGATGTATCGGATAAGCTGTCTTATCTTTTTGAGTATGATCCCTTCGGGAATGTGACACAGATAAAAAAGAACAGTAAAAAGCCAAAGTTCCTTATCCGTTACGGATATAATGATGTAGGGGTCACTACCCCTATTTGAATCAGCCGTCTGAATGGCATTGTTACCACTTGAACCTTGAAAATTGCATATTTTGTAGTTTTTTGCTGATATATGGCGCTTTATGTCTGATGTATGAAGCTATCCC
>JAFRWW010000039.1 GCA_017441585.1 Lachnospiraceae bacterium
CCGCCACGGTAATTTTCTGAATCAGGGTTTTTTCCTTGCGATTTTCCTCCACATAATTGAAAGAGAAAAACTCGCAAAAGTGCGTAAATTCAAGGATTGTCAGGTATTCTGCCTTGTTAGCAGAACCACAGTCTCCACATGGTATGCTCAACAAAACATGTCTGTTACTACCGCTCTCCCAAGCGGAAATTCATACTATTTTTCACTCTTCGGAGGAGTAGTAAAACCGTAGTCAAAGATACGTCCTTTGCCTCGATTTGCCTCGATTTGCCCGCTAAAAGCGGCTACGTCCGTTCTGTCAAACCCCTCCCATGGCAAATAAATAACACTCGTATCATTTTAAATTCCTCTGTTTTCCGCGTTTTGTAACGCATGTTTCCATTGCGACAACAACCTCTGTTTATTGAAAATAAAAGGTGTTATAGATGGATTACTCCACTGCTCGTCTGTTAATTATTAGCAATAGAATGGCCCCAACACAGCCATAGATTATAGCATAGTTGGGGTCGGTTTACCATAAGAATCAGCCGGCTTTTATTAACTAAATTTAACCCACATCATTGTTTACCATAGATTCACCATAGAAGGAGACTCACCCAAACACCATTTATATTTGGGGTTACCAGATCGAATCGACTGAAAAGAATTACGGTGTTCGTTTAAACTCTCCGAATTTGCAGTACCCATAATTTCAATTATATCTTCAAAAATAACACACGAAATTTGCTGTATTGAGGCCCAAAATAGTTAATTAAATATCGACTTCCCGTCTTAAGTCCCGGAAAAATATTATCCATCTAATCATCCAAGCCCCACATCAAGGGCCATCATAAGCACGAATCCTGCAGCAAAACTTACTGTTCCTATGTTTGAATGTACTCCTTCAGACATTTCCGGAATAAGTTCCTCAACTACCACATATATCATGGCTCCGGCAGCAAAGCTCAGCAGATACGGCATAACAGGGATGAATACCCCGGCTGCAGCCACTACCAGCAACGCGCCTATAGGTTCCACAATACCGGATAAAACTCCGTAAAGGAATGTACGCCACTTTGGTACTCCTTCCGCCAAAAGAGGCATGGAAACAATAGCTCCCTCAGGAAAATTCTGTATGGCAATACCGATAGCAAGCGCCAATGCTCCCATGAATGAGATTTTCTCATTTCCATACATCCAGCCTGCACAAACTATGCCCACCGCCATTCCCTCAGGGAGATTGTGCAACGTCACTGCCAGCACAAGCTTTGTAGTCCTTTTCAATCCGCTTCGCGGTCCCTCTTCACTGCTGTTAAGATGTATATGCGGCGTTATCATATCAAGGACTAACAGAAAAAGCATTCCCACAGTAAATCCGACACACACCGGTAAAAATCCAAGTCTCCCCATACCCTCAGTCTGGGCTAGAGCAGGCTGCAACAGGCTGAAAAATGACGCCGAAACCATCACTCCGGCAGCGAAGCCGGTGAATACACGCTGTAATCTTTCACTCATAGCCTGCCGTAAGAGAAACACGCTGGCCGCTCCCATGCTCGTTCCCAAAAACGGGATAAGTATTATCTGCCACATTCCTGATCACTCCTTAAAACCAAGTCTCCATATCTGAAAAATGCCTCCTTTCCGGTGCCAGTCTTTGTGATGCGATCAAAACTCATTTATGCAATTCCTGCGTATTCATAGCCGGCTTCCGTGACTGCTTCTTTGATAAGCGCCTCATCAACTTCCTTGGACTTAGTGATGGTTACCAGGTTCTCCTCATGAGAAGCCACTGCGGATTCTATTCCGTCAATAGCCTCCAATGCCTTCTTTACATGAGCCTCACAATGTGCACACATCATTCCGTTTACCTTGATCTTCATTTCTTTGTCTCTCCTTTCATTTTTATCATTATCAATCTTATCATATTCTGATTGAATGAATCTATGGTCGATGGGATTCTTTACGGGCTTATCTTTGGACCCGTCATGAACCTTTAACAGGTTAAGTCTCAGTGCATTAGACACTACGCAAAAGCTTGAAAGCCCCATGGCAGCTGCTCCAAACATGGGATTGAGCGTCCAGCCAAAGGCTGCCACATAGCAGCCGGCAGCCAGGGGAATACCAATAATGTTATAGAAAAATGCCCAGAACAGATTCTCATGAATATTCCTGAGGGTAGCCCTTGAGATCCTGATGGCAGCTGCCACATCGCGAATGCTGTTCTTCATAAGCACTACGTCCGCCGCATCAATGGCAATGTCCGTTCCCGCTCCGATAGCGATTCCCACATCCGCCCTGGTAAGAGCAGGCGCATCATTTATTCCGTCACCCACCATGGCGGTTATTCCATTTTCCATACACCTTCTTATGACGGCTTCTTTTCCGTCGGGAAGTACTCCCGCAATGACTTCATCTACTCCGGCCTTATCTGCGATCGCCCCGGCTGTGATCTCATTATCACCTGTCAGCATCACCACATGGATACCCATGTTCTTAAGTTCTGCAACCGCCTGCGGCGTGTCCTCCTTTATGGTGTCGGCCACAGCGATGATTCCCATCAGCTTATTCCCCTTTGTAAAAAGAACAGGCGTCTTACCCTGCCCGGACAGTTCATCCAGACACTTGGCAGCTGTCTTTGCACTCTCTGCCAAATCTTTTATCCCGGTATCTCGTACGGTCACTTCGGTTAACGCATCATGACGTTCCAAAATACCCGTAATGAATCTTGCATTTCCACCTGCCACAGACACCCCGCCAAGCTTTGCCCTAAGACCGTTCCCTGATAAAACTTCAAAATCCACCGTCTCCAAAAGCCCTGTCTCACGCTCTTTTGCATGCTCCACGATCGCCCTCGATATAGGATGCTCACTTTTGGATTCCAGCGCATAGGCGACTGTCATCAGCTCCTTTTCGTCAAAACCATCTGCCGGGATCACATCCGTGACCCGCATGATGCCTGTGGTTATGGTTCCCGTCTTATCAAGGACCACTATCTGAGTTTTCCCCGTGAGTTCCTGAACCGCCGCGGTTTTAAACAGGATACCGCTTTTGGCACCCACACCGTTTCCTACCATTATCGCCACGGGAGTGGCAAGCCCCAAAGCACAGGGACAGCTGATCACCAGAACCGATACCGCTCTTGCCATGGCATATCCGAAAGTCTGTCCTACCAGTAACCAAACAATAAATGTTATTAATGAAATACCCATGACCGCCGGTACGAATACTCCCGACACCCTGTCGGCGATCTTCGCAATGGGAGCCTTGGTTGCCGCGGCATCGCTGACCATTCTTATGATCCCGGCGAGGGTGGTATCCTCGCCGACCTTCGAAGCTTCACATACCATATATCCCGAAGTATTGATGGTGGCGGCGCAAACCTTATCTCCGGCCTGCTTTTCCACGGGGACACTCTCGCCAGTGAGCGCGGACTCGTTAACGGCGCTCTCTCCCTCTTTAACTATACCGTCTACGGGTATACTGTCTCCCGGCCTTACGATAAATCTATCCCCGACTTTTACTTCCTCTATCGGGACGGTCTTCTCCGTATCACCCTCCAGGATCACGGCAGTCTTCAGTGCCAGTCTCATAAGTGACTTAAGGGCATCGGTAGTCCTCCCCTTGGACCTTGCTTCAAGGGTTTTTCCCACTGTGATCAGCGTCAATATCGTAGCCGCAGACTCGAAATAAAACTGATCCATGTAATACATGACCAGATCCGTATCTGCATCAAGCACTGCCCCGGTCATGGCAAAAAGCGCATATACGCTGTATGCATAGGAAGCTGTCGCTCCGAGCGCCACCAGTGTATCCATGTTTGGAGATCTGTGTATCAGTCCCTTAAATCCGCTTATAAAAAACTTCTGATTTATCACCATGATCAAGCCGGCTATTATCAGCTGATACAAGCCCATGGCCACATGATTGCCTTCGAGAAACGATGGCAGCGGCCAGTCCCACAGCATATGTCCCATTGAAACATACATTAAAGGGATCAGCAAAATGACTGAGGCTTTAAGCCTCTTTTTAAGCAACGGCGTTTCAGTATCTTTCAGCGAATCCTCGTAGTTAACCGAAGAGGAACCCGTCTTATTTGATTTTTTAAGGCTGGCACCATAACCGGCTGCTTCCACCGCCTTTATGATCTCTTCCGGATTTACGCTCCCCTCTACGCCCATGGAGTTTGTAAGAAGACTCACGGCGCAGCTCTCAACCCCCTCTATGGCGTTCACAGCCTTCTCAACCCTGGCCTGACAGGCGGCACAGCTCATCCCGGTTACATTATATTGTTCCATATCATCTCTTTTCCGACCTGAAAGTCTATCTCATAAGTTTCTGCAAGGTAACCACCAGCTCATCAATGATCTCATCATTTCCTTCACGGATATTGTCCGCCACGCAGGTCCTCATATGGTTTGCCAAAAGGACCTTATTAAAGCTGTTAAGAGCACTGGAAATTGCCGACACCTGAATCAGGATATCAGTGCAATATGCATCATTTTCAAGCATTCCTTCCACACCTCTCACCTGGCCTTCTATCCTTTTCAGTCTGTTTATCAGATCTCTTTTTTCCTTTTCATCTCTGTCTTTATGCTTGCCGGAACAATGCGGACAGATGCCATTCATTTCTTCCATATTATTATCTTTCTTTGACATGTTTTCCCTCCGCACAAATACCCCATGGGGGTATATCTTTTTCTCCAATATATACCCCCAAGGGGTATCTGTCAATCAGTTTTTACATATTCCTAAATTTCTTGATCACAGAATGCCTGAGATAGACGGCGTGGAAACGCTCCTTCTCATGAAGGAGCGTTTCCCTGAAAAAACCGAAATTACAGATCACTCATAGCCAGGCTGGACACTGCCATTTAGACTTCGGGTCTTAAACAATTTTATTCTGTCCTTTCTACCTTTATGCCGCTTATTCCACACTCTTTCAAGATATCCCTCATGGCCAGCACATATTCTTCACCTGAAAAGCCCTGATACCAGTCTATATAGAAATTTCCGCCCACTTCAGTAGTCTGGAGCATGATCCCCTTCTCCGGCATTGCATGGAATGCAGTCATTCGGATACGCTCACCGTACTCACCCGTGCGCATAGTTCCCAGATAGCTGACGCCCGCGCCTGCCTTCATATTTTTGCGCATGTCCATGATGATCTTATTAAGAGCACCGTGTTTAAAGGCCTTCGCATAGCCCTCACATATGGAACGATATACCCCCGCCGACATCTTTATCCCATCCCCATTGGAAAAGCCCGCAATGGCGGTACGGAAATCAGTATTTAATTCCTCATCCGTTTTTCCCGACAGATCTTTGGGATCAAAATAATAATTGAAATGCACCACCTGATGAAGAAGTGAATTCTCATTTCCCATAACATTACGGATGCTTACAGGCACCATGAAATTAAAGGGAAGTGTATTCCCGGGATTGACCCTTTGCAGCGCCTTTGCAAATAAAACATAAAATACGGACATGGGGCTGCCCTTCACCGACTTAGCATATTCCATGAAGCCTGCGGACGGAACGCTGATACAAAAGCCCCTGCAGTCAGCCTTGGGCACAAAGATACAGTCTTTGGGGCTCTGGGGCGTCTCAAAAACAGGTTTGTTCATAAATGAACCTGCAGTCTCCTTCGGATCAATGGGATCGACATCAAGATATGCGTCCTTATCCTGTTCCGGCACGACGCCGTCTTTTTCCGTATAAACTCCCTCAGGCACAGGGTATTCGCACTCATCCGTAATACTGTAATAATGATAGAAGAAGGTCTCCAGTACACGCATGAAACCGGTACCGTCATAGGGCACATGATCCGCATAGACCCAAAGCACATTGCCCAGGTAGCATATCGTTACCGTATGGAAATTGGCAGCCGGCGTCGAAGGCTCGATCACCTCCGCCGTTTCCCTGATCACAAAGGGCAGCGGATCCTTGGCCAGTACCAAAGAGGCGCGGCGTACCACCGTTGCGTAAGTAACATAGGGATATATTTTTGTCGTCTTCTCCCATGCCGCCTTTACTGCAGCCGGATCCACCTCTTCCTTAAGATCAAATCTGTGGGTCATAAAGAATGCCTTCTCCGTCGGATATGCTCCTCTTGTGAACATACCTGCGGTGACAGGACCTACTTCCTCCCATCCTTCAGTCCTGGGATCTCCGTTTATTCCTACTGCATACTTATAGGACCTCTCAAATCTGTTCTCATTTAAGGATATGACCGTGTCCCAGCCATTACACTGCCCTGAACACATGAAAGCATCGCAGCGGGACAAAAGATACAGGGCATAAAAATAATTGACTGTGGTATCCTCAAGTTTCTCTGCATAATCGTCTCCGGCATTTTTCTTCTCATAATCCGCTATGATCTGGCCGTCCTTTAAGTCTGCCCGGGTGAGCCTGTGCTGCGACAGAGCCACCATGGTCCTGCCGAATTCATCCTTCATCTGCTTAAGGATATCGCCGTCTTCCGTTGCCAGGAATATCTTCTCATATCCGTAATCCGCCATCCATTTGCGTATACCCGGTGCCATCTGTTCCACGGTTGCCATTTTTCTGGTTCCTGACAGACCTGTAGAAATATAATCGCTGCCCCTTATAAGCACGCCCAGAACCTTTTTTCCACCGAATACCGCATCAAAATATTCATCCATCTCCGCCTTGAAGGAAGCACCGATAACCGATGCATCCATCGTGCCAGGGATTTTCTGGATGAATGCGGTCTTGATCAACATGACCATATTCGGCACCTGCACCGTATTATCCTCATTCGCATCCTCGGCCCAAAGATCCAACGCAAAATACCGCTCCACCATTTTCCTGGGATATCTGCCAAAATACTCCTTATCAGGAGCCGAAAACTTAAGCCCGAAACGTGTAAAAGCCTTTTCAAAGCGTTTGCAGAATGAAAGCAACGCACCTATCCCACCCGCACCATCGACGGGGAGCGTCATATACTTAAACTGAGATAAGGATCTTCCGTTCAGTATCCATTGCAGGAAAAATATATTATGGAAGGCATAGGTATTGCTCAGCCTGTTAAAGTTATCATCCTCCATTCCCACTCTCATCTGCTCCTGTATGAAGAAGCAGTCGTCATTATTATAGATATCCCAGGGCAGTTCTTCCACGATATGGAGCCTGGGGTTTTCGTCAATAAACCATGATATCCGCTCATCAGCGCACCATATTTCCATATCGGTAAAGTTTAATACCACCTTGCTGATGACTATGGTATACTCGTTCAATTCCTCGAACATCATATTCTTGAGCCCGTCAAACAAGTCCAGATAAAGAGTATCTTTATCGTTTTCATCATAGACGAGATACTTCGACATATAGGGTGGCTTTACATATGCAGGATATGCATCCCGGTTCTCTATATCCTCATCATTATCCCAGTAAACTATATCAAAATCCTCGCCCTTATCATTCTTTACATGAAAGCGCTCCTTGCTCTCGGGATTACCTTTAAGAGCCTCGTGAAACAGTCTGTCCGATAAAACTAATGTTTTAGCATCTTCATCGTTTCTTAAGTTTTCAATCTTAAACATCTGTGTACCTCCATTGTCTTATTTCACTGCAAGATCCATATCGAGGGTTCCTATACGCCCTGCCTTTTCCTAAACATATATTATATCTGATGACGGTGATTCAGTAAATATAATAGTTAAATCAGGGGGACGTTTCAGAATGAAACGCTTTATTTCAGATAATCTATTGAAATAAAAGAAAAAATGTGTATCCTCAAAACATAAAAGCAAAAAAGAGGTCACACATTGGATAAAAGTTTTGGGGAAACATTAAAAAATCTGCGCACAGAAAAGAATCTGTCTCAGCAGCAGCTGGCTAACAAAATGTTCGTGAACCGCTCCAGCATAGCTAACTGGGAGAATGGCAGACGTATTCCCGATATGGTCATCATATCCAGATTAGCCGGGATACTTGGCGTCGATGTGACGGATCTGATCGGTCCCGGAAATATCGTCAAGGATCTGCCCGAGGTGATCATTGTAGACGATGAGCCCCTCCTACTAAAGGGCGCCATCCACATTTTATCCGAGGTCATACCAAATACCAACATCACAGGCTTTTCAAGGGCTTCCGAAGCGGTGGAGTTTTCACGTTTGAACAGAGTGGACATCGCCTTTGTCGACATAGAAATGGGAAAGACCAGCGGCCTGGAGCTGTGCCATACGCTAACACAGATCAATCCTCTTACCAATGTGATCTTTCTAACCAGCTATCCGGACTACGCCATTAGGGCATGGGATACTCAGGCTAGCGGCTTTATTGTAAAGCCCCTTCATACAGAAGATGTGACAGCCGAGCTTTTAAAGCTTCGTCACCCGGTTGGAGGATTATGATCGATGCCCGACTATATAGATCTCATTAATTATGCCAGTGTCATCTCCGGAATGACGATCAGTATAATGGGGCTTATATTCACCTTCAGGGCTCAGTACATGAGCAGCTGGATCAGGAACTATTTTAAGCTTTTCTTAGGAATACTGATCGTATACACGTTCTCAAATGCAGCTTCCCAGATCTCACTGGTATTTCTGGGGGACGGATACAGGACTCTTACCATAACAGCCATCTTCTGTGAATCCTTTTTCTCATCACTTTTGATGCCGTTGCTCAACATATACATACTCCATAACAGTGGCCGGAGCCTCAGATGCCGTATGTTTTATACCGTATTCTTTCTCTGGTGCCTGTATCTGGTTATGCTGATATATACGCAGTTTTCTACGACCATATACTATGTCACAGAAGATAATGTGTATCACAGAGGTCCCTATTATCCTCTGCTCTTGGTTCCTGCAGTGCTTTTGATGTTAATTAACATGGTGGGACTTTTTAACATAATGGACCAACTGTCAAAGAGGACACGGAACGTACTGTTTTTGAATCTGCTGATCCCCACTGTTGCGATGCTGATCCAGATGCACTCATACGGAGTCCTTCTCATCGTGTTCGGCACCTCCGTTTCGGCCCTCATTCTATTTAACAACATTGTGAATGAGGAAGCTGAACGATACATCGATCAGAAGATTGCGCTGTCCGAGCAGGTATTCAAGACAAAGACGCTGCAGATACGTCCCCACTTTATATATAATACCATGTCCAGCATATATTATCTGTGCGAAATAGATCCTAAAAAAGCACAGAAGCTGGTGGATGATTTTTCATCATACCTTAAGAAGAATTACAGCGCCATGGTCAAAGAGGGACTCATCCCCTTTAATGAGGAACTGACCCACACCCGGGCTTACCTCAATGTGATAAAAGCCAGATATGAAGACATGATATTTGTGGACTATGATACGCCCCATATCGCCTTCAGGCTCCCACCGCTGACCTTAGAGCCCGTGGTTGAAAATGCGGTGAAGCACGGTCTGGATCCCGACTCGGATCCGCTTCACATACTGATAAGGACAGGAAGCACCGCCGATGGAAACATACTGATCGTGGAAAACAGCGGAACTGATTATCTTGAAGAACAGACAGAGGATAATGATCCTCATATAGGACTTGACAATGTGAGAAGCCGTCTTAGCACTCTCTGCGACGGCACTCTTTCCATAGACCGCCGTGAAGAAGGCGGCACCATAGTAACCATTTTTCTTCCTGAGAAAAAAGGATCTGCTTAGCAGGACCTTTTTTCAGGGCGCAGCCAAAAATCCCCTCAAGGCTGCGCCCGTTTTTATTTCTGCCCCCGATTTTACATCGGAATTTTTCAAGCCATCTGTGTCGCTTCGACCATCAGACCACTTTCTTCCTCGTCTTCCTCCTTATTTACGCCTATTCCTCTCTCCTTAAGCATATCCATGAGTTCGGCTATGGATGAAGCCCTCAGAATACTATCCTCATCAGGCTTTTCAAATCTGTGCCTGCCATGAAAGGCCATACGCCCGGCAGCCTCCAGATCAGGCCTATCCGTTCCATCCTCCTTTTTCTCAGGCGGTGCGTGATGGTGTCTATGTTCCATCCTACGCGCCTCAAGAGCCTCCTCATGCTTCTTTTCGATCCGCTCTTTCTGCGCCTCGGCATTTTCCCTGAGCTTTGCAAATATCTCCGTGGTACCGTCCGTATTTATCTTTATGCTGATGCACTCGATCTTATCCGCATCTTCACCCAGTTCCTCAAACATGGCATCCACCTGGGATGTGGTTTCCTCCAGAGACTTAAGGCAGGTATTCTTAAACTCCTCATCCTCTGCCATCTTTTCCAGAGTATCCGGATCTATGAGCACGCCGTATTCCTTGGTACTCTTAGACATGATGGAATGGGCCTCAGCCTCTGAGGACACATCGGCTATAAAGAAATCCATATTGCCATACTTCTCCCTCAGTTCCTTCAAAAGCTTCTGGGCTTTTTCGGAAAGCTTTGATTCATCCGTTTCCTTTGACGAATTTGTCTTTTGTACCCTAAACTCCGTGTAGAAGCCCTTCGCAGTCTCACTCACTCCGGGATCAGACTTATCATATGTGGCCGACACCTCTCCCGGTTTATTATCGTCCTTGGCCCTGTTCACGGCCCTGTCAAATGCTGCACCGTCCTTTTTTCTGTCCGCACGGTCAGCCTTATCCTTATGCTGTCCCTGCATACGGTTCACGTAATCCTGCATCATATCCGCAGGCATATTACCCACCTGAAAACCCATATGTACCTCCTTTCAGGCATATCAAAAAGTATTCTGATAATGTTATCGACCTTGCAGGGTGGTTTCTTTATACCAAAGGGAAGGTTTAGTTTAACCTTTGATCCCGAAGAATGTTAGACAAAACAAAAAGGGACCGCCCCGGGGCAGTCCCTTCAATAAATCCATTATCCGTAAATGATCACTCTATGGTAAGGATATCACAGAATCCGGTCACATCAAAGATCTCCATGATGTCATCATTCGCATGAGTCACCTTCATGGTACCCTGCTTATTCATGATCTTCTGAGCTGCAAGGAGAACTCTCAGACCTGCGGATGAAATGTACTCAAGAGCAGTCATATCTATCTCAAGAGAACTCACACCGTCAAGAGATGTCTTGATCTCCTTCTCCAGCTCGGGGGAAGTAGTAGTGTCAAGTCTTCCCTCAAGAGCGATTACCAAATTGTCACCATCTGCTTTTTTATTAATATTCATAATAACTCCCATCCTTTTCAAAAAAATTGCTTTAAAAATATCGCTAACTGATTTTACCATAAATACAGATTTATTGCAAATATTTTGGCGATTTTCTATAGAAAATAATCCTCTATCTCACGATCCATTTCCGCACTCACATCCTTTCCTGATATATCCGCCATCAGAAAATCCACCGTATGTGCGATACAATCGGTCATATGCCACTTCGCCGACCAGCCGAAGGTCTGTTTGATAAGGCTGTTGTCAAGCTTTAGGAAATTCGCCTCATGCGGGGCGCCCTCCTCGCATCGATCCTCTCTTTTCAGTCTGACAGGTATCCCCTGACGGCTGTTATACTCATTAATGAACATATCAATGAGCTCTCCCGTGGTCACGCAGTCGCAGTCATCGGGGCCTATATTGTAAAAGCCTGCATATTTTTTGTCCTCATACTGTCTCATGGCTATGGTCAGATACATGGCCAGCGGCTCCAGCACATGCTGATAGGGTCTGGTGGAGTAGGGATTCCTTATCACTACGACGCCCTCGCTCTCTCCCTTTTGTATAGCATTATACACCGCCCGGCAGGCGTCCGGGATTATCCTGCAGTTTGCATGATCGCCGCCGCCTATCACGTTGCCGGCTCTGGCGGTGGACACGCTCACGCTGCCCTCTGTGAAGAAACTGTTGATGAAACTGTGCGTCGCCAGTTCCGAACAGGATTTTGAATTGGAATAAGGATCATAACCATCCAGGGGCTCATTTTCCCTGTACCCGTAGCACCATTCATTATTTTTATACACCTTGTCCGTGGTGACATTGAGGATGGATATCTTTTTCCCTCCGAATACGCCACTCTTTTCCTGTGACAGTCTCACGCACTCCAGCAGATTCACCGTCCCCATGACGTTGGTCTCATAAGTGTACCTGGGGTCCTTATAGGAATCCCTCACGATGGGCTGAGCCGCCAGATGCAGCACAACATCGGGATCGAATCCGTCAAAAGCCTTTTTGAGAGACTCAAAATCCCTGACATCCCCCCGTATATCCGTGAATGTATCAAATCCGTCAAGCTGCGCCCTCAAAAAAAGGTTGGGCTCGGTGGGGGGCTGTAAGGAATATCCCGTCACCTTTGCCCCTGCCAGGAGCAGTATACGCGTAAGCCAGGTCCCCTTAAATCCCGTATGACCGGTCACAAACACTTTTTTCCCTGAATAAAAGCTTTTCAATTCTTTAAGATCAGCCACTGCCATATATGAACCTCCGTTGAATCCACTCTAAAACTATATCAGATATCCGGCCTGTTTTCAATCTCATCGCCAATCCCAAAATAACAGTCATCTCTTCAGGATTATCCGCATAAGAGAAAGTAACCATAAATCCTACCCATATCCGGCAAAATTAGTTAAATCTGATTATGGATAAACTCTCCTTCCTGTGGTAAAATCAAAGCGTTGTGTAAAAATCAGTAAAAAGGAGATCAAAATGAAAAAATTAGTTCTTATGGCGGCAGCAGCCGTACTTACTTTTTCACTTTCATCCGCTGTTTACGCAGATGACAATACTGCAGCTTTAAAGCAGCAGCTTCAGTACGCTCAGGCTCGTGTAGATCAGGCAAATACCCTTCTGTCACAGCTTGAGGCCGCAGCAGGCACCAATCCCGTGGCAGCAGCCCAGGTACAAAGCGTAAAGGCAGGCATCCCCGCACTTGTGGCAGAGGTTAACAGGATCAAGGCTCTGCTTCCCGCCGAGGCACCCGCAGCCACTGCTGCAACAGATCCCGCTGCACTTATGGCTCTTCTGGCTCAGCAGCAGACAGCAGCTACTCCCGCTGCACAGGCTGCAACCGATGCGGCTACAGCTCAGGCTCAGCAGCTGGCTCAGTCTCAGGCTCTTCTGGCAGCACAGACTCAGCTCATCCAGGCGGCACAGGCTCAGGCTGCTCAGGCTCAGGCTGCTCAGACTCAGACAGCTCAGACTCAGCAGCCGGCTCAGGCTACCACACCCGTCATTCCCGCAGTTGCGGCAGCAGTAAAGAATTTTACCGACAAGAACGGTACCACCCACACCTTCACCATGGATGAGTGGAATTACCTCATAAGCGTATGGGCTTACACCGGACAGGGCGAAGAGATGGTTACACATCACACCATCGGCGACCTTATGGCAGTTCTGGCAGCAAGAGGTTAAATATAATTCATTAAAATATCAAAAAGCGCCCTCCTGTCGGATGGCGCTTTTTTATTACATCTGATGCCTGACTACCTTGTACTCATCTCCGTCCCGATAGTACGGACAGCCCTTAAAGCCGTCGGACATAAGGCGCGAATAATCATCCTCGTCCATCTCGGCGTCACAGACATATTCATCATAATCTTCATCATAATAATAGTATGCACAGTTCTCACACATCGGCCATGAACTCCTTGATCCTGTTGAGATATTTCTTCGCCGTATGCCTGCCCATGCGGTAGATCCGCTTGAGTTCCTCCGGGTCGTTTGCGGTACGTGATATCCTGAGTTCCCTGGGGGGCCTTATGACAAAGGTATTGCCCGCCTCCTCCTGCTCCTTTATATAATCCAGGGTTTCATTGTACATTAAATGTCGTCTTTCCATGGCACGCACTATGCCGGGATAGTTTTTCTGATACTTAAGCTTCATCAGAGGGAGAGCCGGCGTCTTTTTCTTCACATACCCCATAGGGCGCGTCAGTATCACCAGGTTTTTCTCATAGCCTATGCTCTGAAAATATGCCAGGGGTATGGAATCCGCGGCGCTTCCGTCCAGGAACTGCCAGTCACCTATGCTTACCACCTTTGAGACCAGGGGCATGGAACCTGATGCCCTCATATACTTTATATCCTCGTACATGCCGTCGGTACACTTGTGATAATAGGGTTCTCCCGTGATCACGTCCGTACACACCACATAAAACTCCATGGGATTCTTTTCAAAGGTGTCATGATCCCAGATATCCAGCTCAAAGGGGAGCTTTCTGTAACAAAAATCCACGCCGAAGATATCTCCTGTGGTGAGCAGGTTAAAATAACTGACATAATGCCTGTTACGGCAGTATTTCACATTATACCTTATGACGCGTCCCGGCTGTTTTGACTTATAATTACAGCCAAAGATCGCCCCGGCCGATACTCCTATGCCGCCGTCAAACTCTATGTTATTCTCCATCAGTACATCCATGACTCCGGCGGAAAAAATGCCTCTCATCCCGCCGCCTTCCAGTACCAGCCCTTTTTTCATAAAAAATACCTCTCTATGATCTCCGCAATAGCATCATTATCATTATCTTTTTCGGTTATGATATCGGCAGCCCTTCTAGTATCCTCCGTACCGTTTATCATGGCGATGCCAAGCCCTGCCTTTTTTATCATGTCTATATCGTTGGCCTCATCACCCACTGCCACCGTATCAGCCCGGTCGACTCCAAGGATATCACACAGATTTTCAAGGGCTCTGCCCTTGCCTGCCTTTTTTGACCCGAATTCCAGAAGCACCGGATTTGAAAAAAGATTCTCCGTCACATCACTGAGCTTAGGACCCACCTTTGCCTGAAACCTTTCCAGGGCGGCATGATCCGTAAGATGCGCCACAATGCATTTAAGCGGCTCGGCCTCAAGAGCTCCCATCACATCATCCACCACCTTATAGGGCATCCTGATGCGGGTGGAATACCATTTGATATACTCGGAATCCTCTTCCACCAGGATACAGTCATCATTATAGGTCTGGACATTCAGCTGCCACTTCGGAGCCTCATCAAAAAGAGTCCTCACCACCTCATAAGACACGCCCTCATGGACCAGCTCCTTCATGCTGCACGTATCCACTATCTGTCCGCCGTTATAGGATGCGATATAGTAATTCTCTCCCATGAGGTCGTACTGCTTTGCCAGTACCTTACAGCTGTAAAGCGGTCTTCCTGTACACATCACGAAGCCGTGTCCTGCCTTTATAAGCGCCCTTACTGCCTCCAAATTTTTCTTTGATATGGTCTTGTCCGTGGACAGCAGCGTGTCATCCATATCCGCAAACAGCAGCTTCATTGATCTAATCCCTTCAGATAATTGATAAACTGCTCTGCGGTCCTTCCGGACATGCCGGTATGATTCAGTTCCCACTGGTCTGCCTTAAGGAGCAGCTCGCCCTCATCCATCATTATACCATGACGCTTTGCCAGGGCCAGCACTATTTCATGATATTCCTTTTTATCCGGTCTTCCGAAATATATGGATACGCCGAAACGATCCGAAAGGGAGAGCTTTTCCTGAACCGTATCATTGATATGCAGATCCTCGTCCCTCTCCTTTTTATCACGGAAATTCTCCCTGATGAGATGACGGCGGTTGCTGGTAGCGTATATCAGGATATTTCCCGGCTTTTTCTCCAGTCCCCCCTCGATCAGAGCCTTTAAATATTTATATTCTATCTCGAATTCCTCGAAGGAAAGATCATCCATATACAGGATGAATTTGTAATTCCGGTCCTTTATCTGGGACACCACATCATTTAAGGACGCGATCTGGTGCTTATAAACCTCAATTATCCTTAGACCCCTGTCATAATACATATTTGCGATCGCCTTGATAGAGCTGGATTTTCCGGTACCCGCATCACCGTATAAAAGACAGTTGTTTGCACCCTTTCCCTCCAGAAAAGCCTCGGTATTTTCCACCAGCTTCTTTTTTGCGCTCTCATATCCCACCAGATCCGAAAGCTGCACATGGCGTATGTTATATATCGGTTCGATCTCGGTATGCTCCTCAGTCACCCTCAGCCTGAAGGCCTTATTCAGACCGAACTTGCCCACGCCGTAATCGCCATAAAACCCGGTGACGATATCCATGAACTCCTCATCGCTTACGGCCGCAGCCAGCCTTTTAGCCAGCTCGCAGATCCTGTCTCTTATCCTCTTATTAAAGGTACGGCCGTTTTCAGCATAAGCACCATAGGACGTGAGCACCTTTGACAAATCTGTCCCTGCCGTTTCTCCCAGACCGGCAAAATCCGCGTTAAACAGTTCCCTGAAAATGGCAAAATCATGCATGGCAAGCTCATTCATGCTGCCTTCGATCCTGCCCCTTATCTCACAGGCACAGCTGAAGGGATTCTCGTTATTACAGAGGAGATAGGCCAAAAAACAGTGCCACAAATTCCCTGAAAACCCGAAATCATCCGACAGTTTCAAAAGCCTGTTCGTCATGTCAAAGAACAGATCCCTGTATTCTTCATCCGTCTTATTTTCGGATCGTATTTCAAAAAGACGGGAAAACCCGTCCAGGATGTCCTGTCTCTTAAAATTTCTGTATAGTATCAATTCATTTATCAATCCGTGTCTCATCATGTGGTCCTCATAACAAAATAATCAAGATTCTTCGCTACGCTCAGAATGACATATCGTAATCTGTAATTCCTTATTCATCATTCTTTGACAACTTAACCAACATCGCGCCTAAGGTCTATCCCTGCCTTTAGAGCCCGCTGATAGAGCTCAGCCGCAGGCAGTCCCACTATATTATTATACTCGCCCCTTATCCCCTTTACATACAGACCAAAAGGTCCCTGTATACCATAGGAACCCGCCTTATCCATGGGATCGCCCGTGGCTATGTATTCCTTGAGCGCAAAGGGCGACACCTCGTAAAACTCCACCACTGAACATGCGGCAAAATTAAGGATGACCTCATCATTCTTCATAAGGGTAACCCCTGTATACACCTCATGTGTACGGCCGCTGAGCAAAGACAGCATGTCAAAGGCGTCCTGCTCATCCTCAGGCTTTCCCAGTATCTCTCCGTTATATGACACTATGGTATCCGCCGAAAGCACCAGTATATCCTGCCTCTCATACTTTTCAGAGGCAGCAGCTTTTTGGGCCACATCCCGGGCTTTTTGCAATGACAGATCCGTCACCACCTGTGACGGCTTTGTAAATTCCGTATATTCCTCGCAATCGCTTTTGATCACTTCAAAAGGGATCCCGTATTCCGACAGGATCTGCGAGCGCCGCGCCGAAGCCGACGCCAGTATCAGTTTGTACATATAGTTACCTTTTTCTCCGTAAGGAGAAGTTACCTTTTCTTATCTGCCCCCGATTTAATATCGGGGGAGCCCGCCGGCTTTGAGGCATCAAAACTTCTCCGTAAGGAAAAGTTACCTTTTCTTAAACTCCGGGATAAATCCCCTTCTTATCATATCGGCATCATGCTTCTGAGCCCTCTGTTTATAAATTTTGCAGCACTCCTCCTGGGAAGAAAGCCTTCGCTCCACAGGCACATGAGAAAGATCCGGTTTCCTGTAAGTACCGTCATCCTGCATAATCCTGGCCTTTTTATTATCAGTCAGCTGAAGCAAAAGATAACCCTTGAGCTCCGCTCTCATCTCAGGTGTTTCCACGGGGAAGAGTATCTCCACTCTCTTTTCCAGGTTTCTGGGCATCCAGTCCGCAGAGCCCATGTAGACCTCTTCATTTCCGTCATTACCGAAGTAAATGATACGGCTGTGCTCTAAAAACTCGCCTACTATGGACCTGACCGTTATATTATCTGATACGCCCTTGATACCTGTCTTGATGCTGCAGATACCACGGACTATCATGTCTATCTGTACCCCCGCCGCAGAGGCCTCGTAAAGGGCGGCTATGATATCGGGATCACAGACGGAATTCATCTTGGCGATTATCCTGCCTTTTTTGCCGGAAAGAGCCAGATCCCGCTCTCTGTTGATGAGATCCAGGAATCTGTCCTTAAGCCACAAAGGCGCCAGGGAAAGCTTGTTCCAGACAGCAGGCTCTGAATAGCCGGAAAGCATGTTAAATACCGCGGATGCATCCTCTCCTATGAGAGGCGAGCATGTGAACAGACCCACATCGGTATAAAGTCTTGCCGTCACGTCATTGTAATTACCGGTTGCCAGATGCACATACCGCCTTATGCCGTCCCTTTCGTTCCTGACCACCAGGGCGATCTTGGAATGGGTCTTAAGTCCCAGCAGTCCGTAGATCACGTGACACCCCGCTTTCTCAAGCCTTCTGGCCCAGACTATATTGTTTTCCTCATCAAATCTGGCCTTAAGCTCCACCAGCACGGAAACCTGCTTCCCGTTTTCGGCTGCCTGCGTCAGCGCCGACAGTATCGGAGAGTTACCCGACACTCTGTACAGCGTCATCTTGATGGCCAGTGTGTCCGGATCCCTGGCCGCCTGTTTTATAAACTCCACCACCGGCTCAAAGGATTCATAGGGCAGCATCAGAAGCTTATCCCCTTCCCTGATCTGGCTGAATATATCCTTATCGGAAGAAAACATTGCAGGTCGCTGGGGTATGAAATCCTCTTTACGAAGATGATCATAGCCTTCAAGCTTCGTGACCTTTGACATCACGGTCAGGTCAAGGGGGCCGGTTATCTCATATATCTCCTCATCATCGATATTCAGTTCTTCCTGCAATATCTCTCTGAGCCTCATATCCATCCCGGTCTGAACCTCCAGCCTGATGGCCATGCCCCACTGCCTTTTTTTGAGCTGCTTCTCGATCTCTTCCAGCAGATCCTCGGCCTCATCCTCATCCAGTTCAAAATCGGCGTTTCTCATAACTCTGAAAGGATGGGCACATATCACATCATAATTAAGAAAGAGTTTTTCTATATTCCGCTCGATTATCTCCTCCAAAAATATGATCTGCTTTGTCCCTGTGTGTGAAGGAAGCTCCACCACACGGCTTAATACATCCGGAACCTGCACCAGGGCAAAATCCAGCCCATAATCGTCGGTATCCGCATGCACGCTTATCAGCGCCCTGCCCTCGGCGTCCTTCTTTCTGACCAGAAGCGCTCCTATATTAAGGGATTTGTTCCTGACAAGAGGAAAAGGTCGTGAAGAATCCACGGCCATTGGGGTGAGCACGGGGTAAACCTTTTCCATAAAATACTTATCCGCAAAGGCCGCCTGCTCTTCATCCAGCTTTTCATGAGCGGATATGATCCCGATCCCCTCCTTTTCAAGAAGACGGACCAGCTCATCATACACACCATACTGCGATTTTACAAAATCATGGGTAGCTTCATTGACGGCAAAAAGCTGCTCCTTTGGAGTCATGCCGGATATATCCTTTTTATATACCTGTGCATGGACCATATCCTTAAGGGATGCAACCCTCACCATGAAATATTCGTCAAGATTGGAGGCTGTGATACCCAGAAACTTAAGTCTTTCAAAAAGAGGATTCTCCTCATCGGTAGCCTCCTCCAGTACCCTTTCGTCAAACAAAAGCCATGACAGCTCACGGTTCGTATAATACTCCGGCGCCCTGAAATCGATACCTTCCATAATACCCCATCTCCTTCAAAAAGATCCGCATACATAAATACCCGCCGGATCATAATGATAAAAAAATCCCGACCATCTGTAAAAGGCCGGGATAAAAGCTGCTGACGGGAATCGGACCCGTGACCTCCGCACTACCAATGCGACGCTCTACCGACTGAGCCACAGCAGCAACTATACACATCCGCACAAAATGGATTAACGACCCAAATCACACAGACAACAAAAATATTATCACGTCACCCATACTTATGTCAAGCAAAATATAAAATTAATGAAGAAAATATTTGTTATTTCTTTTTTTTTATGGTAAAATATCCATTTAGTGATTAAAAATTTCAGAGGTACAAAATGTCTCCGTTTTTAATAGTAATAATTTATCTGGCTTTTATAGGTATGGGTCTGCCTGATTCGCTTCTCGGCTCCGCATGGCCTTCCATGTATCCCGAGCTGGGAGTTCCCGTATCCTATTCAGGTATCATATTCATAATCATATCGGTAGGAACGGTCGTATCCAGTCTTCTCAGCGATAATCTCAACAGAAGAGTCGGCACGCCGAAGATCACCTTCGTGAGCATGATCCTTACCACAGTTGCACTGCTGGGCTTTGCCATCAGCCATAATTTTATCTTCCTGTGTATATGGGCCATCCCCTACGGTCTGGGTGCAGGAAGTGTGGATGCCGCGCTGAATAATTTCATAGCCATGAACTTCACCAGCAAGTATATGACCTGGCTCCACTGCATGTGGGGTATCGGCGCCACCATGGGCCCTGTCATCATGGGCTGGTCGCTGATGCGCAGCAAATGGAATACAGGTTATCTGGTGATCGGCATCCTGCAGCTTCTGCTCACCATTATGGTATACTTCTCTCTCCCCTTATGGAGGGACAAAAATACCGTATTCAAAGTACTGTCAGGCAAAAAGCCCCCTCGAAGCCTAAGCCTTAGGGAAGTCATAGACACTCCCGGAACCAAGGCTATAATGATCAGCTTTTTCGGGTACTCGGCCGCCGAGCAGACAGTAAACCTCTGGGCCAGTACCTATCTCACCCGGATGAGAAACTTCACTGAATCCAGCGCAGCTAAATACGCCGGCCTGTTTTTCCTGGGCATAACTCTCGGCAGAGTCATCGGCGGTTTTATCACCGTGCATTTCACCGATGAGCAGATGGTGAGGATAGGTCAGGGTATCATGGGTGCAGGCGTACTGATGATGATCCTTCCCTTTGGCCCCAAAAGCAATATCCTGGCTCTGATCGGCCTGGTGGCCATCGGTCTGGGATGTGCGCCCATATATCCCAGTATGCTGCATGCTACGCCGTCACACTTCGGTGCCGACAGATCACAGTCCATCATAGGAGTCCAGATGGCAGCCTATTACATAGGTACATCTGCCATGCCTCCTCTTTTCGGTATGATATCACGTAAGATCAATCTGGGGATCTTCCCCTGGTTTTTGCTTCTCATGCTGGTCATCATGATAATGTCCCACGAGCGCATGAACTATATCACCAGGAGATGGAAGTTTTTCAGAGAGTCGGATGAATGATAATCAATCATCATTTTATACACTTTTTAATCGGATCATTCCCCTGTCATCTTAATGCTTTAATCCTCTGTCATCCTGAGGAGTTTACGACGACGTTGATCACATCATGAAATGATGTGATGCCACCCATTTGGTGTCATAAGGAATCCACCACTTCGTGATACCCCCTTAGGACGAAATTCGCTCAGAATGACAGAGGATATCAGATCAATAATTACCTCAATTATTTCCGGATGAAACGATTCCCTTCAGGTACGTTTCCATATCATCCACGGATTTGCCGTCCTCGCTGGCATCCGTCACCACAAAGGTCCCGTCTTCATAAACCGTAAATACTATCTTAAAGGGAACCGTTTCATTGGACTCTATGGTTCCGTCATTTCCTTCATAGGTTTTGTGTACTGTCCTCTCACCGTCATAGAACACGCATATATCCCCGGTCACGCCCCTTAAGGCATGCCATTTTCCCTCACCGTAATTCTGCAGATAGGAATTTACCCTCTGCGCGGTTCCGTCAAAATAGCTGTTGGATATCATCGCCGCCTTGGCACTGTTAGCCCGCTGTGCATCCTCCACCTGGGACAGATCCACTGCTGAACGACCGTGCATCACGTCCAGAGGCGTTCCCGTCGCCATGGGGGACAGATCATCCACCTTTCCCTCATAAACGCTGTAATCCGGGTCCACAGGGGCCTCCTCCACCCTTGCCGCGGCCGTATTGGCAGAAGGGCTCTCATATTCGGCATCATTATCGAAAAATCCACCTCCCACAGACATGAGTCCATTGGCGTTTTCCTTTATACTGCTGGTCATTTCTTCGGCCGAAGGCAGTTTTTTGCGCTGTGATATCACAAAAATGACCAGACACAAAAGCAAAGCCCCCCACAGCACTATGGCCCTGCGGCGCTTCTTTTTACCCTCTTTGATACGTCTCATCTTCTTTTTATACTGACGTCTCTCTTCCGGGCTCATGACGGACAGGTCCACTTTTGACTGCCTGTCTCTTCCTTTTTTATTCCGTCTCCTGCCGGTCATCCTGATCTCCGTTATACATCCCGTCCCATAATCTTTACTATGGCTTGAAAATATTTATGCTTTTTCACTCTCCCAAAGCGTATATTCCCGCATACTCAAAAGACTGATCGCATGACACCGTCACGCTGTCCCCCTCCTTTACAAAGGAAAGGCTGTACTCACCGTATTCGGACATTCCGTTCACCCTGTCCTCATAAAAACCGAATCCCGGTTCACTCTCGCTGCCATCGGCATTTATAAATCTATACATGAAGCTTCCCGGCTCTGTCTCCTCAAGCATCAGGGTGACACTCCCATCGTCTCCGGTCTTTCTTACATATGTACCTGTCCACTCTATGGACTCATCCATTCCGGCGTCATATCCCGAAAAATCACTGTAGGGAGAAAGCTCGCCGTCAGCATACGCATAAACCGTGCCGGATACCGCATCCACGGCCAGCATCTCGCCCAGGCTCTTCTCACCGTCCAGTATATCATATACATACACCTTATTTCCAGATATGCTCTCCCAGGTCAGACGCTTATATTCAAAACCCGTATTCTCCAGTTTTTCCTCTACGAGCTCATCCGCATCCTCAGGGGTTATCTGCCAGACAGTTTCATCAGGAAGACCTTTTCCGATGGCACGTTTTAATCCCACGTTCTTTATTATAAACACTATACATAAAACTGCAAGTGCCGCGCATGCTGCGGATATGATAATGGTTCTTCTATTCTTCATAACTTTTTCACTTAATTATATCTTACTAAAACTTCCCACTTGATGATAAAATAGGCAATTTATGTCATTCTGAGCGCAGCGAAGAATCTTTATAAAGATGACCTTTTTAAATCCTTTAACTCTTTCAGGATCCTTCGTTTCACTCAGGATGACATGTGGGAAG
>JAFRWW010000040.1 GCA_017441585.1 Lachnospiraceae bacterium
AACTTTTCGTAGGTCGTTTCAAACATGGTCTTGGAACTGTATCAGTAGTTACCTGCGCTGTATTCGGAGCTATTTCCGGCTCCGCTGCAGCTACACTTTCCTGTATTGGTTCCATGATGGAGCCCAGACTTACTGAAGCCGGATATCCTAAGGGCCATACCGCGGCCTTACTTGCTGCTGCATGTCCTCTGGGTCTTCTGATCCCGCCTTCAACGGCGCAGATCCTGTACGCATGGTCGTCAGCCCAGTCAGTACTGGCCTGCTTCCTTGCTACTATTATTCCCGGCATATTGCTGGCACTCCTTCTTTGCATCGTAAACTACGTATGCACCAAGAAGATGCCTATCAAGATCTCAGATCCCATTCCTAAAGGCGAAAGAGCAAATTATTACATTAAGAATACAGTCAATGCCATCCCGGCATTACTCATGCCCGTAATCATTCTGGGAGGTATTTATTCAGGAATCATGACACCGACAGAGTCTGCTGCTATTTCCTGTCTCTATGCTATCCCTGTAGCCATGTTCATCTATAAGGGCATGACACTTAAGGGCTTAAAGGACACTCTGATCGACACGTCAGCATCAACAGGTGCTGTAATGGTAATGTTCTTCATGGTAATGGTATTCTCCAAGATCCTCACCATGGAAAACATCCCCAACAAGATCGCTCAGGGACTGCTTTCACTGACAGACAACTATTATCTGATCCTGTTAATGGTCAACCTGTTCATGATCATCATCGGAATGCTCATGGACGACACCTCAGGAATCCTGCTTTGCACACCGCTGCTGGTTCCTATCGTAACATCCATCGGAGTACATCCTATCCACTTTGCAGCTATCTTAGGTGTTAACCTGGGTATGGGTAACGTAACACCTCCGACAGCTCCGATGCTTTACATGTCAGGACGTGTATGTAAGGCTAAGACAGACCAGATGCTGAAGCCGATACTGATATTCATCATATTTGCTTACATTCCGGTACTTCTTCTTACCACTTATGTACCTGCCATTGCAACGACAATTCCTAAGTGGTATATGCCTAAGGCATTTATGTTACCATGATCATGGAAATAATGTATTGGATCTCAATAGTAATAATGACGATCGGAGCGGTAATGCTTCACTTCAAGTATGACGAGCATGGGCTTAAAAGACTCATGCTCTTCTTCACTACGGTCTTGATCATGGCCGTAGGGCAGGGACTCATGACGTACCAGTATGTGGCGCTGAGGGGAGGCTTCAAGGTGCATAACTGCATCTACGGAGTGTTCGGAGCGCTGCTTTTCGGAGCGATGATCCTCTGGGCATCTAAGCTGACATTCAAGTTTGAGTACGAAAGGTTCAGAGTCCTGCTGGGAGTAATATCGATCATCGCCGGCTGGCTTGGAGGTAATGGCATAGACCTGGTCGTGGCACACAGATCGGGCTTTGGACTCTTAGAGTCATCCCTTTCCGTATATATGCTGTGCATCGGCGCTATCCTTGTTATGATAGCCGATCTGGTCGGTATATTTGAGAACTTCTCCCTTAAGAAAAAGTCTCTGCTCACCATGATCTGCCGCAGCACAGTAAGTGTTGGGATCCTCATGATGATAGGCGGAGGAATAATCGGCTAATGCAAAGAATTATAATAAACAAAAACCGGGCTTATGCCCGGTTTTATTTATGCATTATGGATCTTATGGATCAGTCATTGGTATCGATTCTTATCAGAGCCTGGTTTTCCTCATATATTTCAGGCTTCCCATCATCGTCGATATTGGCGAACACAGGGTACTTGTATTTCCAGTCATCGTAGGTCTGATCATCTACCAGACCTTTTTCTTTAGCCCTTAAAGCTAAAGCCCAGGCATAAATGGCGTTGTCCAGGTCGACAGCAGACTCAGGAGATATCACAGACCCACAGATCTTGTCGATCCGGGCCTTATCTTCTTCTGTCAGCTCATACTCGCCATCAGACTCTTCCTGATCCTCGTACTTTTCAAGGATCTCACGGTATGCCCTCATATCAAAGCTGAATTTGAGATATACGTCGCCGTTTCTGTCGATGTAGGGAGTAAGCCCGTACAAACTTTCCATTTCAAAGAGCATGTGAGCCACCTTAAAAGTCCTGTCTATGGAACTGGCATCTAAAGCATAGTAGCTTACCTTCAGGGCGTTTGCCAGTCTGGTAAGGGTCTCCCAGTCGGGCGTGCGGTTATCAAGTTCGTAGTTTCTTATAGCGGATTCGCTTTTACCCGTCAGCTCGCCCAGCTGTTTCTGCGTCAGGCCGGCCTTTTCTCTGAAGTAACGTATCCTGTCGCCGATATTATAGTTCAATGATAGCATCTTAAGGACCTCCGCATCATCTGGTAAGTATATTATAACATATAACAGTTCAAAAGTGAAATGTTATTTTTGGATGTGAGCAGAGTAACAGTTCGTATATGAACGGTATGATTGTTTATAAACAGTTCATATGTGAACTGTTAGCGTGATAAAAAGAAGTGTATTTAATAATGAGAATGTGGTACAATTAAAAAAACAGAACTATAAATAATTAAACATTAGCAGAGGTAATGAGTTATGAAAGTATATAAAGGAAATATTCTTACCGTTAACAGTAATGATGACGTTGCAAGATATCTTGTAGAGGATAAGGGAAGGATCCTGTTCGTGGGAGATGACCTTCCGGAAAAGTATGCATCAGCAGAGTTGATCGATCTCGGCGATAAAGCCCTCATACCATCATTTTGCGATACCCATCAGCACTTCGCTTCATTTTCATTATTCCATGCCGGACTCAACGTTATGGAATGCAAATCAAATACAGAGATCCTTCAGGGGATCAAAGAGTTCAAGACCCGTTGTAAGGACAAGGCCATGATCGCCTTCGGAGCGTCGCCTTATTCTGTAAAGGAGCGCAGGCTGGTGAGCCGCGAGGAGATCGATTCAGTATGTGACGATAAGCCCGTTTTCATGGTCAAGTATGACGGTCATGCATGCGTAGTGAACAGCGCACTTTTGAGGTTGGTGGATGATAAGGTGAAGAATCTGAGAGGCTACCACCCGGATACCGGCGAGATGAATCAGGAAGCATTTTTTGCGGTTTCAGACTATATAACGAATTCCATTCAGATCCCGACACTCATCAAAAACATGCAGATGGCTGTGGATCATCAGGCTTCCAGAGGTATCGGCATGATTCATACTGTAAGCGGTGTGGGCTTCCCGAGGGATATGGACATCAGCCTTGAGAAATGGTTCGCCAAAAGCGTACAGAGTGGATTTCAGATCCGTGTGTTCCCACAGTCCATGACTGTAAAGGTCGCTACCAGCAGGAAACTGCCCAGGATCGGCGGTTGTTTTGAATGCGCACTGGACGGCTGCTTCGGTTCTCATGATGCTTCTATGATAGAACCTTATGTGGATGAACTGGGCGGAAACGGCGTGCTGTACTATTCTGACGAAAAGGTCATCGAGTTCTGTAAAGAGGCAAACCGTGCAGGACTTCAGATCGAAATGCATGCCATTGGTGATAAGGCCTTTGACCAGGCTACCAGAGCTCTTAAGGCAGCCCTTGACGATTATCCCAGAGAGGATCACAGACACGGTATCATCCATGACTGTTTACCTACACCGGAAGGTATGCAGATATGTAAGGATTATCATATTCAGCTTCCCATGCAGATCGCCTTTGATAACTGGAAGCAGGAACCGCCTGAATACACAGAGAGCATCCTCGGACCCGAGCGCAATGCGCGCCTGAATCCTGTCCGTTCCTTCATGGAAGCAGGGTGCATAGTATCCTTTGGAAGCGATGCCCCTTGTACGGATCCGGACCCCATCATATGGCTTTATAAGGCAGTGAACCACAGCAATCCGAAGGAATCAGTCACCATTCAGCAAGCCTTGAGGATGTGTACGTATAACGGATATTACAC